>DASXIJ010000041.1:0-25536 GCA_036498045.1 Solirubrobacteraceae bacterium
GTTCGCCCAGCACCACTTCCCGTTCGAGAACGCCGAGCGCTTCGAGCTGAGCTATCCGGCCGACTTCATCTGCGAGGCGCAGGACCAGACGCGCGGGTGGTTCTACTCGCTGCTCGCGGTCGCGACGCTGCTCGAGGAGGATCCGCCGTACCGCAACGTGGTGTGCCTCGGGCTGATCCTCGACGAGGACGGCCAGAAGATGTCGAAGTCGCGCGGCAACACTGTCGAGCCGTGGACGGTGCTCGACCGCTACGGCGCGGACGCGTTTCGGTGGTACTTCTTCACGTCCAAGCAGCCGTGGGACGGATACCGATTCTCGGTTGACACGATCGGCGAGGGTGTGCGCCTGTTCCTCAAGCAGCTGTGGAGCACGTACTTCTTCTACGCGCTGTACGCGCACGCGAACGCGGACGCGCTGGGCGCGGCACAGATGGCGGACGAGCCGACCGACAACCTCGATCGCTGGGCGCTCTCGCGAGCGGCGGGCACCGCTGAGCTCGTGGCCGACCGCCTGGAGGCCTACGACGCGACGACGGCGGGGCGCGCGATCGCGGACCTCGTCGAGGACCTGTCCAACTGGTACGTGCGCCGCTCGCGGCGGCGCTTCTGGGACGGCGATCCGGCCGCGTTCGCGACGCTCCGCACGTGCCTTGTCACGGTCTCGAAGCTGCTCGCGCCGTTCTGCCCGTTCATCGCCGATGAGATCTACGACAACCTCGACGGGACGATGCAGAGCGTTCACCTGTGCGACTTCCCCACGATCGGCGATCGCGCCGTCGGCGCGCGCCTGACGCGCGACGAGGAGCTCGAGCGTGGGATGGCGCTCGCACGCGAGACGGTCCGCCTGGGACTGGGCGCGCGGGGCAAGGCGAAGATCAAGGTCCGCCAACCACTCGGGGAGGCGGTCGTCGTAGCCGCCGGGCGCGAGCGCGACGCGATCGAACGGCTCGTCGAGATCGTGCGCGACGAGCTCAACGTCAAGCGCGTGCGCTTCGTCGCCGCTGCGGACGAGCTCGGCAGCTACGAGGTCAAGGCCAACTATCGCCGGCTCGGGCCGATCTTCGGCAAATCGATGCCGCTCGCGGCCGACGCGATCGCCGCGCTCGACCCGGCGCGCGTCGCCGCGGCGCTGCGGGACACCGATCAACCCGGCGCGCGCGGCAACGGAGACGGCGCGGTACCGCCGGACGCGAGCGGCGGGATCGGCATCACCGTCGACGGTCGCGAGCACACGCTGTCGCGCGACGACGTGATCCTGACAATGCGCGCGCCCGACGGCTACAGCGTCGAGCGCGAGGGGGCGCACGCGGTCGCGCTCGAGGAGGCGATCGACGACGAGCTGCGCGAGGAGGGCTTCGCGCGCGAGATCGTCCACGCGGTGCAGGCCGCGCGAAAGAGCGCCGGCCTCGACGTCGAGGACCGGATCGAGCTCGCGCTGGAGGGCGACGGCGCGCTCGAGCGCGCCGCCGCGACGCACCGCGACTACGTCGCCGGCGAGACGCTCGCCGTCAGCTTCGAGCTGGGCGACGGCGCGACACTGACCGCCGGCGCGCGCGACTACTCGGGCGACGTCCGGGTCGACGGGCTGACGCTGACGATCAGCCTACGGAAGCAGGCGCGCACCTAGATTCGCCCCGACGCCACCTGAGTGGCATCGGTGCTCAGATCGGTGCTCAGGAGCCGCCTCAGGCGAGGGCGGGCTCGAGCTCCTGCTCCAACTTCTTCTTGGGGTAGGCACCGATGACTGTCTTGACGGGCTGGCCGCCCTTGAACAGGATCATCGTCGGGATCGAGAGGACCTGGAAGGCGGCGGCCGTCTGCTGGTTCTCGTCGGTGTTGAGCTTGACGATCCGCAGATCAGGGCGCTCGGAGGCGATTTCTTCGAGCACCGGCGCTACGACGCGGCACGGGCCGCACCACGGGGCCCAGAAGTCGACGAGCACCGGGCTCTCGGACTCGATCACCTCGGCCTGGAAGTTGTCGTCGGTGACTTCGTTCAACGTGCCTGCCATTGCGCTTCCTTTCTCGCTTGGTTGCCTAACACTATACAAAGTGAAGGAAGGGGTGCCGGGCGGGCCGCGGAGCCTAGTGCACGGTCACCAACCACCCTTCGCTCGACCGAACGATCGGCGGTCGGATGTGCGTCAGCGTGACGAACAGGTGCGGCGAGACGTAGACCTCGACGAGCGCTGCGATGACGAGAACGGGGAGAGCGATCGCGACGGTCACGAACGTCGCCGCGAGCAGCTGGTCCCACTCGCCGCGGCGGCTGGCGATGATCCACGCCGCGAGCGGCAGGAACAACGCGATCAGCTCGGGGATCGCGTGCGGCAGGACGCCGAGCAGCAGCGTCCCGGGCGACACGCGCAGAAACGCCGACACGCGGCCGAGGCTGCCGCCGATCAGATACGCCTGCGCGCTCAACGAGAACGTAGTCGCGGCCGCGACGAACGCGATCGCGATGCGTCCGCCGTGCTCGTGCACCCACCGCGACAGGCCGGTGCGGCCCTCGACCTGCAACGGCAGCGAGCTGCCGGCGATGAACCCGGCGACGCACGCCATCGCGTGCAGCGCCAGCACGAGGAAGTTGCGCTCGAGCACACCGAGCACGTCGCCGAGGTCCCCGACGGCGAATGGCGGGCGCAGGACGATGATCTGTTCCTGGCCTTCGTTGAGCGATGCGATCGCCCACACCGCCATCAGCAGCCCGAGCGCGGCGAGCGCCGATCCGGCCAGCCACCTGCCGAGCACCCGCCCGGGCCGATCGTGCCACAGGCGCAGCGTCTCGCGCGTGTGGCGGACGCCGTGGGCGAAGGCGTATGCCGATGCATCCATCCCCTTTGCATCGGCGTACATGCCCCGGACCTCAAGCCATAGCGGGGCGCGCGGCGGCTATCGCGCGTTATTTGAAGCGCAGGAGCGGGACGAGCCACATCGCCTCAGCGGCGATCCGCCAGGACATCTTGCTCTGGCCGTCCTGGCGGTCGCGAAAGACGATCGGCACCTCGACGACGCGAAAGCCCGCACGCACGGCGCGGTAGGTGAGCTCGACCTGAAAGGCATAGCCCTGCGAGCGCACGCCGTCGAAATGGATCGCTTCGAGCACCTCGCGGCGAAAGCACTTGAAGCCGCCGGTCAGGTCGCGGACCTGCAGGCCGAGGACCCAGCGCGCGTAGGTCGAGCCTCCCTCGCTGATGAACCGCCGCAGCAGGCCCCAGTCGCGCACGCCCCCGCCGGGCACATAGCGCGAGCCGAGCGCGAGGTCCGCGCTGTCGGGGGAGTCGCGATCGACGGCGGTGAGCAGCCGGGCGAGGTCGGCGGGGTCGTGGGAGAAATCAGAGTCCATCTCCATCACGTAGCCCGCGCCGTGGGCGAGCGCGTGGCGAAAGCCGGCGAGGTAGGCGGGCCCGATCCCGTTCTTCTCGGTGCGGTGGAGCACCTCGATCGAGGCGTCGTGCGCGGCGAGCTCGTCGACGATCCGTCCCGTCCCGTCCGGCGACCCGTCGTCGACGACGAGGATCCGATATGCGCCGGCGAACCTGCCGTCTGCGGTCGCGCTCGCGAGGACGCCGCCGGCCGCCGCGATGATCGCCGCGATGTTCTCCGCCTCGTTGTAGGTCGGCAGTATCAGCCACGGCTCGCCCGGCATGAGTCGGCGTACCCTAGAGCGTCGCAAGGCCGCCGCGCGCTGCGACGCATACTCTGGAAGCCGTGCCCGCACCCGAGCTCTCGAACGGAGCGATCGCCGACGCGCTGGAGGAACTCGGCGACCTGTACGAGCTCGACGGGGCGAACGTGCATCGCGTGCTTGCGTACCGCACCGCGGCGAGGAGCGTGCGAGACGCTTCGGTGTCGCTCTCGGCGCTGGCGCGCGAGGGGCGCGCGCACGAGCTGCCGGGGATCGGGGCGACGCTCGAAGAAAAGATCCTCGCGCTCGTGCAGACGGGCACGATCCCGGCGACCGAGCGCCTGCGCGCGACGATCCCGCCGGGACTGATCGCGGTCACGCGCCTGCCGGGCCTCGGCGCCAAGCGCGCGCGCCTGCTGCACTCAGAGCTCGGGATCGACTCGCTTGAGACGCTCCGCAAGGCGGCGCTCGCGCAGCGGATCCGCACCGTCCGCGGGCTCGGACCGAAGCTCGAGGAACGCGTGCGGACGGCGCTCGAGCAGGGCGCGGGCGAGGAGGCGCCGGCCCGGCTGCTGCTGCCGAAGGCGCTCGAGCTGGGCGACGGCCTGGTGAGCGCGCTGACCGAGCGCGGCGGCGCCGACACGCACGTTCAGGTCGCGGGGTCGGCGCGGCGTCAGGCCGACAGCGTCAAGGACATCGACCTGATCGCCGTGACGACGCGCCCGACGACGCTCGCCAAGAGCCTGGCTCGCCTGCCGCAGATGGAGACCGTCGGCTCGGCGGGCAAGGCGGGTGCGCGCGGGCGCACACACTCGGGGATCAACGTCGACCTGCGTGTCGCAAAGCCGTCGCAGCTGGGCAACCTGCTGCAGCACTTCACCGGCTCTGGCCGCCACAACGCGGCGCTGCGGGAGGCCGCGGTGCGCCGCGGTCTGCACGTCTCCGAGTACGGCGTGCTCGACGACGCGATCGGCAGCACGCGCACGTGCACGAGCGAGCACGAGCTGTATGAGCTTCTCGGCCTCGCCTACATCGAGCCCGAGTTGCGCGAGGACCGTGGCGAGCTGGCGGCGGCGCTCGCCGATTTTGGCGCGGGCGATGCGCCGCGCGCGCTGCCGCGCCTGATCGAGCTGGACGACATCCGCGGCGACCTGCACACGCACACGGTCGCCTCCGACGGTCACGCCACGATCCCCGAGATGGCCGCAGCAGCGCGGGCGCGCGGCTATGAGTACCTCGCGATCACCGACCACTCGGCGTCGCACGGCTTCGGCAACCACGTCTCGCCAGACCAGCTGCGCCGCCAGATCGACCTCGTGCACGAGGCGAACGCCCAGATCGACGGGATCGAGCTGCTGGCCGGCAGCGAGGTCAACATACTGCCCGACGGCTCGCTCGACTACGACGACGACCTGCTCGCACAGCTCGACTGGATTGTCGCGAGCGCGCACACGTCGTTTCGGATGGCCGAGCAGGCGATGACCGATCGGCTGATCGCCGCGATGGAGCACCCGCTGGTCGATGCGATCGGACATCCGACCGGGCGGAAGATCGATGGGCGCCCTCCGTACGCGGTCGATCTCGACGCGCTGTTCGCGGCAGCCGCGCGGACCGGGACGCTGCTGGAGATCAACGCCAACCCCGACCGGCGCGACCTCTCCGACGTCAACGCGCGCGCGGCCGTGCGCGCCGGCGTGCGGCTCGTGATCGACTCCGACGCGCATCGCTTGCGGACGCTGGCGAACATGCGCTGGGGCGTGGCGACCGCGCGCCGCGGGTGGGTGACGCGCGAGGACGTCGCGAACACGCGCGCGTGGGCGGAGCTGCAGGCGCTACGCAAGCAGTCGCGGCAGTAGCTCGTCGGCGACGATCCGGTCGACAGCGTCGCGCGAGAACGGCGCGAGCGCCGCCCGCGCGCGCTGGGCATAGTCTGCCAGCGGCTGTTGCAGTGCCATGCGCAGCGCCGCGGCGAGGTCGTCGCCGACCAGGCGCGCGTCGAGCTCGCGTGCGATCGGCAGGGCGGCATACGGTCCGGGTGCGGCCGTCGTGACGAGCTGACACCCGTCGGCGAGCGCCTCGAGCTGGACGATGCCGTAATCCTCGCGACGCGGCGCACACACGAACACGCACGCTCGCCGCAGCAGCGCGCGGAAGTCGTCGGTCGGCAGCGGCCCGGTCACGCGGACGCCCGGCTCCTCGGCAGCAATGAGTCGGTCTCGCACGAGCTGCTCGCGCGACACGCCGGCGATCACGAGCTCGTCGGAGCCGGCCGGGTCGCGAACCGCCCGCCAGGCGCGGAGCACCCGACCGAGGCCCTTCTTCGCGGGGTTCGCAGCGTACGTGACCGCCGCGATGTCGCGCGGCGGCTGGGCAGATGCTCTGGGCTGCGCAACGGCTGCTGGCTGCCCAGCGGCTCCGGGCAGCGGACCGGACGGCTCGACGGGCACGGGCAGCACGAGCGTGCGCCTGTCGGCGTCGTCGGCGCCAAGCCCGTCCAGCGAGCGCTCGCTCCACGGCAGCAGCAACGGCGCCTCGCGCAGGCGCCCGCGCTCGAGCGGGCGCTGCCACAGCCCGTGGCGCCCGGGACGGTTGCTCGCGGCTAGCGCGTCAAAGCGAATCGCGCCGGGGCGGCGCCACAGCAAAGCGGCGGTCGTCGTCGAGTAGATCACCGCGGGCGGGCGCGCGGGGCCCTGGCGTTCGAGCGCCTCGCGCGCGGCCCGCCGCGCGGAGCGCGCCCATTCGAGGTCGGTCAGCATCAGCGTCGGGAGCGGCCGCGGCGCGACGGGGCGGGCGAGCTCAACGCTCGCGCCGGCACGACGCAACGAGTCGGCCAGCTCGTCGTCGGCACGCCGCAGCCCGGCGGTCGATCCAAGCGACACGAGCAGCACATCGGCCGCGCGGCCGGCGGCCATCTAGGTGACGGCGCCGTTCGTGCGTTCGGGGCGCAGCGCCTTGAAGCCGGGCGTTCGCTCGAGCGCCATCGGTCGCACCGGGGACGTGCGCCGCACATAGAAGAACGCGCCGTCGCGCTCCTCGATCGCCGCGACGGCGGCGTCCTGGCGGCGCCAGCCGAGCGCCCAGATGATCGCGAAGCCGGCGGCGATCCCGGGGATCTGCGGCGCAAGAAACGCCAGTCCGGCGGCGACGAGGGTGAACAGCAGCAGCGGCCACAGGCGGTTGAGCAGGATCGCGTTGGGGTGATTCTCGGGCAGCGCGGTGGTCGCCCTGGCGCTCGCGAGCAGGCGCGCGATCGGCGGGTTGGTTTCGGAGCGGCGGCCGAGGCGCAGTCCGATCAGCGCGGCGACGAACCACCAGCCGACGGCGATCAGCAGCGTGCTTTCGTCAGATTTGGTGCCGAGCGCGAGGCCGGTGATGAGCGCGAGCGCGGTCGCGGCGCCTGCGCTGAGCATCACTGTCGCTCTCAAGAAGTCGACGAACCGCACGCCTACTAGAGCAGCGCCTCGAGCAGCTGGCGCACGGCCGGAGGCCCGTCGAGCGTGAGGTCGGCCTCGCGCCCGAGCTCAGGAGGCGCTTCGTCGGAGTCGACGGCGACGCACAGGGCCGACTCGAGCTCGCCGGCCTGGACGAGCTCGCGCAGACCGCGGAAGGCGTCGAGGTCTGTCGCGTCGTCGCCGACGTACATCGCCGCGGTGACGGGAGCGCCGCGCAGCAGCAGCGCGATGCCGATGCCCTTGTCGAGCGCCACGGGCGGGCGCACCTCGAGCACCTTGCGCCCCCAATGCACGACGAACCCCTCGGCCTCGGCGCGATCGGCGATCTCACGGACGGCGCGCTCGGCGGCGTGCTCGTCGGGGGCGCCACGCCAGTGGAACGCGGCGATGACCTCCTTGTCCTCGCCGCGCACCCGCAGTCGCTCATACTCGGAGGTCAGCGCCATCGCGGCGAACTGGCGAATCCGCGGGGTCCACTCGGCGAGCTCGGGGTCGACCTCGGGGCGCGTCGCACCGGGGCGCAGCAGCTCCCCGCCGTGGTTGCCGACGTACGCGAGCGTGCCGATCGACACGATCTGGCGCGCAGTCGCCGCCCGGCGGCCGCTGACGCAGCCGACGAGCCGGTATCGCTTGGCGATCTCGATCAGCAGGGTGCGCGTCGCCTCGGGCACGTGCGCATCGGCGGCGTGGCGCACGATCGGGGCGAGCGTCCCGTCGATGTCGAGCAGAACCGCGCCGTGGGCGGGGTCCGCGTGGATCGGCTCGAGCGCCTCCACGAGCGTGGCAGCGGGGGACACGGTCTCTAGTATGGCGCGCATCGTGCCCGGCCCGATCACTCGCAAGCGTGCTTGCTGAGCGCGCGGGCGCGAGCGGCGTTTCGCGGGCGCTGAAGCTGGCGGCGATCGGAACCGCGGCGGGCGTGTTCAGCGGCCTGTTCGGCGTCGGCGGAGGCAGCGTGATCGTGCCGCTGCTCGTCCTCTGGCTCGGCTATGACGAGCGCAGGGCGACGGCGACGTCGCTCGCGGCAATCGTGCTGGTCGCCGCGTTCGCCGCCGCGACGCAGAGCCTGTACGGCAACGTGCACGTGCTCGACGCGGTGCTCGTCGGCGTGCCGGCGGTCGCGGGCGTGCTGATCGGCACTTCGTTGCACCGCCGCATGGCCAATCGCGCGATCTCGCTGCTGTTCGCGGCGGTGCTCGTCGCGAGCGCAGCGGAGCTCGTGCTGCGGTGATCGGCGCCATCGTGATCGGCCTGGCGGGCGGCGTGATCGCCGGGCTGCTCGGCGTCGGCGGCGGGGTGCTGTTCGTCCCGGGACTGGTGATCTTCCTCGACCTCAGCCAGCACCAGGCCGAGGCGACGTCGTTGCTGGCGATCGTCCCGGTGGCGCTCGTCGGCGCCTATGACCACGACCGCCACGGCGACGTGCACCGGCGCGACGCGCTGCTGCTTGGTGTCCTCTCGCTCGCCGGCGCCGCCGGCGGCGTGGTGCTCGCGAACGCGCTGTCGGGCGCGGTGCTGCGCGACGCGTTTGCCGCGCTGCTGCTGGTCGTCGCGGCGCAGTTCGTGCGACGCGGCCTGGGGCGCGAGGACCAATGATCGGCACACCTGCGATCGGCTAGACTGTTTGCGGAGATGGGGCTCGACAATCCTCTGCACATCGCGTTCCTCGTTGTGATCCTGCTGTTGGTGTTCGGCGCAAAGCGCCTGCCGGAGATCGGACGTTCGCTGGGAAGCGGCATGCGCGAGTTCAAGTCGTCGGTGACGGGCGAGTCCGCCACTCATCAGACGACGCTGCCGGCCGCACAGCAGCCGGCGCCCGCTCCGGTCGCCCAACCGGCGGTGGCCCAGCCGGCGCAGCCCGCGCCCACTCAGCCCGATACGGCGACGGCCGCTCCGCCCGAGCCGGTCGAGCAGCAGCGCACGTAAAGCAGCAGCGCACCTGACCAGATCGCGCGCGCCATCAGGCGGGCGCGCCGTTGTCGTCTAGCCAGCCCCCGCGCCCTGTCAGGCGGGCGCGCCGTTGTCGTGCAGGACCGCCGGGCGCGCCTCTTCGAGCAGCGCGGCGCCGCAGTGCCAGCAGAACGACGCGCCGCGGCTGTGAACGGCGCCGCAGGAGCGGCACTGACCGTCGACGCCGGCGTCGGCGGTCGCGAGCATCCGCTGGATCTCGGCGAGCTCGGCGTCGGCCTGCTGCAGCTCGGCCGCGCGGCGGGCGAGCACGTCGAGGCGGTAGTGGTCACGAATCGCCATCTCGTAGGTCAGGCCGCCGAGATCCCACGTCAGCTCGGCGACGCGCTCGGCTAGCTCGTGGCGGCGGCGGCGCAGCTCGGACATGGGCTCAGCCGGTTTCGATCGGCGTCGCGCCGAGTTCGTTGATTTCCTTCTGGTGCTGCGCGCCGGTCGACTTCGTCAGTTTTTTGATCTTGGTCGGCGCGACTTTCACGGGCTTCGGCGGCGGCGCTTTTTCGGCCTTGGTTTCTTTGGCTTCGGAGGCCTTTGCTTCGGCCGCTTCCTTGGCGGTTTCTTTCGCAGCGGCCGTAGAGCCGGCGGCAGGGCTGGGCGTCGTCGTCGCGGCGGCGGCGGGCGCAGCGGCCAGCCCGGAGAGGCCCTTGACTTCGACGACCTGCTTGGCGGGCGCTTTGCTGCCCTGGCTGACCCAGTGGCCGACGAGCAGACCGGCGATCAGGCAGAGGACAAGCACGCCGAGCAGCGCGAGCAGGCCGGTGTTGCGCCGCAGCCACGCGTTCGTGCCGCGCGCGTCGGCGGTGGGCGTATAGCCGGTTGCGGTCAGCTCGAGCGTCTGCTGCGAGGCCCCGCGCGCGCCGTCGCGCTCGAGCACGTCGAGGAACGCCAGACGGACGGGCGAGGCGGCCTGCCCGCAGGACAGGCAGTAGCGCTGGTCGGCGGCGAGCGGCGCGCCGCAGTTTGCGCAGGCCGCGCCGGCCTGCTCGGTGGGCACGGGCACGAGGCTCAGGCCGCTCACCCCTTCGCGGCGCCGTCGGCGCGGATCGAGGATTTGCCGTGCGAGCGGCGGTTGTGGCTGGCGTGCGCGTGCGCGCGCTTCTTGGCGGCGCGTTCCTTGGCGACTTCGGCGGCCTGTGCGGCGCGCGACTGCAGTTCGAGCTGGGCGCTTTCGTGCTCGGTGCTCTCGCACGCGGCGAACGTCGTCGTGACGAGTGCGCAGGCGGCCACGGCGATCGCCCTGCTCAGGAGTCGCGGTCGCATGCGGGCGCCCGCCGGTGGCAGAGGCTCATCCGAACGCCCCGTGCACGTAATCGCGCGTGCGTGTCGCGCGTGGTTCATCAAACACCTGCGACGTGCTGCCGTACTCGACGAGGTCGCCGAGATACATGAACGCGACCTTGTCGGCGACACGGTGGGCCTGCGCGAGGTTGTGCGTGACGACGACGACGGCGAGGTCGCGGCGCAGCTCGCCGATCAGGTTCTCGATCGTCCCGGTCGAGATCGGGTCGAGCGCGCTGCACGGCTCGTCCATCAGCAGCACCTCCGGGCGCGGCGCGATCGCGCGCGCGATGCACAGGCGCTGCTGCTGGCCGCCGGACAGGCGCAGCGCGGGACGGTCGAGGTCGTCGGCGACCTCGTCGTACAAGCCTGCGCGCTTGAGCGCGTCGACGACCAGCGGCTCGAGCTCGCGCCGCCGCGGGCGCTTGCGCGACTGTTCGCGCAGCGCGAAGGCGACGTTGTCGAAGATCGACATCGGGAACGGGTTGGGCTGCTGGAAGACCATCGCCACGCGCGCGCGCAGGGTCGTGTCGGCGATCTCGTGGATGTCCTCGCCGTCGAGCATCACGCGCCCGGCGCGCGTCGCGCTCGGCGTCAACTCCGTCAAACGGTTGAGCGTGCGCAGCAGGGTCGTCTTGCCACAGCCGGACGGACCGATCAGCGCGAGCACCTCGCCCTGGTGAATCGACAGCGAGACGGACTTGACCGCGCGTTTGTCGCCGTAGCCGATGCTCACGTCCTCCAGGCGCAGGCGCTCGGGGCCCGCGGTTCTCTGCGCAGCGCGCACCGACTCCCG
Source organism: Solirubrobacteraceae bacterium (assembly GCA_036498045.1). GTDB lineage: Bacteria > Actinomycetota > Thermoleophilia > Solirubrobacterales > Solirubrobacteraceae > Palsa-744. Next base: position 11,120 of record DASXIJ010000041.1, read on the forward strand.
CTGCTGTGGCGGGCGCACCGGCTCGGGCGGCCGGTCGATCACGATCGTGCGCACGGGAGGGATCGCGTGGTCGGTGGCCGGGTGCGACGCGGGCACCGAGCTCGCGCCCTCGCGCAGCGGCGTGGGCGCGGCCCACGCCATCGCGCTGCGCGGCTGGTCGTCGGCCGTGTAGGCCTCGGCGGTCGGCTGGTCGTCGTCGGTCATCGCCGTGCGGGGATCGAGCAGCAGCTCATCGCGGCTCATCGAGCACCTTCTGCACCGAAGTTGTCGGACACTTTCTCCATCGAAGCGATCAGGTTAGCGAGGTTCGCGGCGGTTGTAAAGCGCTGGCCCCCTCGCAGTCGCCTCGCTCATACGACGGCTCCGGCGACCGTCAGCCCGGTCGCATCGGCGCTCGAGCGCCCGATCCGGTCGACGATCAGGTTCAGGCCGAGCACGAACACGAGCAGCACGAACGCGGCGGCGTAGGCCTTCTGCGGCGCGGCGCCTTCGCCGGCGGGCGAGTTGCCGTAGATGTAGCTGGTTAGCGTCGCGCCGGTCCCGCGCAGCAGACCGACGACGGGCGTCGAGCCCTGGGGGTCGAGGCGCAGCGTTTCGCCGAGCAGCAGCACGATGATCGCCGTGTCGCCGATGATCCGGCTGATGCCGAGCGTCACGCCGGTCGCGATGTTCGAGCGCACGCTCGGCAGTAGCACGCGCCGGATCGTCGCGATCCGCGTCTTGCCCAGCGCGTATGCCGCCTCGCGCATGTGTTCGGGGACGGCCTGGAGCCCGTCGCGGGTCGCCGCGAACATCGGTGGCAGCGCGATCAGCGACATCATCGCTCCGGCGGCGATGAACGATTTGCCGAACACGCCGCCGCCGGCGGCCTTGAACGAGAGCGGCGCGAAGACGCCGAGCTGGAAGATCGACAAGCCGAACAGCGCGATCACGATGTCGGGCGTCCCGGCGACGATCTCGATGCTCGACTCGACCACGCGCGCGAGCCAGGTCGGGCGCCCGTACTCGGCGATCCACAGCGCGGCGCACACGCCGAGCGGGGTCGCGAGCGCGATCCCGATCACGGTCAGCAGCGCCGTGCCGATCAACGGGTCGAGGAACCCGCCGCTGCCGCTCTGGGTGGTACTCAGCGCGGGGCGCTGGACGAGCAGGCTCGGGCGCAGGTACTGGATCCCGCGGTAACCCATGTAGATGACTATCGCGCCGGCGATCAGACACAGCCCGATGCCGGCCGCCCACGCGAACACGAGCGCCAGGCGATCGACCCAGCGCCAGCTCCTCGGCGAGGAGCGCCGCCCCGGCCCGCTCTGCATCGGCGGCCCGGGGGGCAGCTGCGTCGGGCGCCACTCGCCGATCGCGCTCATCCGCGCACCTGGTACTTACGGAGGGGCAGCTTGATCAGGTAGCCGCCGATCGACAGAACGAAGGCGGCGAACAGCAGCAGAAGTGCCCAGGCGTAGAGCGTCGAGCCGAGCGCGGGCGCGCCGATCCCTTCGCGGAAGTCGACGATCCCGGACGCGAGCGTGCGCAGCGGCTCGAACAGGAAGACGAGCCCGTCGATCGGCTTCGGCGCGAACGAGTTGCCGCCGGAGACCATCGAGATCATGATCGCCTCACCGAGCGCTCGCGCGGTCGCGAGCACGGCCGCGGCGACGATCGCCGGGCGCGCCGCGCGCAGGGTCACGGCGAGCATCGCGCGCAGCGGGTTGACGCCGAGCGCAACGGCGCCCTCGCGCCACGAGTTGGGGACCGACACGAGCGCCTCGCAGATCAGCGCGACCATGATCGGCGTGATCATCACCGTGAGGATCACGACGGTCACCGAGAGCCCGGCGCCGGTCAGCAGCACCACGTTCTGAACCGATTCCTTCTCCGCGGTCGTGATCAGGTGGTTGCCGACGAACGGCACGAGCACGAGGATCCCGATCAGCCCGTAGATCACCGACGGCACCGACGCCAGCAGGCGGATCACGGGGATCGCGATCCGCCGCAACCGCGCAGGCGCGAGCTCGACGATGAAGATCGACGAGAGGATCGAGATCGCCAGCGCGAGCACCACGGCGATGCTGGTCGTGAGGATCGTCCCGTAGACGAGCGGCCACGCGCGCAGGTGGTAGGCCGACGGCGGCGGGTGCTGCGTGGTGGTCTGCATCGCCGCGATCTGGCGCCCGACGTTGCCGCCCGAGCCGAGCCAGGAGAGACCGTTGTAGTGGAACACCGGCCACGCGTGGATCGCGACGAACACAACCATCGCGACGACGACAGCGCAGACCAGCAACGACACCGCGCCGAGCGTGCGCTCGGCGCGGGTGTCGCTCCACGGGTGCCTCAGGCGCTCCAGCACGCGTGACTTAGATCGTCAGCCACTGCGTATTGATGATCTTCTTCGCCGCGGCGGATTTCTCGATCCAGCCGATGAACGCCGACGCCGCGCCGTTGGCCTTGCCTTTGGTCACCTCATAGAAGCGCGCGGTGCCCGTGTAGGCGCCGGTTTTGACGTTCTGGTGGTTGCACGCGACGCCGTTGAGGCCAACCGCGTTGACCGTGCCTTTGTCGGACTGGTAGTTGGAGACGAAGCCGATCGCGTTGGGGTCGCTTTCGATCTTCGCGCGCATCAGACCCTCAGACGGTTCTTCGGCGGCCTTGGTCGAGACCTTCTTGCCTTCGAGGAACAGCGTCTGGAAGCTCGTGAGCACACCGGCGACCGAGGTGCGGCTGATCAGGTCGATCGGCCCGCTGGCGGTCGCGCCGCTGACCTGGCTCCAGTTGATCGTCTTGCCGGTGAAGATCGACGTCACCTGCGACGAGCTGAGGTTGCTCACCGGGTTCGATTTGTTGGTGACTACGCAGATCCCGTACTTGGCGACCGGGTAGAAGACGAGGCCGGCCGGGTCGGACGCGACCGGATCGCGCGAGACGTCGCCGATCGAAACGCGCCCGGCGGCGACATCGTTGACGCCGATCTGCGCGCCGCCCTGGGTGATTTTGAACTTCACTTTGTTCGGGTGCGTCTTGACGTACTTCGACGCGAGCAGCGAGACGAGCGGATAGGACGCGGTAGCCCCGCTGATCGTGATCGTCGTCAGCGCGGACGCCGCCGCGGGCGCCGCGACGCCAACGGCGCCTGCCACCGCGAACGCGAGGGAAAGACGGCGGAATCGGTTCATCTGGGAGTTGCTCCGTTCTGGGTTTTGTGACGAGTGGTTGACAGCGTCGGGGCGCGAACATACCATAATCCCGATAGATTCGATCAAGATAAGCTGCTTTGTCCGCAACCTGACGATTGTGCACCAACGCGGACTACCCCCGCGAAGTTGCGGCCGGCGCACGAGAACATGGACAACCCCACCCCCCCACCACACGATCGACCCGGCGACGAGCAGGGCGCGTCGGCGCCCGATGCAAGCGACGCGTCGGCGCGCGACGCGTCGGCGCCCCATGCGCACGCCTCCGCGCACGACGATGCGGCCGCACTGGTCGCGGCTCATCGCCGGCGCACGCGGCTGCCGTCTTTTCGCGCCAGCGCGGCACTCGCGGTCGCGATGCTCACGCTCGGCGTCGGCGTCGGCGCGGCGATCGGCCCTTCGCCGGCGACGTCGCTGGCGGGCGGCGGCGAGGTCGTCCAGCAGCTGCCGGCGCTGATCGCGTCACTCGCCGCGCGGGCACACACGCAGCCACCGCCCGCGACGGCTGTGACGCCACCGCCGGCGATCGCGCCGCAGCCCACGCCGGCGCCGCGCGCGGCGGCGGCCAGCACCCCCGCCGCCGCGAGCACTCCCGCCACGGCAAGCGCGCCGAGCGAATCGGCGGCGGAACCGGAAACGAGCTCGCCGGCGCCGAGGAAATCGGCGGCGGGCGCGTCGAAGCTGCCGCCGATCACGAGCGTGTGGCTGATCGAGCTGTCGGGGTTCTCGTTCAGCGAAGCGACGGCGAACGCGGCGGCCGCCCCGTACATCACCGGCCAGCTGATCCCGAAGGGCACGCTGCTGAGCGCGTGGACATCGCTCAGCGCGAGCGCGTTCGCGGCTGACGCGGCGCTGGTCGAACACCGCGCGACGGTCGGCGGGACGCCCCCGGTGCTGCACACGATCGTCCAGCCGTCGTGTCCTGAAGGCGCGGCTGGCGCCGCGTGCGCGCCGGGCACACCGGCCGGCGTGACGGCGGCCGACCAGTTCGTGCAGGCGGCGCTGACGACGATCACAGCATCGACGGCGTACACCGAACACGGGCTCGTCGTCGTCACGTACGCGACGGTCGCCGACCCGGCGAGCGCCGAACTGCCGGCGGGCGCGGCGTCGGCGACGCTCGCGACGACGCCGCCGGCGGGCGCGGTGCTGCTCTCCCCGTTCGCCAAGCCGGGCGCACGTTCGTCGGTCGTCTTCACCCCCACGTCACCACTGCGGAGCATGGAAGCGCTCCTGCACTGAGCGCGCGACGGAGGTCGGGGCGAAAGCCACCGACCGACGCCGTGCGCGACCTGATCCACACCCCAAACACGAAACGGAGAACCTGTTGCACGCATTTGGAACCGCCCACGGAAAGGTCACTCTTTGGCTGGCCGCGATCGCGGGCGTGGCCGCCCTGTCGCTCGCGAGTCCGGCGCTGAGCCAAGCCGAAGAATCGAACCCGAACAACTACAACTGCCTCGGCAACACGTCCGCGGGCCAGCCGGAAGCGGGAAGCGAAGAACAGCAGGTTCAGTACTCGTTCTACTGCAACGGCCCGATCACTGGCTACCAGGTGCAGTCGCAGATCCCCGTGACCGGCGTGTCGAGCCCGGCGAAGGTGACGAACATCGAAAAGAAGGAACTCGCCGACACGTTCACGTGCTCGGGTGAACTCCCGGGCTGGGCGGCCAACTGCGTCGGCCTGGCCAGCGGCGGCTACGAGACGATCACGGGCCAGTTCGCGATCGGCACGAAGCTGTGCGCCGAGCCGCGCGTCGATCCGCTGCTGACGGTGACGTATGCGTACCTCGAAAAAGGCAAGATCGTCCAGGCGATCTCAGGCCCGTACGAGCTCGGTCGACCAAACGGGTGCAAACCCGACTGGTACTCGCACTTCAGCCGCTTCAACCCGGCGCCGCTGACGACGAAGAAGTCGGCGAAGAAGTCAAAGCACAAGACGTCGAAGAAGAAATCGGCCAAAAAAGCGGCGGTCAGCCGCTAGCCGCGCAATCGCCGGCGGTCCGCGCACGCGCGCCGGCGCGTGCCCGATCGCCGGCGGGGCGGGCTGGCGCGGTCGGCGGGCGGCGGGGCGCGGCGCGGCGCGGCGGCTCAGAGCAGGCTCGAGGTCATCCGCTCGACCTCGGCGACGGAGGTCAGCCCCGCACGCACCTTGTCGAGGCCGTCGTCGCGCAGGCGGCGCATTCCTTCGGAGACGGCGACGGCGACCATCACGTCGACGGACGCGCGTTCGAGGATCAACGCGCGGATCTTTTCGGAGACGGGCATCACCTCATAGACGCCGACGCGGCCGCGGTAGCCGCTGCCGCCGCAGCGTGAGCAGCCGACGGCCTCGAACGGTTGCGCGCCTTCGAGACCGTGCTCAGCGAGCACCGCGTCGGACACCTTCTGCTGTCGCTTGCAGTGCTTGCACAGCAGGCGCACGAGCCGCTGGGCGATGATGCAATCGACGGCGGAGGAGACGAGGAACGGCTCGATGCCCATGTCGATCAGGCGCCCGAGCCCGCTCGGCGCGTCGCGCGTGTGCAGCGTGCTGAGCACGAGGTGACCGGTGAGCGCCGCCTCGATCGCGATGTGGGCGGTCTCACGGTCGCGGATCTCGCCGACCATGATCACGTCGGGGTCGGCGCGCAGCATCGAGCGCAGCCCGACGTCGAACGTTACACCCGCCTTGGGCGCGATCTGCATCTGCTTGATCCCGCCGATCCGCTGCTCGACGGGGTCCTCGATCGTGATGATGCTGCGTTCGCCGTCGTTGAGCTCGGCGAGCCCGGCGTACAGCGTCGTCGACTTGCCCGACCCGGTCGGTCCGGTGACGAGGACGGCGCCGTTGGGCTTTTTGATCGCGGCGCTGAAGTGCTCGAGCGCGTCGGGCGGCATCCCGAGCGTCCCCAGCCCGTCGATCACGGCGCCCTTGTCGAGGATCCGCAGGACAACGCCCTCGCCGTAGACGAGCGGCAGCGTGACGACGCGGATGTCGACGCGCCGCCCGTCGACGGTCAACGCGAAGCGTCCGTCCTGTGGGACGCGCTTCTCGGAGATGTCGAGGTCGCCCATGATCTTGATCCGGGAGACGACGCCCATCGCCATCTTGCGCTTGACGGTCGCGGCCGGCGCGAGCACGCCGTCGACGCGGAACAGCACGCGAGTGTCGCCCTCTTCGGGGTTGACGTGGATGTCTGACGCGCCCTGCTGGACGGCCTGCGCGACGATCGAGTGGACGAGCTTGATGATCGGCGCGTCGTTGTCGGCCTCGTCGAGGACGGCGCCGTCGTCGGCTTCGGCGTCGGCGTCTTCTTCGACGATGTCCTCGATCGAGTCCTCCATCCGCGCGAGCCGGGCGAGCAGCAGGTTGAGGTCTTCGACCGATGCCGCGACCGGCCGCACGCGGCGTCCGGTCATCATCGCGACGTCGTCGATCGTCAGGACGTTGGTCGGGTCGGCCATCGCGAGCAGTAGCGCTCCGCCGTCGGCGAAGCCGATCGGCACGGCCTGGTAGCGCTTGCACGACTCGGGGCTGAGCAGGTTGACTGCGCCCATGTCGAGGTCGAACACGGCGAGGTCGACGTAATCGAGGCCGAAGCGCTCGGCGACGACGCGGGCGAGCTGGTCGTGGCGCAGGACGCCCTCCTCGACGAGCACGAGCCCGGTGGGCCGCCCCTGCGTTCGTGCCGTTTCAACCGCCTCGTCGATGGTCTCGCGGTCGGCGAAGCCGAGATCGACGACGACTTCGCCGATCATCCGCGTCGAGCGCCCGGTGCGCTTGGGCGGGTACAGGCCGGTGCTCGAGTGCTCGCTGGGCGCGGGCGCCTCGCCGACCTGCTCGTCGATTGTCTGCTCGGCGGTCACCGCGCCGATCTCGCTCATGCCGTTACATCGGCAGCGAGGGCGCCAGGCTTGACCGCAGCAGGCGCTCAGGCGCGCGGCGCGGCTAGGCCTTGCTCGAAGGCCCCCTTCACGCTCGCGTCGAGCGCGTTGATCCGGTGCAGCGCGACCGCCTCGGGCGAGGCGAAGCGCGCGCCGCCCGCGGCGTCGGAGCCGTGGTGCATCAGCACGCAGTGCTCGAGCGCGAGGCGCCGCTGCGCGTCGAGCGAGCGCGGCGCGTGCGCGGCGATCGTGCGCAACGACAGCTCGACGTGACCGAGCATCAGCCCCTCGGCGCTGCGCGCGATCTCGGCGCCGTAGGTGAACTCGCGGGTCTTGCCGAGGTCGTGCGTGATCGCCGCGCACAGCAGCAGGTCGCGGTCCAGGCGCGTGTGCAGCGTGCACAGCTCGATCGCCATCGTCGCGACGGCGACGGTGTGCTCGAGCAGACCGCCGAGATATGCGTGGTGGGCGCCGCCGGCACGCGAGCCGCTCGGCGCCGGAGCCGAGCACGGCGCCCGGCGCAGCTCGGCGCGCAGGGCTCGATCGCCGAGGATCCCGGCGAGCAGCAGCTTCAGGCTGGGGTCATAGACCTCGCGTGCGAGGTGCTCGAGGAACCCTTCGAGCTCGTCGAGGTCGCGCCGCGCGGTCGGCAGGAAGCTCGCCAGGTCGGCCTCGCCATCGCGCGCTCGCGCGATCGCCTCGACGGTCACCTGCAGGCGCTCGCGCCAGCGTTCGGCGCGCCCGCGCACGTGGACGAGCTCGCCGCGCTCGAAGCGCCCGGCGAGCATGTCGGCGTCGTTGAACGCGCGCGCGAGGATCGTGCCGGTGGAGTCGCTCAGCTCGATCGTCAAATACGGCGACCCGGTGCGCGAGATCTGGCGCTCCTTGCGCGTGCACGCGAACACTCCGTCGACCTCGTCGCGGTCGCGCAGCGTCGCGATCGGCTGCACGGCGGGCGCTTCACCGAGCGCGTCGGCGGTGGCGCCGGGCGCGGGGAACCGCTGCGTGTCGGTCGTGGCGGAGGCCATCGTTCCATCATGTACGGTGGTTCGGATGCAGCCTTTGATCTGGGACCGTCGACCGGAGAGCCTCAGGGCGCCGGCGATGGTGTGCGCGTTTCAGGGGTGGAACGACGCGGGCGACGCGGCGTCGAGCGCGGTGTCGTTCCTCGCGTCGGCGCTGGATGCGCGCCGCTTCGCGCAGATCGACTCGGAGGAGTTCTACGACTTCCAGTCCAACCGCCCGTCGGTCCGGTTCAACGACGACCACGAGCGCGAGATCGTATGGCCGAAGGTTGAGGTGCTCGAGGCGCACGCGCCGCGGGCGCCGCGCGACCTGGTGCTCGTGCAGGGCGTCGAGCCGTCGATGCGCTGGCGCGCGTTCACCGGCCACATCGTCGACCTCGCGGAGGCGCTCGGCGTGCAGGTCGTCGTCTCGCTGGGGGCGCTGCTCGGCGACATCCCGCACACGCGTCCGGTCGCGCTGTCGGGCCACGCGACAGACCCGGCGCTGATGGAGCGCTTGGGGATGCACGCTTCGACGTACGAGGGCCCGACTGGGATCGTCGGCGTGCTGCATCAGGCATGCGCGCACGCGGGGCTGCCGTCGGCGAGCCTGTGGGCGGGTGTGCCGCATTACGTCGCGGCGGCGAGCAACCCGAAGGCCGCGCTCGCGCTGTTGCGGCGCGTCGAAGGGCTGATCGGCGTGTCGGTGGACGTCTCCGAGCTCGAGTCGGCGGCGGCCGACTACGAACGCCAGGTGGGCCTCGCGGTGCAGAGCGATCCGGACATCCAGGCGTTCGTCGAACGCCTGGAGCAGGCCGCCGAGAGCGACGACGAGGTCGTCGCCGAGGACGTCCCGTCGGGCGACATGCTCGCGCGCGAATTCCAGCGCTTCCTGCGACAGCGCGGCCGCGAGAGCAGATAGCAGGCGATCTTTTTGGAGGGCGGTCCGCGCGTGCTGAGAGCGGCCTGTGGCCGCGCCGGCGCGGGCGGCTAACGGCGAGCGAGCTGGTCTACCGCTCGGCGACGGGGCAGACGATCCGGTAGTCGCAGATCGAGCACGCCGCTTGCGACGGCGTGGGCTCGAACTCCTGCGCGAGGATCCCGTCGCCGACGCGCATGACGACGTCGGTGACGGCGGCGGCGTCGCGCAGATCGCGCGGCACGGGGACCTTGACGTCGTCGAGCACGTAGTAGTAGGCCTGGCGCGACGATGGCAGTTGCCAGTCCTCACGCGCGGCGAGCGCATACAGCGACAGCTGGACGTCGTCGCGCAGCTCCTCCGCGCTCTTCGCGCGCGAGGTCTTGTAGTCGATCAGCTCGTACTCGGCATCGCAGTCGGCGCCCAGCCGGTCGACGCGGTCGACTCGCCCGCGAAGGTGGTGCGGGCCGAGGCGGAAGGAGAACGAGCGCTCGAACGAGACCGGCTCGGAGTCCTGCTCATGCAGGCGCGAGTAGTAGCGCGCGAGCGCCGTGCGGCCCTTCTCGTGCAGGCCACGCTCGATCTCCGAATCGCCGAAGCCGGCGCGGCGCCAGCCGGACTCGAGCAGCTCGTGCATCCGCGTGAGCGTCTGCTCGCCGCCGGCGTGGAAGCGTTCGAGCACCTGGTGCACGGCGATGCCGAACCGCTGGTGCAGCGTCTGCTCGGTCGGGATCCGCAGAACGCGAGCGAACTTGTAGCGCAGCGGACAGCTGCGATAGGTCTCGATGTCAGACGCCGACAGCGCGAGGCCGACGCCCTTGCGCGGCAGGAACGGCTCGAGCGAGTGCTCTTCGGGCAGGCCGAGCCGCGCCCCGGCGATCAGCGAGTCGTCGAGCGCGGACGTCTGGAAGATCTCGCGCTGCAGTGGCGTCGCCGACGCGAGCAGGCGGCCGTTGACGTCGGCGAGCGCGTCGGCGAGCTCCTGGGCGGGGGGACGTTGCATCAGCGCTGCGAGCTTGAGCAGCTCGAGGTAGCGAACGACGCCGTGGGAGACATCGAGCTCGGTGTCCAGGCGCAGCTCGCCGAGGCGGCCGCCGACGCGCGCGACGCTGTCGAGCACCTCGTCGTGGAGGCGCTGAAAGCGCGCCTGCAGCAGTTCGTCGATCGAGCCGTCGGCGTCTGGCGAGACCGCGCTGAGGTGCGCGGGCGGGTCGCGGTCGCCGGCCGCGATCGCCCCGCGCGCCTCGGGCACGACGGCGGCCAGGCGCCGTGCGAGCTCGCGCGCGCCCGACTGCGGCTCGGCGCGCAACAGCTCGTCGGCGAGGTCGCGCAGCCCCTGCAGGCTGGCGCGCTGCTCGGCGGCGTCGTCGGGGGTGAGCAGGGCGCGCCCGGGCGTGCCGATCAGCTCGATCAGCTCGAGCAGGAACGCGTCGGGGGCGAGGCCGTCCAGCCCGACGGCGGCGCTGCGGTGCAGGACGACGAAGCGTTCGATCCGCTCGCGCGCCTCGGGCGGAACCTGCGGCGACTCGGTCGCGGCGCCGAGGCCGGCGACGAGGTCGAGCTTGCGTCGCCGCGCGAGCGCGATCACGCGGGCGAGGTGGGCCTGGCGCAGTTCGATCGGCGGGCGCGCGAGCGCGCGCACGACGGCGGCGGCGTCGTGCGGATCGACGAGCAGGCGAACCCACGCAAGCACGTCACGAACCTCGGCGCGATGCAGGAAGCCGGACTCGATGGCCGGCGCGGTCGCAGCGGCGGCGGGAGGCGCGGGCGCGATTCGCGAGGCGGGCACCGTCCAAGGATACGAGCGCGCTGGCCGAGAGTCGAGCGGTTTGGCGCGCTCGCGGGCGATCGCGCGGCCGCCCGCGGGCGATCCTCAGCTGCCGCGGGTCCGATCGCCCGGCGCGAGCCGACGGTCCTTACCGCGCGCTGATGCCGCGGGGCTACGCTCTGTGGGTGGACGCGATCGACTGGGGCATGGCCCAACGGATCGGCGAGCGGATCGCTGGGTCGCCCCCTCCGGGGGGCGTGCGCGCCGCGTCGGTCCAGCCGCGCGCGCACGAGTTCGCGCGACGAGTGAGCGACTACAGCGGGCTGCCCCAGCCGGCCGAGCTGCCGCCGCTGGAGGCGGTCGATCGCGGCGCGTGGATCGCGGCGAACCTGCGAACGATGCGCCCGCTGCTCGGCGGCCTGAGCGAGCGGATCGGCGCCGGCACGGGGCCGCTCGCGGGCCCGTTGCGCACGGCGTCGAGCGTCATGCTCGGCGCGCAGATCGGGGCGCTGACGGGGGTGCTCTCCCAGCGCGTGCTCGGCCAGTACGACCTGGCGCTGCTCGGCGAGGAGGTGCCGCCGCGACTGCTGCTGCTGGCGCCGAACCTGGCGATCGCGGCGCGCAACCTGTCGGTCAACCGCGAAGAGCTCGTGCTGTGGGTCAGCATCCACGAGATCACGCACGCGGTCCAGTTCAGCGGCGCGCCGTGGCTGCGCGAGCACATCGGCGGGATGCTCAAAGATCTGATCGACGGCCTCGAGCTGACGCTGCTCGGAGGCGTCGCCGACGGACACGACGACGCGGGCTCGCCCAAAAGCCGCTTCTCGCTGCCGCGGATCCCGGACGCGAACGAGCTGCGCGAGCTGGCCGGTCGCGCGCGCAACGGCGAGCTGATGCGAATGACGATCGGCGAGGAGCGGTGGGCGCTGGTCGAACGGATGCAGGCGGTGATGTCGCTAGTCGAGGGGCATGCCGAGCACACGATGGACGCGATCGGCGCGGAGGTGCTGCCGTCGCTGCCGCGGCTGCGCCGCGCGATGAACCGCCGGCGCGAGACGCGCGGGTTGCCGTGGCGCGTGCTCGAGCGGCTGCTCGGCCTGGAGATGAAGCTGCGCCAGTACGAGGTCGGGCGGCGCTTCTGCGACGCGGTCGTCGCCGAGGGAGGCCGGGAGGCGCTCGCGCGCGTGTGGACCGGGCCCGAGCAGCTGCCGAGCTCAGACGAGCTCGACAACCCCGCCGCGTGGCTTGCGCGAACGGCCGATGGGGGCCGAACGCATGTTCCTCCTGTCACAAGCTAGCACTTGTGAACTCCCGATTACATTGGGCGGTTTGCGGCGTGGTAGCATCCCGTTGTAACAATCTTCCAGGCGCGGGTTACAAACAAGTGTTCGATCTCGCCAATCGGGGGTATCGAACGCCGAGACCTGAACCCGCAGCTCCTCGCAGAGGCGAGGAAGAAGAGGAGACTTGCCACAGATGCCAACTGCCACCACCGCCCCGAAACGCACCAAAGCAGCTTCGAAACCGGCCAAAGCGCGCAAACCTGCGCGCAAAGCGACCGGCGCCCGCGCGACGCGGTCGAAGGCGATTCGCGCGAAGGGCGCTCGCACGCGGGCGATCCACCAGTCTGAGTCCGCCGCGCAGCAGGCGCAGACGGCGACGCGCGAGACGGTTGGCGTCTTCGGCGACTACGCCGAGCGCGCCGTGCTGATCCCGGTCGGCGTCGCGCTGACGGCCCGCGACAAACTCGTCACGAGCGTCAACGACACGATCTCGACGTACTCGTCGACGAGCAAGGCTCAGGCGCAGCTGCGTCGCTTCGAGCGCCGCGGCGCCACCGCGCGCAACCGCCTCGAGCGCGAGGTGCGCAAAGCGCGCGTGCGCGTCGAGCGTGAACTGCGCCAGCGCCGTCGCGAGATCGAGAAAACGGTCACTGACATCGAAAAGCGTGGTGAGACGGTCGCCAAGAACGGCAGCGACATCGCCAACCAGGTCCAGGATCGGATCCTCAGCCTGGTCTGAGCGACACACCAGCTTCCCCCGCCCGGCCGGAGAGGACGGCAGCGGGAAAGTCTGTCGGCCTCATATCCCGCCGGCAGTAGTAGCACCCTCTCCTCCCTCGACCCGCGGGGCGTCCCCATCGCCCCGCGGGTCATTTAATGACACGGACGCCGGGGCGCAGCCACGCGTTTGTCACAATGGCCGTCGTGCCCACGCGCGACGACATAACCGAGGCGCTGAAGGTCGTCATCGATCCTGAGCTGCACCGCTCGATCGTCGAGCTGGACATGGTGCGCTCGATCGAGATCGGCGCCAACGGCGTCGTCGACGTGACGGTGTCGCTGACGACGCCGGGCTGCCCGATCAAGGGCCACTTCCAGACGGCGGTCGCCGGGGCCGTCTCGGCACTGGAGGGAGTTGCGCACACGAACGTCTACTTCGATGTCCTGTCCGACCAGCAGAAGGCGGCGCTGCAGCAGAAGCTCGGCCGCGGCGGCGGCCTGCCCGACGGCTCGCTCGCGCAGGTGCAGAACGTGATCTGCGTCGGCTCGGGCAAGGGCGGCGTCGGCAAGTCGACGCTGACTGCCAACCTCGCGGCGGCGCTCGCCGCAGAAGGCAAGCGCGTCGGCGTGCTCGACGCCGATGTGTGGGGCTACTCGATCCCGCGGATGTACGGGCTCGGCGCGACGCGCCCGCCGGTGTCTGCTGAGCGCAAGATCATCCCGCTGGACGCGCACGACGTGAAGGTGATGTCGATCGGGTTCTTCGTCGAGGAGGACGCCGCCGTCGTGTGGCGCGGCCCGATGCTGCACAAGGCGCTCACGCAGTTCTTGCAGGACGTCGACTGGGGCGTGCTCGACTACCTGCTGATCGACCTGCCGCCGGGCACGGGCGACGTGTCGATGACGCTCGCGCAGCTGCTGCCGCAGGCGAAGTTCCTGATCGTCACGACGCCGCAGGCGACCGCGCAGAAGGTCGCGCGCCGCGCCGCGCAGATGGCCGACAAGGTCGACCTCGAGATCGCCGGGGTGATCGAGAACATGTCCGGCTTCACGACGCCAGACGGCGCGCGGTACGCGATCTTCGGCGAGGGCGGCGGGGAAGAACTTGCAGACGAGCTCGACGTGCCGCTGCTCGGCACGGTGCCGCTGACGATGCCGCTACGCGCGCAGGCCGACGCCGGCCTGCCGCTCGTCGTCGAGGACCCCGAGGACGCCGCTTCACAGGCCATCCGTCAGGTCGCGCGCGGCCTGATCGCGATGGCGCCGATGGATCTTCCGGTGCTGCCGCTGGTTCAGGTCGGCACCCCCGCAGCATCTCCCCCGGTCGCCGTGCCCGCCTCCGCGGACGAGCGAAAACCGGCGGGAATGTCTTTGCCGATGGCTTAGTCGGCGGTCGCAGGGCCCTTGCAGAGAACCTGCTGCACCGCTTGACAAGCGAAACCGCTTTGAGAGGATCGTGCGCACATGTCCGTATCTGGACAACAAGAGGAGGGGCAGCAGACAGCAGTTGACGGGACCGAGACGACGCCGAACGGCGTCGTCGAAATCGACGAGCGCCGCGCGAAGATGGAGCGCCTGCGCGCCGAAGGAGTCGACCCTTATCCAGCGGTGACGCTGTGGGGCAAGCGCACGCGCATCGCAGAGATCCTCGAGGCGCACGACGCGAGCGAG
>DASXIJ010000042.1:0-39879 GCA_036498045.1 Solirubrobacteraceae bacterium
ACCGCCGGCGCCCTCCGCCGAACGGGGTCCACGTGTAAGTGCCGGGAGATTTGTCGAGGAAACGCTCGGGCCTGAACGCGTACGGTTCGGGGTAGATCGCCGGGTCGTGATGCAACAGGTGCGCGCTCGCGAACAGCACGACGCCCGGCTGGTACTCGATCCCGCCGATCTCGATCGGCCGCTTGACGAGTCGCGGCTCGGCATTCGGCACGACCGTGCGGCGGCGCAGGATCTCGTTGATCGTCGCGGTCAGGTACGCCTCATCGTCGCCGGCGTCGAGCTCGTCGTGCAGCCGTCGCTGGACGCGGTCGGCGCGCGCGAGCTGCTCGAACGCCCACGCCAGCTGTGACGCGGTCGTCTCGTGTCCGGCGACGAGCGCCGTCACGAGCTCGTCGCGCATTTCGGCCGGCGACATCGGCTCGCCGTCCTCGTCGCGCGCGCAGAGCAGCAGCGACAGCACGTCGTCGCCGTCGGCGCCGCGGGCACGCCGCTCCTCGATCAGCTCGTAGATCATCTCCGTCGAGCGCTTCGAAGCGTGTTCGAATCGCCCCATCCGTCCGAGCCCCGCGAGCAGCCGCTGGGCCGGCGGCAGCAGCGACACGGGGCTCTCGCCGAAGGCGAGCAGCTCTGTCATCACGTCGCGCAGCTCGTCGAGCTGGGCGCCGCGCTCCAGGCCGAACACGGCGCGCAGGATCACCTCGAGCGTGAGGCGCTGCAGTCGCGGGTGAAGCGCGACCGGCTGGTCGACCGGCCAGGACGCGACCTCGGTCTCGGCGAGCTCTTCCATCAGGCCGGACAGGCGCTGCATCTTCTCCCCGTGGAATGCCGGGAGCAGCAGCTTGCGCTGGCGCATGTGCGGCGCCTCGTCGAGCAGGATGACCGAGCTCGGGCCGATCACCGGCTCGAGGATGTGCGCGCCCTCGCCCGGGTGGAGCACGTCGGGCGGGGCCGTGAAGATCTGCTTGATCTCGTCCGGGTCGGAGATGATCACGAACGGCGACTGCCCCAGCAGGCGGATCGTGAAGCGCTTGCCATAGCGAGCGCGGCAGCGCTCGAGATAAGCCGCCGGGCGACTCCACCAGCCGAGCGTCTGCAAAGCACGGGGGGTGCGCGGTCCGGGCGGCAGCTGACTGGTCATCGCGAGCTCCTCGTCGTCGGCGCAGGTCGGCCGTCAGTGTACGCTCGCAGCGGCTCGGGTATCGTCGCGGGATGAGCGCCACACACGTGTTCGCCGGCATTCCCGTCGCGGACCGCGACTCCGCCGTCAGCTGGTACACGCGGCTGTTCGGCGCGGCGCCGGCGCTGCTTCCCAACGACAGCGAGGCAGCATGGCGGGTCACCGATCAGGGATGGGTCTACGTGATCGCCGATCCTCCGCGCGCCGGCTCCGCGCTGCACACGCTGCTCGTCGACGATCTCGACACCTTCCTGTCCGGTCTGACCGGGCGCGGGGTGGAGACCGAGCCGATCCAGACGCTCGCCGGCTCGGTGCGCCGGACGAGCGTCACCGATCCCGACGGCAACATCCTCAACATCGGCGAACCGCTCGGGTGAGGGCGGCAAGCTGTCGTAGACGACGCTCGACGCGAGCGTTCAGTGGAGCTAGTCGGGCTCGAACCGACGACCTCGTCGCTGCCAGCGACGCGCTCTCCCAGCTGAGCTATAGCCCCAGGATCGCCAATGCTAGCGCCGCCGCACGCGAGGATCGCGACTAAGCAACCGGTACGCCCCAATTTTGCCTGAGCGAGCGCGTCAGCTCGTACTCGTGTGCCCAGCGGATCTTGCGTGACTGACCGTTGCGCGCCGGCGCGATGCGCAGGCTGAGCATTGTCCGGCCGGCGACCTCTGCGGCAGGGATCAGATAGCAGTCGCCCGTCTCGGCGACGTATGCGCCGAGTGCGTCGATCTCGTCGGCCGCGTATGTCGTTCGAACGTAGCCACCTGGCGTGTGCCTCGAGGTTCTGCACATCACCATGAGCACACCGCCCTGAAGCGTTGCCCACTTGCACTGCACGCGCAGCAGATGGCTGCCCGTATCGAAGACCAAGTCGTATCGTCCGCCCTCGCAGAGCGGCCTCAAGACGACGAGCCTTGCCCGAATCGCCGCTGCCGCGATCGCCGCCTCCGCCGCGGCGCCCTTCTGGCTCGGTGTGAGCGTGACCATGTTCCGAGCGTACGGATCGCTTGGGACGCAACTGCGGCGCGTTGTCTGCAACGATCAGCAGGCTGAACCCGGCGAGATCGCCAAGCCGTCGCAGGGCGTTGCCGGCCTGCCGAAGCTCACTCCGGCGGGATGAACTCCGGCACGTCGAGCTCGTCATCGTCGCCCTCGTCGAGCTCGCGCGCGGCGCGGCCCCCGCCGCTGCGGTCGCTGCCGTGTGCGCCGCGATCGCCGCTCGGGCTCGTTTGGTCCAGGCGCGCGGTCATGCTGCCGTGCGCGAGGCGCACGTCGCGCAGCAGGCGCTCGGCGTTGCTGCGCAGCGACACCGACAGCTCGCGCAGGTTGCGCGACAGCTCCGTTCCCTCGCGCAGCACGTCGCGCGCGACGACGTGCGACTCGCCGACTATCTCGCGTGCGTCCTCGCGCGCCTTCGCGCGGACCCGCTGGGCCTGCTCGAGAGCGTCCGCACGCAGCTTCTCCAGGTCCTCGCCGCCAGCGCTGATCGTGCGCTCAGCCTGCTCGCGCGCGTCCGCGATCAGCGCGTCCGCGCGCTCCTGTGCCGCTGCCACGATCCGCTCGCTCTCTGCCCGAGCTTCGGCCAGCGCCTGCTCCGCCTGCGCGCGCGCGTCGCTCGACGCCTGCGCCATCGATTCGCCTGTCGTCGTCCGCACGCGCTCGGCCTCCGCCTGGGCGTCAGCCCGGACCGCTTCCGCGTCCGCGTGCGCCTCAGCGCGAGCTCGCTCGGCCTCGGCCTGCGCGTCTGCGCGAACGCTCTCCGCCTCCGCCTGCGCCTGCCCGCGCGCTCGCTCGGCCTCCGCATGGATCGCGCCGACATCGGCGACCGCGTGGTTGCGCGCGGCGTCCGCCTGCGCGCGCGCCTCGTGCAGCAGCTCCTGCGCCTCCTCCTCCGCCGCGCCGACGCGGTTGGACGCAGCGCGATCGGCCTCCGCGATCCGCTCACGCGCCCGCGCCTCCGCCTGCTCGCGCAGCTCGTTCGCCGCTCGTTCCGCCGCCTCGACGATCGATGCCACGCGTGCCGGCGTCGCGTCGAGCGCCTCGCGCTCACGCTCGGCGTCGCGGCGGCTGCCGGCCGGCTGTCCGTCCATTCGGCAATCGTAGACCTCGCTCGTCGATCGCGTGCACCTCCACTTGCCTGATCCCGCGATGGCAGAAAATGTGGGAAATATGTCCTTGCGGACAGAGGCCCGGTGGGCGATGATCGTCGCATGGCCGCACCGCGCAACGTCGTCGTGCTCCTGTTCGACGGCGTCCAAAGCCTCGACGTCAGCGGGCCCGTCGAGGTGCTCGCGGCGCTGCAGCGCGTCCCCGCGCCCAGCGAGCGCCCGCGCCGCGGCTACGACGTTCGTACGCTCAGCGTCGCCGGCGCGCCCGTGCGCACGTCCAGCGGCCTGACGATCGCCGCCGACGGATCGCTCGACGACGCGCCCGACGCGATCGACACGCTGATCGTCCCCGGCGGCGCAGGCGCGCGCGCCGCGTCTGCCGATCCGCCGCTGCTCGACTGGGTCGCCGACGCCTCCGCGCGCGCTCGACGCACCGTGTCGGTCTGCACAGGCGCGTTCGTCCTCGCCGCCGCCGGGCTGCTCGACGGTCGCCGCGCGACGACCCACTGGTCGGCCGCTGCCGCTCTCGCGCGACTGCACCCGCGCGTCGACGTCGATCCCGATCCGATCTTCGTGCGCGATGGCGACGTCTGGACCTCCGCCGGCGTGACCGCCGGAATGGACCTCGCGCTCGCGCTCGTCGAACACGACCACGATCGCGACCTCGCGCTGACGATCGCGCGCCACCTCGTTCTCTTCCTGCGCCGTCCCGGCGGCCAGTCGCAGTTCAGCGCGGCGCTCGCCGCGCACGAGCCCGCGCGCGAGCCGCTGCGCGAAGCGCAGCGCGCCGTGCTCGAGGACGTCGCCGGCGATCACTGCGTCGACGCCATGGCCGTCCGCGCGCACATGAGCCCGCGCCACTTCGCCCGCGCGTTCCGCGCCGAGGCCGGCGTCACGCCCGGCCGCTATGTCGAGCGCGTCCGCCTCGACGCCGCGCGCCGGGCGCTCGAGGACACCGCCGACCCGATCGCCGCAATCGCGGACGCCTGCGGGTTCGGCACCGCCGAGACCATGCGCCGCGCGTTCCTGCGAGCGCTCTCCGTCGCGCCCGCCGAGTACCGCCGCCGCTTTCAGCCAGGCGAGATCAACAAGGAGAAGATCACATGAACACAGCGATCCTGCTGTACGACGGGTTCACCGCGCTCGACGCGATCGGCCCGTACGAGGTGCTCAGCCGGCTGCCCGGCGCGCGGGTGACGTTCGTCGCCGCCGACGCCGGCCCCGTGCGCACGGACAACCGGATGCTCGCGATCGACGCCGACGCCGAGCTCGCCGACGTGCGCGCGCCTGACATCGTGCTCGTGCCCGGCGGGCCCGGCGAGGTCGCCGCGCGCGCCGGCGGGCCCGCGCTCGACTGGCTGCGCGCCGCGCACGAGACGAGCGTCTGGACCACGTCCGTGTGCACCGGCTCGCTGATCCTCGCCGCCGCCGGGCTGCTCGCCGGCACGCGCGCGACCGGTCACTGGCTGGCGATGGACAAGCTGCGCGAGCTCGGCGCCGACGCCGTCGCCGAGCGCTTCGTGTTCGACGGCAAGATCGTCACCGCCGCCGGCGTCTCCGCCGGAATCGACATGGCGCTCGCGCTCGCCGCGCGGATCGCCGGGGACGAGGTCGCTCAGGCGATCCAGCTCGGCATCGAGTACGACCCGCACCCGCCGTTCGACGCCGGCTCGCCCGACACCGCGCCAGCCGACATCGTCGCGCTGCTGCGTGCCCGCAGCCGCTTCGTCGCCGGCGACGAGGCCGTCGCACCGACCCAGCCAGCCGCCGGTTGACGCGGCCGCCTTCGGCTGATCCAATCGCCCAAACGACCCCGCCGGAGCCCAAGCCTCGTTTGGGCACCTGCAGAAAGCGAGCCGCACAATGTCCGTCCTAGTCACGCTGCGCATCGCCGGTGACGCCAAGAGCATCGAGCAGGCGCTCACGAGCGATCCCGATCGCCTCAAGCAGGTCTCCGACCGCGCGCGAAGCAAAGGCGCGAAGCGCCACGCCTTCTACGCGAGCACCGACGGAAACGGGATACTCGTCGTCGACGAGTGGGAGTCCGCCGAGGCCTTTCAGCAGTTCTTCGGCGAAAGCCAGGAGATCGCCCAGATGATGGGCGAAGGCGGCGTCACCAGCCAACCCGAGGCGACGTTCTGGAACGAGCTCGACACGCCCGACAAGTTCTGACGCACGCGCGTCGCGCGCCTGCGCCGACCGTGCGGCGGGTGGTCCCGTGGCAGCCGCCGCGGTGCCGCCCGTCGGAACGGCGACTCGCTCGACGTTAGCCACCCAACCGCCCGCTAACCTGCGGCGCGATGACCGCCCTCCAATACGATCCGCTTCAGATCGAGGCGCGCTGGCAGCAGCTGTGGGCGCGGGAGCGGACGTGGGAGGTCACCAACGCTCACGACGCCGGCGGGCGCTCGAGCAACGCCTACGTGCTCGAGATGCTCCCGTACCCGAGCGGCGAGCCGCACATCGGCCATCTCAAGTGCTACGCGCTCGGCGACGCGATCGCCCATTTCAACCGTCGGCTCGGTCGCCGCGTCCTGCACCCGATGGGCTACGACGCGTTCGGGCTGCCCGCCGAGAACCACGCGATCAAGACCGGCGTTCACCCGCGCGTGTCGACCGCCGAGTCGATCGCCGAGTTCCAGCGCCAGTTCCGTTCCTGGGGCGTCTCGATCGACTGGTCGCGCGAGCTCGCCACGAGCGAACCCAGCTACTACCGCTGGACGCAGTGGATCTTCCTCGAGCTGTTCCGCTCCGGCCTCGCCTACCGCAAGGACGCCGCCGTCAAGTGGTGCCCGTTCGACCAGACCGTGCTCGCCAACGAGCAGGTCGACGCCGACGGACGCTGCGAGCGTTGCGGCAACCTCGTCGAAGTCCGCCAGCTCGAGCAGTGGTTCCTGCGGATCACCGACTACGCCGAGCGCCTGCTAAACGACCTCGACGCGATCGACTGGCCAGCCAACGTCAAGACGATGCAGCGCAACTGGATCGGTCGCTCCGAGGGCGCCGAGGTCGTGTTCCGCTGCGACGAGCTCGCGATCGACTACCCCGTCTTCACGACGCGACCCGACACGCTGTTCGGCGCGACGTTCTTCGTCATGGCCCCCGAGCACCCCGACGTGATGCGCCTCGTGCAAGGCACCGAGCACGAGCACGAAGTCCACGAGTACGTCAACGTCGCGCTCAACGAGACCAACGAGGAGCGCGGCAACGCCGACAAGCCCAAGACCGGCGTCCCGCTCGGGCGGACGGTCACCAACCCCGTCAACGGCGAGCAGATCCCGATGTACGTCGCCGACTACGTGCTGATGGAGTACGGCACCGGCGCGATCATGGCCGTTCCCGCGCACGACGAGCGCGACTACGCGTTCGCGCGCGCCTTCGACCTGCCCATCCGCCGCGTGATCGATCCCGCCGGCGGCAGCGACGCCGCCGACGACCAGCCGCTGCCGTATACCGGCGACGGCGTGCTCGTCAACTGCAGCGTCGAGTTCGACGGGCTGCCGAACCGCGAGGCGCTCGGCGAGATCGTCCGCTGGCTCGACCACGAGGGCAAAGGCCACGCGTCGGTCAACTACAAGCTGCGCGACTGGCTCGTCTCGCGCCAGCGCTACTGGGGCGCGCCGATCCCGATCCTCCACTGCGACGAGTGTGGGCTCGTTCCCGTGCCCGACGACCAGCTGCCCGTCGAGCTCCCCGACATCGACGACTACACGCCCAAGGGCCGCTCGCCGCTCGCTGCCGCCGAGGACTGGGTCAACACGACCTGCCCCCAATGCGACGGGCCAGCTCGTCGCGAGACCGACACGATGGACACGTTCGTCGACTCCTCCTGGTACTTCCTGCGCTACTGCGATCCGCACAACGAGCTCGCCGCGTGGGATCCCGAGGCGCTGCGCGAGTGGATGCCCGTCGACCAGTACATCGGCGGCGTCGAGCACGCGATCCTGCACCTGATGTACGCGCGCTTCTTCTGCAAGGCGCTCGCCGACCTCGGCCACCTCGACTTCGAGGAGCCCTTCCAAGCGCTGTTCACGCAGGGCATGGTCACCAAGGACGGCGCGAAGATGAGCAAGTCGCGCGGCAACGTCGTTTCGCCCGCCTCGATCGTCGAGCGTGTCGGAGCCGACGCAGCGCGCTGCTACATCCTGTTCGTCGGGCCTCCCGACCAGGACGCGGACTGGTCCGACGCCGGCGTCGAGGGCGTTCACCGATTCCTCTCGCGGCTGTGGCGCCTCGCCGCCGAGACCGCCGAGCGCTGTGGCCCACCCAGCGGCGCGCCCGAAGCCGACACCGGCGCCCGCGGCGACGACCTCGTGCTGCTGCGCAAGGCACACTGGGCGACCGACAAGGTGAGCGGCGACCTACGCCGCTTCGCCTTCAACACCGCCATCGCAGCCGTCATGGAGCTGCTCAACGACTGCTCACGCCTGCGCGACACCGTCGATCCGCAGATGCTCCGATTCGCGCTCGCGACCGCCGCGTCGCTGCTTTTCCCGTTCGCGCCGCACGTCTGCGCCGACATCTATGAGCGGCTCGCGGGCGAGCGCGTCTGGGAGGCGCCATGGCCGAACGCCGACGAGGAGCTGCTCGAGCGCGACGTCTATGAGCTCGTCTGCCAGGTCAACGGCAAACTGCGCGACCGCGTGGAGGCGGCCAGCGACGCGAGCGAGGACGAGCTCAAGCAGCTGTGCCTAGCCGCGCCCAACGTGCAAGCGCACGTCGACGGCAAGCAGATCGTCAAGGAAGTCGTCGTGCCGGGCAAGCTCGTCAACGTCGTGGTCCGCTGATGGCCGAGCTCAAGCCCGCTTACCTGATCCATGGCGACGATCACGGCGCGATCGCCGAGCGCCGCGCGGGCCTGCGCGCGCTCGCCGAACGGCCGGGCGACGGCGCCGCGAGCGTCGAGCTGCTCGACGGCGACCGCGCGACGCCCGCGGCGGTGGCCGACGCGCTCGCGGCGATGACGCTCGCCGTCGGCCGTCGCGTGATCGTTGTCGAAGGCGTCGAGCGCTGGCGCGACGCCGACGTGCAACAACAGCTTGCACCGGCGCTCGAGCAGATTCCGCCCGACACGACGCTCGCGCTGTTCGCCCGCGAGGAGGCGCGCGCGAAGGCGCCAACAGCCCTGCACGATGCCGTGAAGCGCGCCGGCGGCCAGGTCGTCGCACAGATGAACGTCAAGCCGTGGGAGCTGCCCAAGTGGGCGCGCGAGCAGGGAGCGCGGCTGGGCGTGTCGATCGACGCCGCCGCCGCGAAGGCGCTCGTCGCGCAGGTCGGCGACCGCCAGCAGCGGCTGCTGCGCGAGCTCGAGAAGCTCGCGCTCGAGGGCGACGGCGAGGACGGCAGCGGCGACGCGCACGGCCGCACGATCGGCATCGACGAGATCGAACGGCGCGCGGCGCACTCGACTCAGTGGCGCGCGTATGCGCTGGCCGACGCGCTCGTCGGCGCCGACGCCGCCGAGGCCACCCGTGCCTACATGCGCCTGCGCGCCCAGGGCGAGCGACTGTCAGGCCTGATCTACCTGATGGCCCAGCGGCTACGCGATGCGCTCGCCGTCGCCGAGCGCCTGCGCGCCGGTGAGTCGGTCGCGAGCGTCAAGCGCGGCCTGCGGATGCCCGCGCGTGCCGCCGAGCGCTTCGTCGCCGACGTCGCCCGCAGCGACGTATCCCGTCTGCGCGCTGCGCTCGGCGCAATCGCCGACCTCGAGCTCGACTCCCGCGGCGGTGCCGTCCTAGCCGCCGACCGCACGCCCTCAGCCGCCCTCGACGAGGACACCATCGCGTTGCGAGCGATCAGCGAGATCGCGGCGTAGGCGGGGTTGCCAGCTACGAAGCGGTCGCTAGTCAAGCCAGACAAGGACGCAGGGAGCGTGGCGTGCTGGCCGAAACGGGGATGCGAGCGGAGCGAGTGTTTCCCGGCTTCGGTACGCGAGCGACCGAGGACGCCGTATGGCGCCGGCTAGCGGCCGCTTCGCAGGCGGGCGGCGCGGGACTTCTTGTGCGCGCCGTTGTTGCGATGCAGCGCGCCGCGCTTGACGGCCTTGTCGATCGTCGAGACGAGCTGGCGGTGGGTCGCGTCGGCGTTCGCGTCGTCGCCCTCCTGCACCAGCGACGCCAGCCGGCGGAAGTGCGTCCTGATCGCCGACGTGTACTGACGGTTCTCGACCCGCTCGCGCTCAGAGCGCAGGATCCGCTTCTTCTGGGAGTGGATGTTGGCCATGAAAAAGGGCCGCTCGCGCCCAGCACAATCGCCTCCGGGCGCGCCGCGGAGCGCCGTACTATAGCGGCCTTGTCTGAGTCTGGAGAAGTTGGCGGAGACGGGCCGCGCGACGCTGAGCGGCTATCGGCGACCGTAGAGGAGTCCTCGGCGTGGATGGCCGAGTTGCCCGACATAGCCGAGGAGCCGCCGCTATCCACGCCTCCAGTCGGCCGCGGCGTCGCGCGCAACACCGCGATCTTCTCGATCGCCACGGGCGTCTCCCGGATCGCCGGGCTCGTGCGCGAAATCGCCACGGCCAGCTTCTTCGGCACGAGCGGACGCTTCTCGGCCTTCACGATCGCCTTCCAAGTGCCCAACCTGGTGAGCAACCTGTTCGCCAACGCCGCGCTGTCGGCCGCGTTCGTGCCGGTGTTCACCGAACTGCTGCAGCGCGGCCGCAAGAAAGAGGCGTTCCGGCTCGCGTCGACGCTGTTCTGGGTGATGCTGATCGTACTCGGGGCCGCCACCGCCTTCTTCATCCTCGCGGCGGGGGTGATCATGCCGCTGTTCACGGGAAGCACGTTCAACGGCATGCTCGATGCGCTCACGGCAGGCCTCTCGCAGGTCCTCTTCCCTGTCGTGCTGATCCTCGGTCTCAACGGCTTGCTCGTGGGGATCTTGCAGTCGTACGACCACTTCTCGATCCCTGCAATCTCGCCGGCCGTGTGGAACGTCGTGATCCTTCTGTTGTTGCTTATCCTGCGCCCGCAGTTTCACGGCGAAGAACAGCAGCTGTACCTGTATGCGGGGGCGATCCTGGTGGCGACGTTCGTGCAGCTGTTGATGGCCGCCGGCGCGCTCGGCCGCATCGACTTCCGCCTGCAGCCGCACGTCGACTGGCACGACCCCCGCATCAAACAGGTCTTCACGCTGATGCTGCCGGTGACGATCGGCCTCGGCATCGTCAACCTCGATCAGCTCATCAACTCGGTCTTCGGCACGCTCGTCTCCGATGAAGCACCGCGCGCGATCGACAACGCGTTTCGGGTCTACATGCTGCCGCAGGGTCTGTTCAGCGTCGCCGTCGCGACCGTCCTGTTCCCGACGCTCAGCCGGATGGCGGCAAATCGCGACGTCCGTGCGATGCGCCGCGCGGTGGGCATCGGCATGCGCCAGATCAACCTGCTGCTGATCCCCGCGGCGGCGTTCATCATCGTGCTGGCGACGCCGATCGTGCGCTTGCTGTTCCAGCGCGGGAACTTCGGCCCGCACTCCACGCACATCGTCTCGGTCGCCCTCTTCTGGTTCGCCTTCAGCCTGCCGTTCGGCGGGCTGAACCTGCTGCTCACGCGGACGTTCTTCGCCGTCCAGCGCCCGTGGATTCCCACCCGCCTGGCAGCGGTCAACATCGTGATCGACGTAATCGTCAGCGTCGGCCTGTACAAGCCGTTCGGGATCGCCGGGCTGATCATCGGCACCGTCGTCGCCAACGCCGTGATGACGTTCCTCCAGGTGCAGCGGCTGCGGATCGGCTTCAACGGGCGGCTCGAGGGCGGGCAGACGACGATGATCACGGCCCGGATCCTGCTCGCATCGGCGCTTCTCGCTGGCGTCTCGTGGGCCGTCTGGCGGCTGCTCGACGACCTGCTCGGAACGTCGCTGATCGCGCAGATCGTCAGCGTCGGCTGCGCCGGCGCGGCCGGGTTGTTCGTCTACATCCGCGCCGTGCTCGCGATGCGCGTGCCCGAGGCGCATCAGGTGCACAGGCTGATCGCCAGCCAGCTCGGGCGCCCTGCGCCCCGTCCGTCGCACGGCTGAGCGGCTGGCCTGCAGCGCCCGCACAGCTTGCCAACCGGTCTCGAGCAGCCACTTCCGCGCCCGCGCAGAGGTCGGGCGGGCTCGAGGCCCGCCCGACGTACGCCCGAACTTGAATCGCCGCTTACTACTTACGTCCCAGGACTCGTGTGTCTATGCCTGGGCGGCGTGACACTCCCGACACCTGGACAGGCCGCCGTCCCGAGGGACGGCGCGTAGCCGCGGTTGAGCCTCGAAGGCCCGTAGTCGAGTTGGCGATCCGCCGGTGGTAGAAGGCTAGCGCCTCTAGGCTGCTCACAGCGAGCAAGGCGAAGGAGGATGGTCGGACATGAGCAGCACCTTCCCGGGCGAGTCACAGGGGTACCGAGCGGCGCGCGAGGCGCTGCTCCAGCAGGAAATGAATCTGCGTCGCGCGACCGAGGCGCTCGCGGCAGCGCGGCGCGCGCTGCCGCCGGGTGGAGTCGTCGCAGAGGACTATGTGTTCCGCGGAGCGGGAGCGGACGGGAAGCCAACCGATGTGCGGCTGTCGGAGCTGTTCGTGCCCGGCAAGGACAGCCTCGCGATCTACAACTTCATGTTTCCGCGCGACCCCGATGACGATACGCCGGGTCCGACCGCGGGCAAGACGGCGCTGCTCCCGCTCGCGGAGGGGCCGTGTCCCTCGTGTACGGCGTTGCTCGACCAGCTCGACGGCGCGGCGGAACACGCGAGCCAGCAGCTCAATTTCGTGGTCGTCGCGAAGACGTCGCTCGAGCGGCTACTGACGTTCGGCGCGGAGCGCGGGTGGCGGCATCTGCGGCTCCTGTCCTCGGCGGAGAACACCTACAAGCGCGACTACCGCGGCGAGACGCCCGAGGGGTCGCAACGGCCGATGCTCAACGTATTCGAGCGCGACGGCCGGGCGATCCGCCATTTCTGGTCATCCGAGCTGCTCGAGGCGCCTAGCGAGCCGGGGGAGGATCCTCGTCATGTAGGCACGCTCGAGCCGCTGTGGAACCTGTTCGACCTGACCCGGGACGGCCGTCCGCGGGACTGGTACGAGCAGCACGACTACTGAGCGCCCCAGCACAACATCTAGGCGCCTCTACCCTGTAGCAGCCATGGACCAGGCCCAGATCCGCAACTTCTCGATCATCGCGCACATCGATCACGGCAAGTCGACGCTCGCCGATCGGATCCTCGAGCTGACGCACACGGTCGCCGCGCGCGAGATGCGCGCGCAGGTGCTCGACTCGATGGATCTCGAGCGCGAGCGCGGGATCACGATCAAGGCGCAGGCGGTTCGCGTGTTCTACACCGCGCGCGACGGCCAGACCTACCAGCTGCACCTGATCGACACGCCCGGCCACGTCGACTTCACGTACGAGGTGTCGCGCTCGCTGGCGGCGTGCGAGGGCGCGCTGCTCGTGGTCGACGCGTCGCAGGGAGTCGAGGCGCAGACGGTCGCCAACACGTACCTCGCGATCGACTCGGGGCTCGAGCTGATCCCGTGCCTGAACAAGATCGACCTGCCGGGCGCCGAGCCCGAGCGCGTCGCCGGCGAAGTGAGCGAGCTGATCGGCGAGGAGCCCGAGTCGATCCTTCAGATCAGCGGCAAGACCGGCGAGGGGGTGACGGACGTGCTGGAGGAGCTGATCGGACGCGTGCCACCGCCGTCGGGCGACCCCGACGGGCCGCCGCGCGCGCTGATCTTCGACTCGGAGTTCGACCAGTACCGCGGGGTGATCGCATACATCCGCGTCGTCGACGGCGTCTTTCGCAAGGGCGAGGCGATCCGCGCGATGGCGACCGACACGCTCGCGGACATCGACGACATCGGCGTGTTCTCGCCGCAGATGATGCCGACCGACCAACTCGCGGCGGGCGAGGTCGGCTACCTGATCACCGGGCTGAAGGACGTCACGCTGCTGCGCGTCGGCGACACGCTGACGACGCGCGCTCGCGCGGGCGTGCAGGCGGGGGCGACGGCGACCGAAGCGCTGCCGGGCTATCGCGAGGTCAAGCCGATGGTCTTCTGCGGGCTGTTCCCGATCGACTCCGACAGCTATCCCGACCTGCGCGACGCGCTGGAGAAGCTGACGCTCAACGACGCGGCGCTGTCGTGGGAGCCGGAGACCTCCGACGCACTCGGGTTCGGCTTTCGCTGCGGCTTTCTCGGCCTGCTGCACATGGACATCGTGCGCGAGCGCCTGGAGCGCGAGTACGACCTCGAGCTGCTCGCGACGATGCCGTCGGTCGAGTTCGACGTGACGCTGACCAACGGCGACGAGCTTGAGGTGCACAACCCGTCGGACATGCCCGACCCGGGGACGATCGAGGAGATCCGCGAGCCGTTCATCCAGGCGTCGATCATCGCGCCGAAAGAGTTCGTCGGCGCGGTGATGGAGCTGTGCCAGGAACGCCGCGGCGTCCACGCCGGGATGAGCTACCTGTCGCCCGAGCGCGTGCAGCTGAACTACGAGCTGCCGCTCGCCGAAATCGTGCTCGACTTCTTCGACCAGCTGAAGTCGCGCACGAAAGGGTACGCGTCGCTCGACTATGAGCTGAGCGGAATGCGGCCGTCTGATCTGGTCAAGCTCGACGTGCTGCTCGCGGGCGACCCGGTCGACGCCTTGTCGATGGTCGTCCATCGCGAGAAGGCGTATGAGATCGGGCGCACGCTGACCGAGAAGCTGCGCAAGCGAATCCCGCGCCAGCAGTACGACGTCCCGATCCAGGCCGCGATCGGCGCGCACGTGATCGCCCGCGAGACGGTCAAGGCGTTTCGCAAGGACGTGATCTCCGGCTGCTACGGCGGCGATATCACGCGCAAGAAAAAGCTGCTCGCCAAACAGAAAGAGGGCAAGAAGCGGATGAAGCAGGTCGGTCGCGTCGAGGTCCCGCAGGAGGCGTTCCTCGCCGTGCTCGAGCTGGGCGAGGACTAGCACTGCGAATCCTGTTCGTCTGCCTCGGCAACATCTGCCGCTCGCCGACCGCCGAGGGGACGATGCGCGCGCTCGTGCACGACGCGGGGCTCGACGATCAGATCGAGATCGATTCGGCCGGCACCGGTGCGTGGCACGTCGGCAGCGCGCCCGACGAGCGCGCGACCGCCGCTGCGGCCGGCAGGGGAATCGCGCTGGACGGAGTCGCGCGGCGCGTGGGCGCGGCCGATTTTGACGATTTTGATCTGTTGATCGCGATGGATTCGGCGAACCTGCGCGATCTGCGAGCGCTTGCCGCGAGCGATGATCAGCGCGCAAAGGTGCGGTTGCTGCGCGAGTTCGATCCGAGCGCGGACGGCGCGGGCGACCTCGACGTCCCCGACCCGTATTACGGGGCCGGCGACGGCTTCGAACGCGTGCTCGAGATGGTCGACGCGGCCTGCCGCGGCCTGCTCGCGCAGATCCGCTCCGGCGAGCTTTCGTGAGCGACGCGGTGGGATCGTCGCGGGCGCCCGGGTCATCGCGCGAGACGGGATCGCCCGTCGCGGCGACGTCGCTGCCGCCGGGCGCGCGCGATGCGCGGGCGATCGGCGGCGGCTACATCAACGACGCGTACCGCGTCGTGCTGTCGGACGGGCGCGCGGCGTTCGTCAAGACGCGCGCCGACGCGGTGCCCGGCGAGTACGCCGCTGAGTCCGCCGGTCTGCGATGGCTGGCCGAGCCGGGCGCGCTGCGCACGCCGAACGTGCTCGACGTCGCCGACGGCTACCTCGCGCTCGAGTGGGTGCAGCCGGGAGGCCTCGACGCGGCCGGCGGCGAGGAGCTCGGGCGCGGGCTCGCCGCGACGCACGCGGCCGGCGCGCCGCGCTTCGGCAGCTTCGCGGCGCCCGCGCCGGGCAGCGAGAGCGAGGCAAGTGCGGGTCCTGGCGCGGCCAGCGTCGGTCACGCGGGGGACGTCGGCTGGCTCGGCTCACTCGCAGTGTCGAATCAGCCAACGGACACGTGGGCCGAGTTCTACGGCGAGCGGCGCTTGCGCCCACTGACGCGCCTCGCGCGCGAGCGCGGGGCGCTCGGCGACCGCGCGCTGACCGCGCTCGAGCGCGTGTGCGCGCGGATGACGGAGCTCGCCGGGCCGCCCGAGCCGCCGGCGCGCCTGCACGGCGACCTGTGGTCGGGCAACGTGCTCGCCGACGCGTCGGGGCGGCCGTGGCTGATCGACCCGTCGGCGTACGGCGGCCATCGCGAGGTCGACCTGGCGATGCTCGCGCTGTTCGGCGCGCCGGCGGGCACGCTGGAGGCCTACCGCGAGGCGGCGCCGCTCGCCGACGGCTGGCGCGAGCGCGTCGGGCTCTACCAGCTGCTGCCGCTGCTCGTGCACGCGCTGCTGTTCGGCTGGTCCTACCGCGACGCGGTCGAGCGCACGGCGCAGCGCTACGAGTAGAAGCGAACCGACGGGGTCCACGGGTGGTACCGCGCGCTCGTGTCCCAAGCTCCGGCCGCACGCCGTCCGGCGCGCGGGCGCTCGTCGGATCAGGCGGTGTGCAAGATGACACGCTTGCGGCGCGCCGGCGCCTGTATCTGCTCTCGCGCGTGGTCGTCGCGCGCAACTTCCGGCGCAGGCTGACGCTCGCGCAGGTGGCGGCGGCGGTGTCAAGCTCGCCGCGCCAGGTCCAGCGCGCGTACGCGCAGTTTGGCGAGCTGAGCTTCCACGAGGATCTGCGCGGGCGGCGCCTCGCGGCGGCGGCGCAGCTGCTCGCCGAGCAGCCGGCGATCCCGGTCGCGACGGTCGCGCGGATCGTCGGCTACAGCCAGCCGGCGCACTTCGCGGCGGCGTTTCGCCGCCGGTTCGGGCTCGCGCCGGCGCTGTTTCGGGCGCGCGCTCGCGCGCACCGCGCTCAGTCGGGTGGGCGCTCGAGCGCGCCGCTGGCGCCGACCGGGCCGGCGCCATGGACGGCGCCGCCGACGCCGATCGCGACACCGTCGCCGCTCGCGGCCGACGGATCACCGGCGAGGTCGCCGACGCGCCCGTCGAGGACCTCGGGCGAGAGCGTCTCGGCGCCGGCGAGGCGCACGCGCATCAGCGTGCCGTGACCGGGGGCGCGCTCGGCGGTGACGGTGCCGCCCTGCTGCTCGATGGCCTGACGCACGATCGCGAGGCCGAGGCCGGAGCCGGAGCTTCCGCGCGCCTCGGCGCCACGGTAAAAGCGGTCGAAGACGTGCGCGAGGTCGGCGGCGGAGATGCCGGGGCCGCGATCGCGCACGGTCAGCTGACCGCCGGCGAGCGTGACCTCGACGGGCTTGTCCGGAGGGCTGTACTTGATCGCGTTGTCGATCAGGTTGCCGATCGCACGCTCCAGGCGGGCGGGCACGGCCGCGACGACTGTCGGTGTGAGCGACAGCTCGAACTCGGCATCGGGAGCGTGGCGGCGGGCGCGCTCGACGACCTCCTCGACGAGCGCATCCAGGCGCACGTCCTCCTCGGCAGCGAACGACTCTTCGCCGCGCGCAAGCTCGATCAGGTCGTTCATCAGCAGCGTCAGCTCCTCGATCTGCTCGACGACGTCGCCGAGCAGGCGCTGGCGGTCGGGCAGATCCATGTCGTCTGCTCGCTGAAGCAGCTCGATGTTCGTACGCAGGCTGGTGATCGGCGTGCGCAGCTCGTGTGAGGCGTCGGCGACGAGCTGGCGCTGCGCGTGGACGGACGCGTCGAGCGCGCTCATCGAGTGCTCGAGCGCGTCGAGCATCGCGTTGAAGCTGCGCGCGAGGCGCCCGATCTCGTCCTGGCCGGTCGAGGTGATCCGTCCGCTCAGGTCTTGCGTCAGCGCGACGTGCTCGGTCGCCTGTGTGAGGCGCTTGAGCGGCAGGACGACCGCGCCGGCGACGAGCCGCCCGAGCAGCGCCGCGAGGGCGATCCCGGCGAGGTCGAGCAGCGCCAGGATCAGCCGCAGCCGGTCGAGCAGGCTGTCGACTTCGGTGAGCGGCTGCGCGAGCTGGATCGCGCGGCCTCTGCCGAACGGCTGGGCGAGCAGGCGCACGTGGGTGCCGTTGACGTGCGCGTCGCGGAAGAACGACTGGCCGCCGTGCCTGGCAAGCGACAGCGTCGCCGAGTCGACGGGCAGCGAGATGCCGCGCGCCGAGCGCACGACGATCGTGCCGGCGGAGTTGACGACCTGCTGGTAGCCGCGGACCTGGTCGGGCCCGGGGGGCAGCCGGCCGAACAGGTTTTTGGCGAGCGGTCCGTAGCGCGGCGCGGTCGTGCCTTCGCCCTGCGCGATCGCTTCGTCGGGATCCTTGGTCCCGCCGTCGAGGCCGTTGAGGTCGAGGCCGAGGCGTTCGCTGTCGCGCTTGGCGGCGGCGGGCGCCTTGCGCCCGGGCTGGAGGAATCGCTCGAGCCGCCCGGCGGTGCGCGCACGGTTTCGCAGCTGGCCATCGACCTGGCTGTGTAGCTGGTTGGACGTCAGCAGGTAGGTGAGCAGCGACGCGAGTACGACGGCGATCGTGACGGCGGCGGCCGCGGCGAGCGCGATCCGCCGACGAAAGCTCATGCGGACTCCCGCAGCACATAGCCGATGCCGCGTACGGTGTGCAGCAAGCGCTGCTCGTCGCCGACCTCGGTCTTGCGGCGCAGGTAGCCCATGTAGACGCCGAGCGAGTTGGACGTTGCGCCGAAGTCATAGCCCCACACGTGCTCGAAGATCGCCGAGCGCGTGAGCACCTGGCGCGGGTGGCGCATGAACATCTCGAGCAGCAGGAACTCGGTGCGGGTGAGCGCGAGCAGCCGCTCGCCCCGCCACGCCTCGTGGGAGAGGCGGTCCAGGCGCAGGTCCTCGAACGTCAGCGCGCCCTCGTGCTCGTCGTCGTCGCCGGCGCGGCGCAGCAGCGCGCGCACGCGCGCGAGCAGCTCGCGCAGTGCGAACGGCTTGACAAGGTAGTCGTCGGCGCCGGCGTCGAGGCCGGCGACGCGGTCCTCGACCTGCTCGCGCGCGGTCAGCATCAGCACGGGCGTGCGATCGCCGCCGTCGCGCAGGCGGCGGCAGACCTCGAGGCCGTCGACGTAGGGCATCGACACGTCGAGGATCACGACCTCGTAGGCGGCGCGCTGCAGGCACTCGAGCGCCTGGCGCCCGTCGACGGCCTGCGCGACGTCGTAGCGCTCCAACGCGAGCGCGCGCGAGAGCGCGTTCTGCACGGCGGGCTCGTCGTCGACGACCAGTATGCGGGCTTGCTCGGCCATGTCGCCTTGGAACATGAGGCTACCGTGAAGGGCGTGGGCGACCGCCAGGCGAGCGAGACCGAGGAGGTCGACGAGGGGACACACGTGCTCGCGGCGCAGTCGCGCACGTTGCGCACGAGCCTGATCAGCCTGGCGATCTTCTTTGCGATCGTGACCGCGCTGCTGGTCTCGGTGCCCGACCTGCGCTCGGCGCTGGACCACCTCGCCGACGCCGATCCGTCGCTGATCGTCGCAGCGGTGTGTCTGGAGCTGCTCTCTTGCGTGGGCTATGCCGTCCTGTTCGGGCTCGTCTTCGGGACGCTCGGGCCGCGCCTGACGTCGCGGCTGTCGCTGTCGGAGCTCGCGGTCAACTCGGTCGTGTCGGTCAGCGGGCTCGCGGGCATCGCGCTCGGCGCGTGGGTGCTGCGCAGCCGGGGGGTGTCGGTCGAGCGGATCGCGCGCCGCTCGGTGCTGATCTTCGTGCTGACGAGCGCGGTCAACGTGGGCGCGGTGGTCGTGATCGGACTGCCGATGTGGCTCGGGGTGCTGCCGGGGTCGCGCCGCGCGCTGCTGACGCTCGTGCCGGCGGTGGCGGCGCTGGCGACGATCGTCGGGACGCTGCTGCTGGCGCGCTGGGCGGGGCGCGCGGCGACGCGCCGCGGCGATCGTGGCGGCCGGCGCGTGGTCGCGCTGCGGGCGCTGGCCGACGGCGTGGCGGACGCGCTCGCGCTGATCCGCGCCCACGACTGGCGCCTGCTGGGCGCGATCGCCTACTGGCTGTTCGACAACCTCGCGCTGTACGCGTGCCTGGCGGCGTTCGGCAACGCGCCGAGCGTGTGGGTCGTGTTGATGGCCTACCTCGTCGGAATGCTCGCGAACTCGGTGCCGATCCCGGGTGGGCTGATCGCGGTCGAAGGCGGCCTCGTCGGGATGCTGCTGCTGTTCGGCGTGCGCCCGGCCTCGCAAGTGGTCGTCGCGGTCGTGATCTATCGAGCGGTGTCGCTGTGGATCCCGGCGTTGCTCGGCTCGCTCGCGTTCCTCAGCCTGCGGCGCGAGCTGGGCAAGCCGCTGGGGCAGCACGCGCCGTCGACTTAGCTGCCGAACACGCCGGCCGCGAAGGCGAGCGCGGTGCTCGCGTGCTGGCAGGCACGGCCGGGCAGCGACTGCATGACCCGACGCACTTCTGAGTCCTGCGGTCCGGACAGGCCGGGGCAGTAGATCGGCGGTGGCAGGTCGCCGCTCGCCGATCCGGGGGCGTTGAGCGGAAGCAGTCGCTGCGCGCCGGCGATCGCGTGCGCGTAGCTGTCGGAGAACAGGTCGATCGCGACGCGCCCGGTGTACAGCTCGATCGAGCGGCCGCTGTCATAAACGGTCGCGGGCACGCCGCGCACGACGATGTTGCGCTGGCGCCCCAGCGGCGAGTTGGAGTGCAGGCTGTAGACGACGGTCGTCACCTGCAAGGGCAGGACGCAGCTGCCGCCGCCGAAGATCCCTTTGCCGTGGACGCAGTCGCCGTAGTAGACGCTGTCGCCGACCGAGCTGATGTAGCCCTTCTGCCCGTCGACGGCGACGAGCGGGTGCCCGAGGAAGTTGTGCCCGACCCAGTAGAGGCGGAAATACGGGAAGGTCTGCGCTTCGGCGAGCTCGCCCGTGGCAATCGCGTTGGGGTGCCCGGCGCCGCAGCCGGAGGCCGCGGCGGCGGCGAGCAGCGCGACGCATGCGCCTGCGAGGACGCGCCGGCGGCGACGGCGGGTCGCGTTGATCGGAGCCATGGCCGTCATTATCTCGGCGGTGCGGTTGCGCGACACAGCTACTTCGGGGCGTGTGAGTGGTTCCACCGGGTACACCCCCGCGGCGCGAGTCGCGGGTAGACCGGGGTCCGGTGGGGTAGCACACCGGACCCCGGTCGATCTTCCCACCAAGCGCGCGAGCGCAGTGCCGCTCGGCCTGGCTAGCGCGCTCGCGCTTTTGTTCGCGTGGGTGCTGGTCGCGCCGCGCACGCCCGACCTGGCGGCCGCGGCATATCGGGTGGACCTGTTCCAGCACGTCGGGCTGGCGGTGTACGACGAGCACTGGTACGCGGGGCACGCGCTGCCGGGCTACAGCGTCCTGTTCGGACCGCTGGCGTGGCTGTTGGGGCTGCGCGTCGTCGGCGGGCTGTCGGTGCTGGCGTCGGTCGCGTGCTTCGAACGCCTGACGGGCGCACGGCGAGGAGGCGCGGCGCGATGGGCGGCGGTCGCGTTCGCGGCGGCGGCGGTCGGCGACGTGTGGATCGGGCGCCTGGCGTTCGCGCTGGGCGTGTCGTTCGCGCTCGCGGCGACGCTCGCGTTCGCGCGCCGGCGCTCGGCTGTCGCCGCTGCGCTCGCGCTCGTGAGCGCGGCGGCGAGCCCGGTCGCCGGCATCCTGCTCGCGCTGGCCGCGCTGACTCACGCGCTGTGGCGGCGCTCGCCGCGAGCGCTGCTCGCGCTGGCGGCGCCCGCAGCGGTCGTCGTGCTCGCGTTGGCGGCGTTGTTCGGAGAGGGCGGCTGGGAGCCGTTTCCGTTCGTCTCGTTCGCGGCGACGGTGCTCGTCGTTGCGGCGTTCGCGTGGGCTCTGCCGGCGCGCGCGGGCGAGCTGCGCCTGGGCGCCGCGGTGTATCTGCTCGCGTGCGTTGTGCTCGTGCTCGTGCGCACGCCGATGGGCAGCAACGTCGAGCGCTACGGCGTGCTGCTGGCGGGGCCGCTGCTGCTGTGGGCGCGGGTGGGGAGGCGCGCGCCGGACGGTTCGGCGCTGGACGGGGCTGCCGGCGGCTGGCACGCGCTCGCGCCCGCCCGAGGCGCGCGGACCGGCCGCGCACTGGGCGCGGGCAGCGCGGCTGCCGCGGTGGTCGCGCTGTGCACGTGGACGGCGTGGGCAGGGTGGGGGCCGTTGCGCGAGACGCTGGCGGTGGCGGGCAACGCGTCGACGCAGAGCTCGTACTACGCGCCGCTCGCGCGGTTCTTGGACCGGCAAGCGGACGCGCCGGTGCGGGTGGAGGTGCCGCTGACGCGCTCGCACTGGGAGACGGCCGAGCTGGCGCCGCGGATATCGCTGGCGCGGGGGTGGGAGAAGCAGCTGGACACCCGCTATGACGCGGTGCTGCTGTCGGACGGGCTGACGGCGGCGGGGTACGCGCGCTGGCTGCGCGAGCAGGCGGTGTCGTACGTGGCGCTGCCGGACACGGAGCTGGACCCGTCGAGCGCGCGCGAGGGGTCGCTGATCCGCAGGGGGCTGCCGTATCTGCACGAGGTGTTCGCGAGCCGGCACTGGCGGATCTACGCGGTGGCGGGTGCGCCGGCGATCGCGTCGGGTCCGGGGCGGCTGACGTCGCTGGGCCACGAATCGTTCGCGCTGCAGGCGAGCGCACGCGGGAGCTTCGTCGTGCGCGTTCACTACACGCGCTACTGGACGGTGACGCGGGGGAGCGGCTGCGTCGGGCGCGCGCCGGGCGGGTGGACGCGCGTGCTCGCGCGAGCGCCGGGCGAGCTGACGGTGCGGGCGAGCTTCTCGCTGGCGCGTGCGCTGGATGACGTCGGCACGTGCCGCGCGGGCTGATGCGCGCCGCAGCTCGGCCCACGCCGGCTGACGCGCGTGTCAGCGCGGCGCGAACGCGTAGAGCCCGGAGAGCCCGGTGAGGTAGATGTTCTTGCCGTCGCTGATGACGGGATCGAAGGCGCCTGTGTTGAGCTGGAAGCTGACGCGCCCGGTGGAGATGCCGAGGCCGTAGGTGTGGTGGGTGCCGAGGTCGGCGAAGTAGACGGTGCGCCCGATGATCGTGGGCGAGCCGGAGATCTTGCCGTGGGCATCGAATTTCCACGCGATCGATCCGGAGTGGGCGTTGAGCGCGTAGAAGGTGCCGTCGTAGGAGCCGACGTAGATCGTCGGGCCGAGGCCGGGCGCGTTGGTGACGGCGGGCGAGGAGTAGACGTAGGCGCCGGTCTGCACTGCCCAGTCGAGCCGTCCGCTGGAGGCGTCGTAGGCGTAGACGCGCCCGTCGGTGTTGCCGAGGAAGACGCGGCCGTAGAAGACGGCGGCGGTGGAGTAGAAGGTGCCGCTGCCGAGCAGCGCACCTTCGGAGCTGCTCATCCACAGGCGGTGGCCGGTGCGCTCGCCGACGGCCTGGACG
The DNA here is from genome assembly GCA_036498045.1 of Solirubrobacteraceae bacterium. Classification (GTDB taxonomy): domain Bacteria; phylum Actinomycetota; class Thermoleophilia; order Solirubrobacterales; family Solirubrobacteraceae; genus Palsa-744. The sequence goes on from DASXIJ010000042.1 coordinate 22,583, forward strand.
TGGCCGGAGTAGTCGCCGAAGTAGAGAACGCCGCCGGACAGCGTGGGGCTCGCCTTGACCGAGCCGCCGGCGTGGTAGGTCCAGATCACGCTGCCGTTGTCGGCGTTGAGCGCGTAGACGGTGCCGTTCTGCGAGCCGAAGAAGACTTTGCCGTGGTCGACCAGCGGCGAGGACTCGCTCGCGCTGGAGAGGTCGCGCGACCAGATCGTCGAGCCGTTGCCGGCGTGCAGCGCGAACACGCGGCCGCCGCCTTCGCCGTCGCGTGAGAGGACGGTCGCGTAGACGACGCCGTGGACGACGGCCGGCGACGCGGCCGACAGCCGGCCGAGGCCGCGTGCCCAGATCACGTGGCCGTTGTGCTTGTTGAAGGCGCGCAGAACGCCGTCGTCGCCGAGCTGGAAGATCCGCCCGCCGCTGATCACGGGCGGGAACTCGAGCAGCGTGTGCGAGTTGTTGACCCACAGCCGCTTGAACGGCGCGTGCAGGCTGGCGGGCGCGGGGAAGAAGCGCGTGTGTTCCTTGGTGTAGCCGTAGAAGGGCCACTGGAAGGTGTCGACTTTGCCCTTCGGCGCGGGCGTCGGCTTGGGCGTTGCCTCGGGAACGAACGGCGCGTGCGGGTGGTAGATGCTGCCGGTGCGGTTGTGCGCGTAGAGATAGCCGCCGAGCGCGAGCGCGGCGGCGAGCACGAGCGCGCCGCCGACGCCGAGCCGGGCCCGTTTGGAGCGCGGCAACAGGCGCTTGATGCGATCGCTCACGCCGACGGTCGCTGGCTCAGGCGGCGATCTTGCGAGAGGTGCGCGCGGAGGACGAGGCGGGTGCGGCGGAAGCGCCGGACGATGGGCGCGCCGCTGGGCTGGAGGCTGCGCCGGCGCCCGCAGACGCTCCACGCGAGGCGGCAGGCACACGCGCTCTCGCGCGGGCTGCCCTTCGCGCGCGGGCGCTGCGCGCGTCGCGAGAGGTGCTGGCGACGAAACGAGCGACGGTGAGCACGAGCAGCCAGACGAACGCGATCGTGAGCGGCGGAAGGGTGAGCCCCGAGACCAGCGCGAGCACGGCGTGATTGGCGTTCAGCGACCAGTTCCACAGGAGATAGTCGCCGAGTGTGAGCCCGCAAACTGTGGCCAACGGCCGGTGGGACACGCAGACAGAGTAAACGGGAGGTAAGACGGACGCACTGTCGGATCGACCAATATGCGGGCCCAACATGCGGTAGCGCCGGCGCTGCGCGCCCCCGGGCCGCCTGTGCGGGCGGCGTATGATCGCGGCGTGAGCGCAGCGGGTGAGGTGTCTGAGATCTTCGCGCAGGGGATGCTCGACGGGCGCACGGCGCTGGTGACGGGCGGCGGCACGGGCCTGGGGCGGGCGACGGCGATCGAGCTCGCGCGATGCGGCGCGAGCGTGACGATCGCGGGGCGGCGCGAGGACGTGCTCGAAGATGCGGCGCAGGAGATCGCGCAGCTGACGGGCGCGACGGTGTACGCGGTGGCGGGCGACGTGCGCGAGCCCGCCGATGCGCGCCGGCTGATCGCGAGGGCAATCGAGCGGATGGGCGCGTTGGACGCGCTCGTGAACAACGCGGGTGGGCAGTTCTTCAGCCCGGCGGAGCTGATCGTGGAGAAGGGATGGCGCGCGGTGTGGCGGCTGAACGTCGACGGGATGCTGAACATGGCCGAGGCTGCACAAGAGCTGGCGCTGGGCGCGCGCGGCGGGGCGGTAGTGAACGTGACGCTGTCGCCGCATCACGGGATGCCTGGGATGGCGCACTCGGGCGCAGCGCGCGCGACGGTCGAGGCGCTGACGCGCGAGCTGGCCGCCCGTTGGGGGGCGGCCTGCGTGACGGTGACGGCGGTGGCGGCGGGCACGTACGACACGGAGGTGATGGTCAAGTACCCGGCGAGCGTGCGCGCCGGCATGTCGCGCTCGGTCCCGCTACAGCGCCTCGGTCGCCCGGAGGAGCACGCGTGGCTGGTCGCGCTGCTGTGCTCGCCGCTGGGCGCAGCGCTGAACGGCTCGACGATCACGCTCGACGGCGCGCGCGACAACTGGTTCGGGCCGTGGCCGCCGCCAGGGTTGGTGGACGAGCAGGGGGCGGTGCCGGTGGAGGAGCGCAAAGAGGCCATGGGCTGAGACACGCTCGTCGCACGGGACTGCGCAGGTAGCATGAACCGCTTGCACGCGGGCGAAGTGTTTTGGTTGCACAGAAGCCTTCCAAGCTTCTAGAGCCGGTTCGATTCCGGTCGCCCGCTTGAGTCGGCGGCAACCGTCAGGCCGTGTGGCTGTGCAACGGCGCGCGTGAAGTCGGACGCCGGAGTGTCGGCTTCGCCGTAGACTCGACAGGCCACGGGGAGTGGCGCAGTCTGGTAGCGCACCCGGCTGGGGGCCGGGCGGTCGCAGGTTCAAATCCTGTCTCCCCGATAAACGTCAAAACTGGGAACAGCCGGGAACATGCGGGAATATCCGCGAAAACGCTGGAGTTCGCGGTCGGCTGTTCTCGCCTGTTCCCGGCTGTTCCCGGCACGCGGGACCGCAAAAGGACCGCAGGAAAGGCGCTGCGGTCCTTTCTGCCGTCCCGGACGCCCGCGCCCAGCGCAATCCCGGCACAGGCTCGGCCGGTGGCACGCCGTCACAGCGGATCTCGGGCCGCAAGGAACGCTTCGTCCCCCAGGGGTCCAGTCACGCTGCGGTTTTGGAGACCGCGGGGTATGGGGTGTTGGGCCCGGGTTCGTTGAGGTTTGCTTGGTCAGGGGATAGTGGTAGGGATAGAAAGTCGCGGACTGCACCGAACCGCGACCCAGTCGTCCCTGGCACGCTCACGAGATCATCCTAGGTCGGTCGCGCACTGATGTGCACGCGGCGTCGCTAGACTCGCGTGTTCCAGTTGTTCGGATTGACGTGCATAAGGGGCTTGGTCTACATCTGCCAACTGACGTGTCCGCCGACTCAAGACAGGCACGCTCATGTCCTACGGCGAAACCGTGGCTAGTCCGCCGGGAGGGCGGCCACGGGCGAGGCGCCCCCTACGCCGGGGTTTCGCGCTAAGCGGCTCAGGGCTACTCGGTCGGTTTCCTCAACCGGGTATGGGCCACCTGGGTGCCCGGATGAAACTTCCGTCCGACCGCGTGCTAGCCTTTGTGTACGAAAATCGTACGTGGAGGTTGTGGTGGCCGTACAAATGACGAACGTCGAGCAAATCCTAATTGAGCAGCTCGCGTATGTGCGCGCAATCGAGCAATTGGAGCTCGAGGCAGCGATCACGGAGGCAGGCGGTGACATCGAGCTCGATTCCAAGGAGGGTCAAACCGTCGCGATCCGGGTCGAGATCGCGCTGGATATGGACGGACTGATACGACCCGAGGACCAGACTCGTGAGAATCTGACGACGCTGAGCTCCTTGATGGCGCTCATAGAAAGCCGCCGCGCCGAGCACGAGGAGGAGAACTGATGGCCGATCTGATTCAGGCCGGTAACGCAAGTGAGGCGTGGCTCGCTGCCATGGAGTTGATGCTCAGCCGCGACGGAAAGGCGGTAAACCTCAACGTCGTATTCCCGGCTGACGCAGACGGGCACGAGGCACTGAACGGGGTCGTCGACGGATTCATTGCCGAGCACGACGTTCGCTACCAGGACGGAAACCTGCTGCTGGTCGAGACCGTCGCCAACACCATCTTCCCGCAGGCTCTATACCACCCGCACCTCGGCGACCAAGCGGCGTCACGATTGTATGAGAACTACGCGTTGAGCATGCGCGTACACCGCAGACGCAAGAATGACAAAGAGACCTATTTCAATCGTCTGCTTGCGTATCCGGTTGGAACCGGTGCCATGGGCGAGTCAGAGGTCAAGCTCGAGAAGGACGGCACGTGGAATCAGCTCGCGTATTACGTCGAGCGGTTGCGGAAGCAGCGAGAGACACTGCACCGCAGCAGCAGCTATGAGCTCGGCATATCCCATCCGATGGACGCCGAGCTGCGCGTCCAAGCCCCGTTCAAGGACAAGCGAATGGGGTCCTTCCCGTGCCTTAGCCACATCAGCCTGACCCTCGTCGACGATCGGGTACACATGTCTGCCGTTTACCGCAACCAGACGTTCATCACCCGTGCACTCGGCAATTACCTAGGTTTGACGCGGCTTCTCGAGTTCATCGCGACCGAGACGGGCGCCGCGCCGGGCGAGCTGCAGGTACTGGCAACGCACGCGGATGCAGAGACCGGCCTCGGCGTCGTCGCCATCCGTGACCTGGTGAAGCGAGGCCGCAGCCTAATCGACCCGGGGACAGCCCAGGAGGCAGCTCATGTCCAGTGATGCCACTCGTCTGACTAACCGCCTCGAGGGTGTCGCACGCGAGATGCTCGTCCCGGCACGAGTCGGCGTCGATGCGGTACACATTCCCACCTGGGAGCACCACCTCGCTCTTGGCGGCGAGGCGCTGCTCAAGCGGATCTACACCGACGACGAGATCGCATTTTGCGAGGGTCGCGGCGAGCGACTTTCAACCCGGCTGGCGGGCAAGGAGGCGACCCTTAAGGTTCTTGGGACGGGCATTCGAGGGGTCGCGCTTTCAGACGTCGAGATTGTGACGGCGCCCACGGGCCGTCCGACGATCACGCTGCACGGTCCGGCTCTCGGCCACGCGAGCGAGCTCGGACTAGACCGCGTCGACATTAGCCTGTGCCATGAGCAGCAGATGGCTCTCGCTGTGGCGGCCGGACTTACCGGAGTGTTGCCATGACTGAGCAACGTCCAGCGATCGACGACGACGAGCAAGCTTGGGTCGAACTCGGCGAGCGCCTGCGTAGCTCCCGCGAGTACCTCGGATTCTCACAAGGCGAGGTGGCCGAGCACATGAGCCTCTCACGCCCCGCGATCAGCAACATCGAGGCGGGAAGGCGCAAGGTCTCCACGTTTGAGCTCTCACGCCTAGCCGCGCTCTACCGCCGACCTTACGAATACTTTCTCGGGGAGGCTCCGGACGTGCCTCAAGACGAGACGGCGGGCGCACTCTTCCGCACCGCGCAAGACCTGAGCGAGCGTGACAAGGAGCAGGTACTGCGCTTCGCCGAGTTCTTGCGCAACGCAGGGCAGGCCCCCTCACCACGCCAGGAGGACGGGGAGCCGTGAGCACCTTCCAGGAACAGCGCACCGCAAGGCTAAAGGGAGCGACGGAGGCGACCCGCGAGTTCATGCGCCTGGGCCTTGACGCTGGGCGAGCCGTCGATGTGTTCGGAGTGATCGAGAGCAAGCGGGTATGGCTGCTGTTTGAGCCGCTTGACCATTTGTTCGGATTCTTCCAACGCGAGCAACGAGGCGCTGGGATCGTGTTGCACAGCGGTCATCCGCTGAGCGTCCAGCGCTTTACCGCCGCACATGAGTACGCCCACTATGCGCTCGGCCACGAGCTTTCGCAGGATTCCCATCAAGAGCTGTTCGGTGCCGCCGGACTGCCACTGCAGGAGCTCGAGGCGCAGGCGTTCGCTGCCGAGTTTCTCATGCCCCTTCCGCTCGTCAACCGTGCACTTGACCGACTCGCTCTGCCGCGCGAGCCGAGAATACTCACGCCGATCGAGGCGTATCAACTGTCGCTGGAGATGGGCTCGAGCTACCGCGCGACGATCACTCAACTCAGGCAACTCAACAAGATACCCGCTGCCCTAGTCGAGCAGCTTCAGGCGTGGGAGCCAATCCAGATCAAGACGGAACTCGGAGACGGGCGTCGGCCCGAGAATGCTCGCGCAGACGTATGGGATGTGAACGAGATACGCCGGGCGCGTAACTTGCGGCTACGCGTCGATGACGAGTTGCACGTGCGACTCCCGGAGATCCCGACAAGCGGGTACCGCTGGGATGTCGACGTCGGCGGAGCGGCCTTGCGGCCAGTTTTGGACGAGCTCGAGACCGATCTTCATGCACAAGAGCGACTGGGAAGCGCGCTCCGGCGGCACCTCTGGTGGAGAGCGATCGAACCGGGAAGCGCGACTATGTCACTTCGTCTGGTGCGCCAGTGGCAGGACTCAGGCGCGGCACTCGACGGGCTTGAGCTGGAATTGACCGTCCAGATGCCGAGGACCGGTCTGGAATCGACAACCGGGATCTCGCTCCCGCAGCGGCGGGCACTTGTGGCAGAGGCGGCGTGAGCGAGGTCGCTGACCTTCGGCCTGCGCTCGGGCTGGTCCGGGATCAAGGCCCGCGGGGGACTTGTTTGGCCTTCGCCGTCACAGCAGCTCATGAGCAGGCACGCCTGCTGCGAAGGGGCGCGCTCGAGGCGGCGCTCGGAGAGGAGCTCCTCTACTGGGCCTGCAAGGAACTCGATGGCAACCATTCGCCTGGAACCTATCCTCGCTCCGCTGCAAAGGCGCTAGTCGATATGGGTCAGTCGGCGGCGGCGCTCTGGCCCTATGACACCGCACGGTGGGAGTCGGATGACACCTACGCGCCACCATCCGGTGCGCTCGAAGAAGACGAGATGCGCCACGCCACGCTGAGCGCGACCTCAACCGACCTGGACAATCTGCGCGACATCCTTCGCGCCGGAACGGCAATCGTACTTGGGCTCGAGCTGTGGCCGCAGTTCTATGCCGCCCATGGCGGGGCTCTACGAACCCCGAGCGTCACGGACCTGCTCGGCGCTGCACACGCCGTCGCCCTCGTAGGGTTCGACGAGGACAAGCAGGAGTTTTGCCTGCGCAACTCGTGGGGAGAGAGTTGGGGCGAAGAGGGCCATGGCCGGCTGCCGTACGCCGCGATGGCAGTCGCCTGCCGCGGAGCCTGGATAGTCGTCGACGATATTGACCGTGACTAGCCGCAGTACCCGTGGGCACCGCGTGTCCGAGTCGCCTGACATCCTCACGCGGTGCAGCCGATCGTACGGAACGAGGTCCACGACGCGTACTGGCAGTTCGCCGCCGAGCGCCAGCAGATCTTCCACCGCCGGCTCGCGGGTGAGGGGAGTCCCTGGACTCAGAATCCGATCCTCGCGCGCTACAAGTTCTGCAACGCGTACCGCGCAGCCGACCGGGTTTCTCAGTATTTGATCGGCCAGGTCATCTACAGCGAGCAGGCGCGGGCGCTCTCCCCCGAGGAGACGTTCATGCGCATCATCCTCTTCCGGCTGTTCTCCAAGGAGAGCACGTGGGAGGCGCTCGAGCACACAACCGGCGGAGTGCGCGTGGCAACGCTTCGGGTCGGACGGCTGGGGCACGCGCTTGACCGACTCCGCGAAAGCCAACCCATCTACACCGCTGCGTTCATTCTCTGCGCCCACGACGCCTACGGACACACAACGAAGCACCGCAATCACCTCGAGCTTGTCAAGCGCATGTTCTGCAGGGGCGCCCTCGGACGCGACCTTGCACGCGCGCGCTCCCTAAAAGACGTCTATCAAGCGCTTACCGCTTGGCCGATGATCGGACCGTTCATGGGATACCAACTCGCGATCGATCTGAACTACTCAGAACATCTCGACTTCTCAGAGGATGAATTCACGATGCCCGGCCCCGGTGCCCTCCGCGGTCTTCGCAAGGTCTTCAGTGACTTCGCCGGCCATAGCGCTAAAGAGTTGATCATGCGTATGGTGGACCGGCAAGAGCAAGAATTCGACCGCCTCGGCCTAGCCTTTCCCACACTGTTCGGGCGACGCCTTCACGCGATCGATTGTCAAGGTCTCTTCTGCGAGACCGACAAGTACTCCCGGCAAGCATTCCCAGAGCTGACGAGCAACCGGAGCCGTATCAAGCAGGAATATCGGCCCACGGGACGGTCGCTCACGCTGAGCTTTCCTCCAAAGTGGGGGATTCTCGCTGACGGACCGAATGACGCCTTCGACGCAACGGGGGCGTGTCGGCCCCATGAGAAAGCGCACCAGCGCCCAGCCGAGCGGCGAGCGCACCAGCAGACCCCAATCCCTGTCGGATAGCGGACAATCGGTGCAGTGACCACCGAGCAGCCAAACCTAACCGCAGTCCTTGCCTTGCTTGCGCAGCTCCACGCATACAAGACGGTGGGCTACGGCGATGCCTGGCGAAAGCGTGGCGAGCTGCTCTCGATTTTCACTAACCTCGCCCGAAAGTACGACCGGCTCGTCGTCGCGCTCGACGATCAAGTCTCATCGAGCGACGAGGCACTACTCGACACCGCCGGCGACCTATGCGTCTACGCCGGCAAGTATCTGACGTGGCTTGCTGACTGTCAGCCCAAGGAGTTCGCCTCGGCCTCCGGCGTCACCGAGCCTTCTCGCTTCTCGGACAGCACTGGCCCTCTGGCACTCGAAGCGGTGTTCGCCCATCTCGAAGATTCGGCAACATTGCCTGTCCTGGCGGCCTGGCAGCAGGTCAAGAGGGTCTTTGAGCCCCTGGAAGCTGGACTGCTCGCGCAGGCTGGCGTGGGGAGCGCAACGTCGCCCGGCTGGTCTGAGAAGACAAAGCTCGCCTGGGAGCTGACCGCCGCCGCTGCAAGTCTCACGCTCGCCGTCAGTCTCGAGCACCCAGGCCAGTGGGTGGCGCTTCAGGGTCAGGTCAGCGCGATGTGGCCGGCCGGGCACGGATGACGGAGCTCCAGTACCAGTTGCGAGCGCAGCTTGCGCAGCATCTTGCGGAGGGCGCAAGAAGCGTGGCGATCCTCGGCGCGAGCGCAGCTGCGGTCTCGCTCGCGGCGTACGTTCGAGAGCTGGCGAGCCCAGACGCTCTGGTCGGGATCTTCGAGCCAGACGCAGGTCCCAACCCGGGCCCGCCGTTGCGAGCCTGGTCGGAGCTCGCCGCTACCGCTCCCGACGTCGTCGCGATCGCAACGGACTCGAGCAAGGAGCGCCTCCTGCGTGCCGCAGCGGCCATATTCGACTCTGCGGGCCACCTTCCGAGGGTAATTCTCGCAGGAAGCGCACACCAGCACTACAGAGACCCGCTCTTCGAGGACCTCGATCGCCCCGCGCTCGCGGCCTCATATGCTACCGGGCACCCGAGCACCCGTGTACATCTCTACCAGGTCCTCCAGAATGCCTCCCGCCATCACCTGTCTGGCGCTGTGGTGGAGCTCGGCGCGTTTAAGGGCGGCACAACGGTCTGGCTCGCGAAGGCCATCAGGGCACTTGGCCTACGCGATACAAAGGTCCTCGGCTTTGACTCATGGAGCGGCTTCCCGCCGAGGCGGTCACTGCTCGATCTCTACGAGCATCCGCGTTGCGTGTTCACCGACTTCGACGCCGTAAAGTCTTACACCGAGCCGTACGGCATAGAGCTCGTCTGCGGTGACATCGCGGAAACGGCGCCGCGACGGTTGGCCGCCGAGCCCATCCTCCTCGCGTTCGTCGACACCGACAATTACACGGGCACTCGTGCCGCGCTCCTCGCGATCCTCCCCAACCTCGTCCACGGCGGCGCTATCGTCTTTGACCATTATTGGACGACCGACGACTACCTTTACACAATCGGCGAGCGCATGGCTGGGCGCGAGGTGCTGGCCGACAGCGAGCTCCTCAACATCCATGGCACGGGAGTGTTTATCAAGGTGAGCTAGCATGAGGTGGTTCGTACTTGATCGTCCGGTTGTGTAGGTCGAGATGCACCGTCCCGCCGCTGTGCTCGCGCATCATTCGCCAGATGTCATAAGAGCGGAGGATCGCCCGCTCCCACTCCGCGATCGTTCGCGCCCGCACCTCCAGATGTGATACGAGACTCGCGATTGTGCGCAGCAGCTCCGAGTCCAGCTGCGGGACGCGTTCGAGGAACGACTCTTGGCGGGCGTAGTCGAACACGAATGCGGACACACCCTCCTCAATCACCACGGCCCGCCCGCCGTCCTCGATCTCGCGCACCCGCGGAACGCTCTCCCGCTTGACGTCAAAGAACGAGCGCGTCACGGGGGACCAGCCCAGCATGGCTGCATACGTCAAGTGGAACACGTCATGGAACCGGTAGGCGTCGTCATCGTAGTTCATGTCCGAAAGCGGGTTGCCGATTGGCTTGCCTTCACTTGAGATCTCGACCTTGAGCCGGCCATCGATCTCAACCTCCCGAAACCGGACCGAGGCAGTGCGTGGAAGCTGCTCGGTCGCCGGACGGTCTTCGTCAAAAAGGATCGCTGGCAGCGCCTTGCCGGGACCAGGCCACCTCTCGGTGGTGCGCCGCAGGTTGAGTTCCGCGATATCGGCGAGCTCGAGACCGAGCTTGGCTGCTAGGTTCGCAACGTACCAGAGGATGTCGCCGAGCTCCTCTGCGGCCCGCTCACTGAAGAGCTCGTGGGCGTCACCGTCCCGGACGCGCTTCTTGAACTGGGTCACGAGCGATCCGACCTCGGAGGCCAGACCCATCAAGGGGAACATGAGCTCGCCCTCGCCGGTGCCCGGGCGTTGGTCGGTGCTGTTCGCGCGCTCTTGATACTCATTCAGTTCCATGTCGCCCTTTCGTGACAGCGCCTCGAATGCCGCCCGCCGCTAGCCGAGCCTGGGGCAGACTCGCGCGCATGTGAGCTTTGACTCGCCGACCGAAATCCCGAGTAGATGCGGCCACTCCGAGCATAATCTCACCCGATCGTCACGTCTAGTTGACAGACAACGCGGGAGCGGCCCTCAGATGTCAATCGGCGGTCATAGCTGCTCGGCGCGACCCACACGAGCGATATCGTTTCTTTGGCTCCCCAAGCTCGCTTGCCTGATTGAGACGCGTTTCGTCACACCGAGGGTGCCGCTCCTAAGCCGCAAAATGACAAGCGAGACGGCCCCCGCTCGGCGACCAACGCTCGATAAGAGCTCTTATGCGCTTGGGGGGCGAGCGGGGCGGAATCGAGACCGCAAATGGACCGCAGAAGCGACGAACGGACCGCAAGCGGACCGCAGCTTTGGCGATCGTGACTGCGACCGCCTTCGGCTTGGCCTGCTCAGGGTCGCTACTAGTCCAACGGCGCGAGCTCAGTCGATACCCGCCGCCAGCCGCCGCCAGGCGTCCGCAGAGCCAAGACCTGAGCCGTGGCGGACCCCGCCGCAGGCCTCGCACGCGTACTTGACGTACGTCGGACGACCAGTGCGATTGACTTCTTCGATGTGGAGGTGAACTTCGTGCCCGCAGGAAGCAGTGATCTGCAGCGTCGTCCCCGCTCGGAAGCCCGCGATCGCGACTGAGGCCAATGCTACATCTCGCCGCTCTGCGTCGGAGCGTCGGCGCACGAGCCCAAGAATCCGCTTGCAGGGACCGGCGTAATCTGACGAGAGAGCGGTCACCCGGCCAACCCAATCACCGCTGAGGCCAGCTGGAAGGAGAATCTCGTCGCCGATCTCCAAGTCCAGCTCGCTCTCGTACACGTATCGACCGTCCACCATAACTCGTGCCACGAAGTGAACTCTACGGTCGCCCCGTGTCGTGGCGGCAAGTCGTCAGCAACCGGCGGCCTGGACACCGATGAATCCTGACACGAACGCTGGTACCAGCGCGAACCTACGCGCGCATCTTCTCCGCGAACCGCTCGCGGGCGGCCTGACGCGACACGCCGAGCGCGATTCCGATCTCGCCCCAGGACCGACCATTGGCGCGCGCCCGTGCGACCAGCTCGCGGACGCGAGCCTCGCCCCCGCGCACGGCATCGACAGCCTCAGCGAGTGTGCGCAGGTCGGTCGTATCGTCCATCGGTACGCCAGATGGATCAAACTCCTCAGCGAGCTTCGCTGCTCGCTGGATTTGGTCTTCGGTATGCATGGCCTTCGCTCCGCTCATCGGTGGGGCAGGTATTGGGGGCGGGCGCCCATCGCATGGACGATCACAGGATCGTCAGTGTCGATGCCCAGCACGCCGATCTCGAGCAGATCGCCGTCGCGGGCCGGACCGACGCGCATCATGAAGTCGTCATCGAGTTGCCACTGGGCGATGGGGTTGCGACGGCGTGAGACATATCTTCGTCGGCGATGCCGTGCTTTCGAGCGGTCTGCGCGATGCGCACAGAATGACAAGATACCTTGTCAAACAGAGATTGTCAAGGAACCTTGTCGGCTAGGCCCTCAAGGCCAAAGACGTCACGAAAGACCGCAAACAGACCGCAGACGGCACGAAAACGGCTCTAGAAAGCTGATCTGAACGGAACTCCCCGACTAGAAATGCACTCGGCATGGCGATGCATGTTCGACTTCCGGGTCGGGCGCACGCTCAAGCTGGACCCACCCACGCGACGATCACGGCGCTGCTGCGGCCTCTAGGGAGAGTGCATCCAGCCCTTGACAGTGGCAAGACCGCCGCAAGGAAGGCGGGCGTGGCGCGGGATCGGCGTGTCATGCGAGCCGACGCCAAAGCAAAGGCCGCGACACCGCGCAAGCCAGTCGCACGGAAGCCTGCGGCCAAGACGCCGTAACTGCGGAGTCGTGCTTCTCCCGTTCTACTCGAAGTCGGTGTGAACGCTAGCGACGTGGGAGCCCGGCTTGGGCCGTATCGGCGCCCTAGTTGTTCGGTTCGCCGACCTGTCGGCCACGGATCTGCACGGCATAGCCCGTGTAGGTTTCTTCGCCCCCGAGCGCTGGCCTGTCGTGTGAGTAGGCGATGTGCGCCCAGCCCTGCGAGTCGGTGTCGACGCCAAAGTCATCGAATAGCTGCCGGCCACTCGTGCATTCGATCCCGCCCTCGCAAACTTCGCCCTGGTGCACGGGGAACAGCTGGTGAGGATTCAGCCACGAAGTCGCCCTGCCCTTCAGGTTCTGGGCGAAGTCGACGTACCAGGTCTGGTTCGTTTCGGTTGGTGTGCCGTAGTAGACGAGGTCGACGCCGTTCGACGTCGCGGCGAGCCACGGGAAGATCGCCCGCGCGGAGCCCGTGCTGACCGGCTTTGAGCACGTCCAGGTGACCCCGTGATCTTCCGACACGGCGGTCGTGATCGTGTGGTCGTCAGACCACGCGTACCAGATCGCACCGGCGGGGCTGACCGACACGTTGGGAAAGTTGTGATCCAGATCCGTTGATGCTGCGGCCGTGCTGCATGGGATCGGCCGGTCGGTGAAGGTGTGGCCGCCGTCGGCGGACACCGCCAGGAACGCCTCGTTGTTGTGTTCGCCGCCTTCTTTGGATGGCGCCACGAAGGACTGGTAGGCGTAGAAGTCGCCGGTCGCGTCTGGCAGGTTGCGGTGGTCGATCACGAGATTGCCGAGCTCGTTGCGTTCTTCCTTGTAGTCGCCGATCGGGATCGCGGTGGTCGTTTTCACGTAGGCCGTGCCGCCGTTGTCAGAGCGCAGGATTTCAATGTTGTTGGTGGCGATCTGGTGGTAGCTGAGCAGCGACGTTTCCGCGCCGAAAGCGGCGATCCACTCACGGTCGTCGATCGGCAGGCCCGCGACGACCGGCGTCTGGCCGAAGCTCGTCCCGTTGTCGGTCGAGCGCGCGACGTTGACCGATGCGAGGTTCAGGCTCGAGACGTAGACGTTGTAGTTCCCCAGCGTGTTGGGCGCGCTCGCGACCGCGATGTCGATGTCGCCGCCGCTCGCGCCGACGCCGGACACGCCGTTCGGCTGGCCGCGGAACTCAAGCCCGCACCCCGAGGCGTTTTTGCCGCCCGTCGCGCCCAGGCCGCGCCAGAGCTCGCTGCCGCTCCCCACGCCGAGCTCCGAGCCGAGGAACACGTTGTTCACGCGCGTGACATGAATCGCGGGCTCACCGGCGGCGTTTTCGCCGCAGCCAGTTTCGCCCGCTGTCCCCGCCTTCAGCTCGCCGAATGAGAACAGCGGGCGTTCCGCGGTGGTCGCAGCCTGCGCGGCGGAGGAGCCGAATCCCAAGGCGCAGAGGACTGCGATCAGAGCGAGGCGACAGAGCCAACCGATGCGGGCCACGATGTTCTCCCTTGGTCAAAGGCGAAGGTGGATGACCGAACCCTCTTACCCGTCGCCCAGCATCTCAGACATGGATCATCATCAGGCGGGAAGCGTGCAGTCACCGGCACGTTCGAGCGGAGATCGCCGCGCTCAGCCAGATCGAGGGCCCCGGACCAGCCTGGCTGCACCTGCGCCTCGACGTCATCCGCCAGCGGCTCGAGCGGCTGCGGATGATCACCGCCGGGCAGTTCATGACCCAGGAGGGGTGCGTTCAACCGGCCGCTAGCGATCGAGCCGGCCCCGGCCGCACAGGTGCAGCCAGAATCCACCGGTTGACCCGGCACCGTCGGGCTACTACGCTGCGTCGTTAGCATGCGCCCTCGAAACCCACGCCGACCCGCATACCGATCGTTGTACAGCGCGCTGCTCGGCGCGCTCGCGCTCGCGGCCGCGGGTTGTGGATCTAGCGCTCATGCTCCGTCGGGTTTGACGATCTCCGGGCCTGGGCTGCAGACAAGTCAGCCCGCGTCGGGCATGGGGGAAGCGGCGTGGAAGCCCGAATACGGGTACCTCGCCCAGCGCTTGAAGCTCATCGGGATTCCTCCAGGCGGCCAGGAAAAGTTCCACATCCACGCGATGCTGCACATCTACGTCGACGGCCTGCTGCGCCCGCTGGCAGCGAACATCGGACTCGACTCGGCGAAGGGCCTCGAGTCGAGCATGCACACGCACGACGCCACCGGGATCATCCATATGGAGGCCCCGCACCCGTTCAACTACACGCTCGGGGACTTCTTCTCGGTGTGGGGGGTGAAGCTGGGCCCCGCGCAGGTCGGTGGGCTGAAGGGAGCCGGCGGCGATCGGCTGCACTTCTACCTGAACGGAAAGCCGCTTCGCAACCCGGCAGCGCTCGTGCTCCACAAGGACGACAGCATCGTGATCCCCTACGGGCCGCCGAGCGGCTATCCGCACAACCCGAGCAAGTTCCTGCTCACCGAGGTCGACAAAGGGGAAGGCGGGCTTGGCTGCGGCGCGACCAAGAAGGGACACAAGGCCAAAAGCTGCGTCGCGCCGAAAGCGAGCAGCACGAGCTAGCTTGCCGACGTCGCGCCCGACGGGCCGATCGGAGTGTCCGCAGGGCCTCGTTCACTTACTACGCCGAGTGCCGGTCCCGACTGGCAAGCGTGCCTGGAGGGCTGGCCGTATGAGCCGGACCCCGATTCTGTCACCGGCCCGAGTCATCAACCCAAGCGGGCGTGTCAGGCCGGAGATGATCGCCCCTCGGACCCTGCCTCGGCGGGAGCCGAGCCCCGCCCCTAGCACGCGCAGCGCGGCTGCCGTGGCGGGGAGCGGTCGGAAGAAGACGGTCTGCTCGCTGATCCTGCCGTCTGGAGCGAGACGGATCTGGTCGACCATCTCAATGTCCTCGCCTCCAATCCTGGCGCGGGCCACGAGAAACGCAGCGTCCGCAGTGCGCATCTCGTCGGTGTAGTGGAACTCCTCGAATGCGTCGAAGAGGACCGTGGTGAGGACGCCGATCTCCTCGCGGCCCCTGAACGCGAGCTTCTCGGTGAGCGGGGAGTGGAGCACCGCGTCTGGCGTAAACGCGTCCATCACAGCGGCGAGATCACGCCGCTCCATGGCCGTCCTGAGCGGCAACCCGGCGGTTGTCGGTGCGAGCGTCGGCATGGCATCTCCGGTCGTAGAGGTGTATCTATCAGCCCAACATGTCATCCTAACAGTTGTGCGTCGCGAGAACCACGCTGCACACGGTGCACTGGCCGAATTGAGCGCACCTGCATACGTCGTCCTTGGCATGGTGCGGCTCGGGGCGCGTTCGGGCTATGAGATCAAGCAGATGGTGGACGTCTCGATCAGGTTCTTCTGGACGATCTCCCCCGCTCAGATCTACCCGAACCTCCAGCTACTGGAGCAGGAAGGACTCCTTCGGGGCCGCTCCGAGCCGCAGGGGCGACGGCCCCGGCGCGTCTTCGAGATCACCCCCGCCGGGGAGGCCGCGCTGAGGGGCTGGCTGACCGCTCCGGGGCCGATGCCCTTTGAGCTGCGCGACACCGGCATGCTGAAGCTCTTCTTCGCCGACGCCCTCGAGGAGGACGACGCACTCGCGGTGCTGACGGAGGTCAAACGACGCAGCGAGGAGCGGCTGGCGGCACTGCGGGCGATCGAGCCCGCCGCCGAGCACGCAGCCGGAGATGGCGCCGCGCATCCACTCCTTACCTTGCAGATGGGGATCGCCTTCCACCGGGCGATCGTCGAGGTGTGCAACGACTTCATGCCAAGGCTCGCCATCGGCTCAATGGAATAGCGGGCCGAGTCGGAAGGACGCATCCACCTCGTCGGGCCTCCGGCCGCTGTTTTCCCAGACCGACTTGAGGAGTCCCGACCGGGCCCGACGGTGGCTACCTCAGCAGGGGCGTCGATCACGGCCCGGTCACAAGTCCTTGCCCACGTTCCGCGACGGGGTCGCCGGTGCACCCAGACGGTCTCCCGCGCTCTGGGGGCAGTAGCGGCTCGACGAGCCGCACCCAACGCGACGGGCCCAGCGTTCTCAGCGGTCGGGGTCGGCGACCAGCTCTACTTCGATCTCGTCGCCGGCACCGCGTCTGGTGTTCTTGCGGGTCTCGGCATTGAAGGAGACGAGGTAGCGGCCGCCCATGACGCCGATCGTGGTCTTGTAGGTGTAATTGCCGTCGATCGTGACTATGACGGGGACACGCTTGCCGCGTTCGAAGCCGAGGACCGTGTCCTCGGGAACGACGATGCCGACGTTGTTGCCGCCGGTCGATTGCAGGACGGTGCGAAAGACGGTCATTGGACTCCCTCTGGGTCTTTTCGTTGTGCGAGCACCGGGTGCGGGACCACGGTGTCGAGACGTGCGCAGGCTAGGGCGAGCCAACGCCAACCGGCGAGCACCGACAGCCATATGGCCATGCTACACGAGTAGTACTGGACTGTCCAGTACTATCCGTCGATGAACGCCTTCCAGGAGCCGACGACCGGGCGCACCGAGAAGAAGCGCCGAGCGATCCTGATCGCCGCATCCACGCTGTTCCTGCGCAACGGCTTCCGCGGCACGAGCATGGATGAGCTGGCTTCGCTCGCCGGGGTCTCGAAGCAGACCGTCTACAAGCAGTTCAGCGACAAGGAGCAGTTGTTCCGCGAGATCATCGAGGGTGTCACCGACAACTCCGACGCCGTGGTCTCTGTCATAGAAACAGCATTCGGGAAGAGTCCCGCGACCACGCACAACGAGCTCGCTGCGCGGTTGCGCAAGGTCGCACGTGCATACCTCGATAGCGTGCTCCAACCTCGGGTGCTGTCGTTGCGTCGTCTCATACTCGCCGAGGCAGAGCAGTTCCCCGACCTGGCGCGCAGCTACTACGACCAGGCACCTTCCCGCGGAATCGACGTCGTCGCGAACTGCTTGCAGACGTATGTCGATTCGGGGCTGCTCGCCGCGGGCGACCTGCGGCTGGCAGCCGCTCACTTCGCCTACCTCGCCCTCGCCCTC
>DASXIJ010000043.1:0-7949 GCA_036498045.1 Solirubrobacteraceae bacterium
CTCCCACCGGCGGCGCATGCGCCGCCGGAACGACGAGCCGCATGCGGCTCGTCGCAGGGCCGCACATGTGCGGCCCTGCAGCAATCAACAAGCATGTGCCGGCCGGACCCATAAGATCCGCCGCCGATGATCGTCGCCGTCACGTTCTACACGTTCGTCCTCGCCGCGCACATCGCCTCGGTCGTGATCGCGTTCGGCGTGACGTTCGCCTACCCGGTGATGTACGCCGTCGGCATCAAACGCGAGCCTCGGACGATGCCTGGCTTTCACCGGATCCAGGACTACGTCGGCAAATTCGTGATCTCGCCGTTTCTCGGTCTCGCGCTGCTGTGCGGGATCTACCTTGCGAGCAAACTGAAAGTGTGGAGCGACTTCTACGTGCAGTGGGGGCTCGGCGTGATCATCGTGATCGGCGCCCTCGGCGGTGCCTTCTTCTCGCCGCGCGAGCGCAAGCTTGGCGAGCTGGCCGAGCGCGACATCGCCGCGTCGAGCGGTGGCGAGGTGACGTTCAGCGCCGAGTATCTGGCGGCACGCCGGCAGGTGGCGATCGTCGGGTACATCGCCAACGTGCTCTTGCTGCTTACGATCTACTTCATGACGGCGCAGACGGGCGCCTAGACGAACGCTGCGCCGGCCAGCGTTCGTCTAGCGGCTGAGTCCCGCGATACCCTGAGCCGACCATGAGCCAGGGCTACAGAGTCGCAGTCGTCGGCGCCACGGGGCAGGTCGGCACGCTGATGCTGCAGCTGTTGCGCGAGCGCGGCTTTCCGGCGCGTGAGGTCGTGCCGTTCGCCTCCGAGCGCTCGGTCGGGCGCACGCTCGACGACGCCGGCGCGCACGGCGAGGACATCGTCGTACAGGGCCTCAGCGATGAGGCGATCCAGGGCTTCGACCTGGCGATCTTCTCGGCGGGCGGCGCGACATCCGGGGAGTGGGCGCCGCGCTTCGCCGCGGCCGGCGCGGTGGTCGTCGACAACTCGTCGCGCTGGCGGATGAGCGATGACGTGCCGCTCGTCGTCTCCGACGTCAACCCCGACGCGCTCGCGCGCCACAACGGGATCGTCGCCAACCCGAACTGCTCGACGATGCAGATGGTCGTCGCGCTCAAGCCGCTATACGACGCTGCCGGAATCGAGCGGCTGGTGATCAGCACCTACCAGGCGGTCTCCGGGACGGGCAGGCGGGCGGTCGACGAGCTGCTCGACCAGTCGCACGCGCTGCTGCACGAACGCCCGATCGACGCGCCGCAGGAGTACGCGCATCAGATCGCGTTCAACGCGCTCCCGCACGCGGGCAGCTTCGCCGCCGGCGAGGACCACACCGATGAGGAGCGCAAGCTGATCAACGAGACGCGCAAGATCCTCGGCGACCCGGAGATCGCGATCTCGGCCACGTGCGTGCGCGTGCCGGTCGTCAACGGCCACTCCGAGGCGGTCAACGTGCAGACGCGGCGCGAGCTCTCGCCCGAGCGCGCGCGCGAGGTCCTGCGCGCGGCGCCCGGCGTCACGGTGCTCGACGACCCCGAGGCCGCGCTGTACCCGCTGGCGGTCGACGCGAGCGGCCACGACGACGTGTTCGTCGGGCGGATCCGCCGCGACGCCGGCCACGAGCGGGCGCTCGACCTGTGGATCGTCGCCGACAACCTGCGCAAGGGCGCAGCGACGAACGCGGTGCAGCTCGCCGAGCTGCTCGCCGAGCGCGGACAGCTCAGCGCCGGCGCCGGGCGGGCGCGCCAGCCTGCACCGGCCGCCTGACGGCGGGCGACTGTCAGCGCACGCGGCGGCGCACCGCGGGTGCGGCGCGTGGCGCGTGGCGATCGATGTGCTCGAGGAATTCGCCGCGACGACGGGGGATCGTGTAGACGGCCGGGCCGCCGGGGACGGCCGTGAGGACCCGCCCGTCCTCGAGCTCGCCGAGCTCGTCACTCAGCCGGCCGAGCTCGGTCCGCAGGGACAGGAACGCGGCGACGACGCGCGGGTCGAACTGGCTGCCCGCCGAGCGTGCTATCTCCTCGATCGCGAGCTCGACCGGCCACGCTTTCTTGTACGGCCGGTCGTGGATCAGCGCGTCGAACACGTCTGCGACGGCGACGATCCTCCCGACGAGCGGGATCGACTCGCCGGCCAGGCCCTTCGGGTAGCCGGCGCCGTCCCACCGCTCGTGGTGCGTGGCGGCGATCAGCGCCGCCATCTGCAGCACCGGCGAGCTGCCGCTCGACAGCAGGCGCGCGCCGAGCTCGGCGTGCGTCTTCATCACGTCGTACTCCGCCGCGGTCAGCTTGCCCGGCTTCAGCAGGATCCGATCGGGGATCGCCAGCTTGCCGACGTCGTGCAGCGGCGCTGCCTGGCGGAGCAGCGTCACCTGCCCCGCCGGGAGCTCGAGACACAGCGCGATCCGCGCCGCGACGTGGCCGACGCGCTCTGTGTGCTGATAGGTCTCGTCGTCGCGATACTCCGCCGCGATCGCCAGCTGCTGCAGCGTCTGGGCACGCGCGTCATCGAGCTCGCGCGTCCGCTCGGCGACCATCGCCTCGAGCGTGCGCGCGTTGTTCGCCAGCTGGTCCTCCGCTTCGTGCAGCATCGTCACGTCGCGCGCAAGGCCGTGCACGCTCCCTTCACCGCCAGGCGACGCATTCCATTCCAGCCAGCGATAGCTTCCATCGGCGCGCCGCCAGCGGCTGCGCAGGCCGACGATCGGCCGTCCCTCGCCGAGCAGTCGCTGCAGCTGCACCTCGGTCGCCGCGCGGTCGTCGGGATGCACGAGGTCGAGGAACTTGGTGGTGTACAGCGCCTGCGGCGAGTAGCCGAGCGTGCGCTCCCACGCCGGGTTCACGCGTGTCAGGCGCCCGTCCGCGTCGGCCGTCACGAGCAGGTCCAGCGAAGCGTCGTAGTAGCGCGTGATCCCCTCTTCGAGCCTGCGACGGTGCTCGACGAACGTGCCGAAGATGACCGCGACTGCGATGAGCGTCGCCGCCCGGACGAGGTACCACGTGAGCACCGGGTCGACGTTGTTCTCGAGCTCCCCCCACGCGATCAGCAGGCCGAACACGACGACCGCTCCGGCAAACGCCCCGCGCAACCCGAACCGCAGCGCGAGCACGCCCATCGGCGCGAGGAACAGCACGCCCTCGCCGTTGCCGGTGTTCGGGTCGCTGATCCGCAGCACGAACACGAGCGCGAACAGCACGAGCGACAAGGCGATCGTCGCTCGTCCGCCCAGCGTCGGCCAGCGGCGGACTTGGCGCAGGCGCGGGAGGTGCAGGACGTTCGACATGTTGTCCTATCGTCCGATCGAAGGCTGCGCGAGAGGTTGTTCGCAAGGAACGCCGGCGGCGCTTATTCGCGCATCCGTCGGCATTCGATTGATCAAATGCCGCGGAACGGGCCATCCGCGTCCGTCAGGACAGTTTGCCCCTTGCATGCTGGCTCTACAGCGCCCTGGACACGTGTTCTACCGGCGAGATGCGCGGGCAGCCATCGGCGGTCCCGCCTGCTCCGGAGGCCCGCGGGGCGGGCCGTCGCGTTCGCCGGAAGGACTCGCGGCCGATCGCTCGAAACTGACGGCGATGATCTCCTCCGAGGCGCAGCGCACGCTCGTCAAGTCGCCGCCCGAGCTTTGGGCCGAGATCAGCGATCCCGAGTCGCTTGCACGCCATCTCGGAGAGTTCGGCGCGATCCGCATCACGCGCGTCCAGCCCGAGCAGAAGGTCGAGTGGGAGGGCGACCGCGCGAGCGGCACCGTCGTGATCAAGCCGTCCGGCTGGGGCACGAAGGTCAAGCTCACCGTCACGCGCGAGCTCGCGCCCGACGCCGATGCCGCGGGCGCGCCCGACGACGCCGACGACCCGGGCCCGTCGCTCGCTGTGGCGTTCCCCACGCGCCAGAGCACGCCGGAGATCGCAAGCGGCGAGAAGGCCGAGCGCGAGCTCCCTGTGGAGTCGACGCCCCGGGCTGACGCGTCGCCCGGGCTGGCTTCTGCGTCCGAGCCGGAGTCCGTGCCCGAGCCGGAGTCCGTGCCCGAGCCGGAGTCCGTGTCCGAGCCGGAGTCCGTGCCCGAGGCCGACGCCGCACCGGAGCCCGAGCCGACTGCTGAGAAGTCGCCACGTGCGGTCGAGATCGATCTCTCATCTCAGCCGAAGGCTGCCGTCACAGCCGCGCCGGCGTCGGCGATCGAGCCCGAGCCCGAGCCCGAGCCCACGGAGCGGGGCAACCCGGCGGCCGAGCCCATTGCTCGCCGCGGCTTCTTTGCGCGCCTGTTCGCCCGCCGCCGCGCCGGGACGCCTCAGCCGCGGGACGTTCCCACGCCCGAAGTCGACCGCGACGACCCGCCGGAGTCGATTCAAGAGGAGCCCGCCACCGACGAGCCCGCCGCCGATCTGAGCGCCGAGGAGCTCACCGCCGGCGAGGCAGCCGTCGACGAGCCAACTGTATTCGAGCCGGCGGGATTCGACTTGCAGGCCAACGAGCCGATCGCCAGCGCGGCGCCCAGCGACGTCTCGTCGGACCTTCCTGGCCGCGAGCCGGAGGTCGACGATCGTGTGGTGCCGGCAGCGGACGAGCATCCGGCTGACCCGGCCAATGAGTCGCAGGGCGGTCCCGCGGGCGAGCCCGCAGCCGCCGAGGAGGTCACCACCGAGCGGGTGCAGGCAGTGTTGACAGGCGTGCTCGACCGCCTCGGCGCGGCGCATCACCGCCCGTTCTCGCGCTCGTGATCTGAAGCCCGCCTGGGGCGCGCGAGCGGCGCGCAGATAAGATCGGGCGCCGAATGTCAAGCAGCTCGCACGACCGACAGGCCGACGCGGCCCTGCTCGCCGCCTCGCGCAGCGGCCATCGCAAGGAGCCGCGCAGGAAGGCGCCAGAGACCTACGAGGAGAAGCTCGCGCAGCTGCGCGAGCTGCGCGAGGGGGCGCTGCACTCGGCGCCGGAGGCGGAGGAGAAGCAGCACGCGCGCGGCAAGTACACGGCGCGCGAGCGGGTGGAGAAGCTGCTCGATCCGGGGTCGTTCCAGGAGCTGGACACGTTCGTGCGCCACCGCACCTACGACTTCGACATGCAGAAGAACCGGCCGTGGGGCGACGCCGTCGTGACCGGCCACGGGACGATCGACGGCCGCACAGTGTGCGTGTTCAGCCAGGACTTCACCGTGTTCGGCGGTTCGCTGGGCGAGGTGATGGGCGAGAAGATGTGCAAGATCATGGACCTGGCGGCGAAGATCGGCTGCCCCGTGATCGGCATCAACGACTCCGGCGGCGCGCGGATCCAGGAGGGCGTCGTCTCGCTCGGCGCGTACGGCGACGTGTTCGTCCGCAACGTCAAGTGCTCCGGCGTGATCCCGCAGATCAGCCTGATCATGGGGCCGTGCGCCGGCGGTGCCGTCTACTCGCCGGCGATCACCGACTTCATCTTCATGGTCAAGGAGACCTCGCACATGTTCATCACGGGCCCCGACGTGATCAAGACGGTCACCGGCGAGGAGGTCGGCTTCGAGGAGCTAGGCGGCGCGATGTCGCACAACACGAAGTCGGGCGTCGCGCACTTCGCTTCCGAGAACGAGGACGCGTGCCTGGAGGACTGCCGCTACCTGATCAGCTTCCTGCCGCAGAACAACCTGCAGACGGCGCCGCGCGTGCAGCCGACCGACGATCCCCAGCGGATGAGCCCCGAGCTCGACGACGTCGTCCCGGACAACCCGAACAAGCCGTATGACATGCGCGACGTCGTCCGGCTGATCGTCGACGATGAGGAGTTCTTCGAGGTGCACGAACACCACGCGAAGAACATCATCTGCGGCTTCTCGCGCCTTGACGGCTTCGCGATCGGCGTCGTCGGCAACCAGCCGGCGCAGCTCGCGGGCGTGCTCGACATCGACGCGTCGGCGAAGGCAGCTCGCTTCGTGCGGACATGCGACGCGTTCAACATCCCGATCCTCACGTTCGTCGACGTGCCCGGCTTCCTGCCCGGCACCAGCCAGGAGTGGGGCGGGATCATCCGCCACGGCGCGAAGCTGCTGTACGCGTTCACGGAGGCGACCGTGCCGAAGCTGACCGTGATCACGCGCAAGGCCTATGGCGGCGCGTACGACGTGATGGCCTCCAAGCACATGCTCGCCGACTTCAACTTCGCGTGGCCGACGTCCGAGGTGGCCGTGATGGGCCCGGAGGGCGCCGTCAACATCATCTACCGCCGCGACATCGCCGGCAGCCCGACGCCACAGCAGCGGCGCGAGAAGCTGATGCAGGACTACAAGGCGCGCTTCGCCAACCCGTACACGGCCGCCGAGCGCGGCTACATCGACGACGTGATCGTCCCGCACGAGACGCGCCCGAAGCTGATCACCGCGCTGCACACGCTGCAGACCAAGCGCGAGCCCGGGCCGAAACGAAAGCACGGGAACATCCCGCTGTAGGCGTGGCGCCCCCGGCTGCAACGCTCGCCGGCTTTCCAGCGCTGGGCAAGATCGTCAGTGGAGGATCCGGCCCAGGCCACGGTCGTGGATGGTATTCCGTCCATCTGTATGGCTTTACGTCCAAGTGTCCGATAATATGGCCATGTGAACGTCGCGCACCCAATCTCAGCGGTCTCGCCCAGCCTCGAGGGCGAGGTGCTGCAGACCCTCGCCGGAACGTCGATGGCAATGACGGGGCGACAGGTCGCCGCCCTGACCGGAAGGACATCGCATAGCGGCGTGCTCGACGCCCTGAACCGCCTGACCCAGCAGGGGTTGGTCGACCGAGTCGAACTGAACCGGGCTTCGCTCTTCTCATTGAACCGCGATCATCTCGCGGCTCCAGCCGTTATCGAGCTGGCCGGACTACGGACCGAGCTCGTCGCACGCATTCGCAGCGAGATCGCCACGTGGGACCCGATGCCGATTCACGCGTCCCTGTTCGGCTCCGCCGCGAGAGGGGACGGAGACACGCGCAGCCACATCGACCTGTTCGTCGTGCGTCCAGCCGACGTTCTCGAGGACGACGATCGCTGGCGCGCACAGGTGGACGGTCTCGCGGGGAGGATCGAACGCTGGACGGGCAACCGCGCCTCGATCTCAGAGGTCGCCGAGCCGGAGATCCCTCGACTCAGCATCGACCCGCCGCCGATCGTCGAGCAGCTTCGCTCCGATGCGATCGTCTTTGCAGGACGGGCTCTGTCGGACCTGCTGGGAGAGTGATGACCTCACGTCATCAAGGCCGGGCTCAAACGTGCTCGGAGGAGGACGCGAGGAATCGGCTGCGCCAGGCCCGCAAGTTTGCGGAGGTGGCCGCGCTGACCGCGAGCGAAGCTGACAACGTCGAGTATGCGAGCGTCGCCGCGTCGCTGGCAGTTCTCGCCGGGATCGCCGCTTCCGATGCCGCGTGCTGCAAGGCGCTTGGAATCCGTTCACATGGGCAAGACGACCGCGAAGCCGCGGTGCTGCTCGCGAAGGTGGAGCCTGACGGCAAGCAGGCCGCCGCATCGCTTCGCAGGCTGCTCAGCCTGAAGGACGAGGCGCACTATGGCCTCGTCGATATCGGTGGAAACGACCTAAAAGCCGCGCTACGCCGAGCGGCCATCCTGGTCGAGTTCGCCGAGACGATCGTCGCTCGTTGATCTGCTCGGACAGCGGATGCGCGATGATCGGTAGATGCCCGACCGCCCCCCGCGCCTGCAACTGATCGCCCCGTCCGCCTCACCCGAGGAGGCAGCGGCTGTCGTCGCCGCGCTCGAAAGGTTCATCCGCGCCACGGCGCGGCCCGCATCGTCCCCGGCGCAGGGCCAAGATCCATGGCGCCGCGCTGCGCTGCTCGAGGGCGTCGAGCGCGAAGCGCGACCCGATCTGCCGGACCCCTGGATAAACACCTGAAAGTCGCTAGGCTTTAGCCTCAATGCCCCTCTACCCCGGTGGCGACGTCGAGCGCGTCCGGGACGCGGCGCCCGCACCAGGAGGTTTTTCGTAGATGGAGCCAGTTTCCG
>DASXIJ010000044.1:0-1803 GCA_036498045.1 Solirubrobacteraceae bacterium
TGCGCGATCGTGAACGCGAGCAGCGCCCCGAACGCGTAGATCCCGACGAGGAAGTCGAGGCTCTCCGGCACGACGAGCGCCGCGGCGATCAGCCCGGCGAGGATGATCAGCACGTACGGCGTCGAGCGCTGCGGGTGCAGGCGCCCGAGGCCGCTTGGGATCTGGCGGTTGGTCGACAGCGAATAGGCCAGTCGAGCGAGCCCGAGCATCGCCGAGTTGGCCGCCGCGACGAGCGTCACGGTCGCGAGGCCGGCGACGACGTAGCGCAGCGTCTGCTCGAGCCAGTGCGGGTGCATCTGCGTGACGATCCCGATCACCGGATCGTTTACGTAGCGCGTCGACAGTTGCGTGTGGCCGTTGTGCACGGGAAGCGCCGTCAGCGCGACCAGCGCGATCCCGAAGTAGACGAACGCGACGGTCGCCGTGCCGGTCCCCACGAGCCGCTTGAGCGCCCCCTCTTTCAGTTTTACCTCGCCCGCCAGCCCGGCGGCCGACTCCAGGCTCGTAAACGAGATCGCCGCGACGGTCAGCGCAAACACGAGGTCCGACCACTTCGGCGCGGTGCCCAGGTGAATCGGGTCGAGCAGCGTGTGCGGGTTAAAGAACAGCACCAGGCCGAGCACGACGATCAGCAGCTGCAGCGCGAGGTCGGCGACGACGAGCGTCGCCACTCGCCGCGAGCGCTTCCAGCCGAAGCCGCGGATGTTGCCGAGCACGACGAGCGCGATGAACACGATCGCAAGCCCGAGCGAGACGCCGCGATGCCCCAGGGGGGCCCAGAACACGCGCACGTAGTGAGTCGCCGAGTAGCACGTGACGGCGATCAGGATGATGTAGTCGAGCAAGATCGCCCAGCCGGCGACGAAGCTGATCAGCTCGTTGAACGCATAGCGCGCGAACACCGTGGAGCCGCTTCGCTCCGGGTGCATCGACGCTCCCTCGGCGTACGTCATCGCCGTCAGCGCGAACAGCATCGCGCCGACGAGGAAGACGATCGGCGTCAGGCCGAGCGCGTGGCCTGAGATTACGCCGAGCGCGAAGTAGATCGCGCTCGCGATCGGCGTGTAGACGATCGCGAACAACGTCGGCGAGCCGACGCTGCGTCGCATCGTCGACATCGACCGCGCCGAGATCTGCATTGCGATCCGCTCGGCCTCCGCGCGGGCGAGCTCTGCCTGGACGCGCGCGCCGTGGCGTGGCTCGCCACCCCCGATCGCCGGCTCGCCACCCCCCACGGCCGGCTCGGCGCCGGGCGGTGCGGGAGTGGCGCCGCCGTTCGCGCCGTCGGAAGCGGGCGGTGCGGCTGCCTCGCCCGCCGTAGCGGGCGCCCCGCGCCCGCTGCCGTTGGCCGGGCTCTCGTCGCTCACGGCTCGCGGCTCCGTTTGCGCTCGAGATACAGGCGCGCGATCCCGGCCGCCAGGAACAGCACGCCGAGCAGCAGGCGCGCCGAGAGCACGTTCGTCCCCGACCCAAGCGTCTGTCCGATCAGCGCGAGGCCGATCGCGATCATCAGCACGGAGAACAGGACCGTGCCCGAGCGGTGAACCGTGCGGCCTGTCATCTCCTGCTGAGCTTACGCGTCAGCCGGCGCGTGCCGGGCGGCTGCTCGTCAGACAGGCTCAGGTGATCAGCGGAATGATCAGGATCGCGACGATGTTCGCGACCTTGATCATCGGGTTGATCGCCGGCCCCGCCGTGTCCTTGAACGGATCGCCGACGGTGTCTCCGGTGACCGACGCGGCATGGGCTTCTGAGCCCTTGCCCCCGAACGCCCCGTCCTCGATCAGCTTCTTCGCGTTGTCC
>DASXIJ010000045.1:0-48946 GCA_036498045.1 Solirubrobacteraceae bacterium
CCGGCGAAGCTCCCGTGCCGGCGAGGACAGCCGCCGCTGCGCGACGCTGATCGCCAGGCACGCGGCCGCGATCAGCACGCCCGGCAGGGCGATCTTCTCGGCGCACGCGAAGTAGCCCGTCAGCGCCGGGAACGCGCCCCAACCGATCGCGAACGACACGTCGTTGTGCAGGCGTCCGCCCGCCAGCTCGAGGTTGTACGCTGGCAGGAACAGAGCGCCGGCGACGACGAACGGCACGAGCAGCGGCGTCACGACGATCGCGCCGGCGACGCCGATCGCGAGCGCTCCGACCCCGCTCAGCAGCGCCATCGCGATCAGCGTGCGGTCGCTCAGGCGCGTACCCAGCGGCCGCCCGTGCAGCTCGTCGAGGGCGTGCGCGCAAACGCCCACTGCGAGACCGAACGCCACAAGACCCCACAGCAGCCGGTTGACGAACAGGTGCGGGGCGACGCCGGCACCGAGGGCGTAATAGCTCAGATGCCAGGCGGTGTAAGGCGGGTGCAGGATCGTCAGCAGATCGCCCACGCGCCCGCCGTCGAGCGCGTAGAACGCCGGGCGCTCAGGCGCCGCTCGCATCGACGCCCCTCGTCGCGGACATGACGATCCCGCCACCGAGGCTGATCCGCCTGACCGTCACGTCGATCAGCCCGGCGGCGCGCCAGTAGGCCACGATCCGCTCCAACGGGTGACGCGCGTAGAAGCGTCTGATGCTCGGCCCGAGAAACCGCCCGACCGCCGACCACTCGCGCGACGCGAGCCGTCCCAACACGGGCAGCCCGACCGCCGTGTAGGCGCGCCATGCCGCGCGCGCAGGCGCGAGCGGCGGGACGCCGAACTCGAGCGAGCCGACGCGCCCGCCGGGCTTCACGACCCGCGCGAGCTCGCTGATCGTCGCGGCCGGGTCCTCGACGTAGCGCAGCAGATAGGTGAACGTCAGCGCGTCGAAGCTCTGATCGGCAAACGGCAGCCGCTCGGCCTCGCCTTCGATCAGCTCGACGCGCTCGTCGCCGGCGAAGCGCGCGCGGGCGACGGCGAGCATCTCGGCGCTCTGGTCGATCCCGACGATCGTGCAGTCGCACTGCCCGAGCAGCTCCGCGGCAACCATCCCGGTGCCCGTCGCGACGTCGAGCACGCGCGCGCCGGGCGGCGGCGCTACGGCCGCCACGAGCGCGCGGCGCCAGCGGGGATCCTGGCCGAAGCTGAGCGCGGATGACAACGCGTCGTAGCGGCGCGGCAGCCCGCGAAACAGCTCGAGCGCCTCGCGCTTTGCCGCCGTGCGGCCGTCGTCGCTCGTTCGCTCGCCCATTCGCTGCCCGATCTGACAGGCTAACCCTCGGACGTGTCGCCAGGCGCGGCACAGCAACCAAGACAGTCGTCATCGGATCCTCAATAAAAAACGCCGGTCCTCGCGTCGCGCTAGTGACGGGCGCTTCGAGCGGCATCGGTGAGGCCGCCGTTCGGCGCCTCGCGCGCGAGCCCCGCCTGTCGCTCGTGCTCGTCGCACGGCGCGAGGAGCGCCTGTCAGAGCTGCAGGCCGAGCTCGGCGCCGAGCGCGTCAGCTACGTCGCCGTCGACATGCTCGATGACGACGCGCCCGCGCGCGTGCACGATCACGTGGTCGAGCGCCACGGCCGGCTCGATCTGCTCGTCAACAACGCCGGCGCCGCGTCGCGGGCGCGCTTCGGCGACGGCGGGTGGGACAACGTCAGGCGCACGATGGCGATCAACTTCGACGCACAGGTCCGCCTGACCGAGGCGCTGCTGGAGCTGCTGCGCGCCTCTGCGCCGAGCGCGATCGTCAACGTCTCCTCGGTCGCAGGACGCGTTGCACGCGCCGGCTCGGGCGCATATAGCGCGTCGAAGTTCGCGCTCGCCGGCTGGTCGGACGCGCTGTGGGCCGAGGAGCTCGCCCACGGGGTCCACGTCGGGCTCGTGCTGCCCGGCTTCATCGCCACCGAGGGCTTTCCGCAGTCGGAGCTGACGGCGAAGCCGTGGACGCGGTGGGTCGTCTCGACGCCCGAGCGCGCCGCCGAGGCGATCTTCCAAGCCGGGATCGAGCGCCGCGCCGAGCGCTATGTGCCGCGCCCGTATGCGGTCGCCGCAGCGCTGCGCGTGCTCGCGCCCGCGCTCGTGCGCCGCGTCCTCGGCGGCGGCGCCGCCGCGGTGATGACGACCACGACCGGCCCCGACGCGGCCGAGCGGCGCAACGGCTCGACGCCGCGCGACGCCTGACCGCAGGGAGGAGCAGCAGATGATCGTCACGACGCGGACGAGGGCAGCTGTCGCGCTGCTCGCGCCGGCGCTCGTCCTCGCAAGCGTGGCGCTGGCGGCGTGCGGCAAGGGCGCCGCGACCACGACGACCGTGACGACCCGGAGCACGGACGGGGGCGCGCCCCCGCCGTCCGGCGGCGCCCACGCCTCGAGCGTCCAGCGTGCCCGGGCGTTCGCGCGCGCCGTCAACCTCACCGCCGACGACGTCCCCGGCTTCAAGCCCAACGAACGGCACTCCGAACACAGCAGCGCAGAACGGCACCTGGAACGGGAAATGCTGAGCTGCGCGGGGCTGGCCGGCGCCAGCAAGCAGGCCGTGCTCGAAGAAGGCTCGAAGTCGTTTCAGCTCAAGCACGGCGTGATCGACCTGAGCGTCAGCTCGGAAGTGACCGTCGAGCCGAGCCCGCAGACGGCGCTCAACGCGCTCGCGGCGATTCGCAGCGCGCACGTCCGCGGCTGCTTCTCGCGCTACCTCGAACGGGCGTTTCGCGCGCAGCACGTCGGCGGCGCGTCCGTCGGGCCGGTCACGATCCAGTCCGGCACGCCGCCCGCGCCGGGCACCAGCGGCGGCTTCGGATGGCGCGTCACCGCAAGCTTCGGCGTACGCGGCATCAAGGTGCCGCTGTATCTCGACATCCTCGGGTTCGTCGACGGTCCGACCGAGGTGACGCTCCTGAGCTCGAGCGTCCTGCGACCGTTCCCCGCCGAAGCCCAGCAGCACCTGTTCGCGTTGCTGCTCGCCCGCGCGAGGGCCCATCCGCTGTGAGCCAGCGCACCTGGGACGCCGTCGACGAGTACGTCGAGCGCCACCTGCTGAACGACGATCGGGCGCTCGATCAGGCGCTCGCCGACGCAGCCGCGGCGGGGCTGCCGACGATCGCGGTAACGCCGAGCCAGGGAAAGCAGCTGCATCTGCTCGCGCGCTCGATCGGCGCGCGACGGATCCTCGAGATCGGCACGCTCGGCGGCTACAGCGCGATCTGGCTCGCGCGCGCGCTCCCCCCGGGCGGCCGTCTGATCACGCTCGAGCGCGACCAGCGCTATGCCGAGGTCGCCGCCGCGAGCATCGCGCGCGCGGGAGTCAGCGAGGCCGTCGAGATCAGGGTCGGCGCGGCGCTGGAGACCCTCCCGGTGCTCGCCGCCGAGCGCCCGCCGCCGTTCGACCTCGTGTTCATCGACGCCGACAAGCGACACACGCCCGACTACTTCGAATGGGCCGTGCGGCTCGCGCGCCCCGGCGCGTGGATCGTCGCCGACAACGTGATCCGCGACGGCGCGCTCGTCGATCCTGCCAACCAGACGCCCGACGTGCTCGGCAACCGCCGGCTGCACGAGCTGCTCGGCGGCAACTCCGAGGCCGCGCGACGCGTCAGCGCGACGACGATCCAGACGGTCGGTGCGAAGGGCTATGACGGATTCACGCTCGCGCTCGTGGAGCGGCCCGGGACAACAAGCGATTAGGCCGCGAGGCGCTCGAGCACCTCGTCGGCGTCGGTTCCGTGCGCGCGCAGCGTGCGCTCGAAGACCTCGCCATACACCTCGAGCAGCGCGATCAAAAGCTCGGTCGTGCCGACGCCGCTCGCGCCGCGCGCGACGGCGGTCTGGACCGCGCGATCGCTGACGATCGCGATCACGTCGCCCTGCTCGGGGGCGCCTGCGCCCGGCCGATCCGACGCGCCCACGCCGGGGTACGCGGGCTCACGTGGCGCAGGACGGTTGTCGAGCGAGCCCTCGCTGACGCCGAGCGACTGCAGCGCGACGCCCACCTCCCCGTGCAGGCGCAGCAGGCGCAGCCATCGCTCGGCCTGGTCCTCGGGCGTGCGGGCGAACGGGATCGCCGTCGCGGCGATGCCGAGCACGAGCGCCGCGTCGGGCGCGAATGTCGGGTTGGCGCTCACGAGCCGGACCTCATGATGCGCCCACCGCCGTAAGCGCTGTTGCCCGAATCGAGCTCTCGCCCTGCGTCGTCACGAGCGCGGCTCCCGCCTGGCGGGTGACATCGATCGAGACCGTCGACGCGTGCCCCGGCTCGCGCCCGGCCCGCTCGACGGTCGACGCGGCTTCCGTCCGCGACACACCGCAGTCTTCGAGGAAGCGGCGCACGCGCACGTCGGCGAGCGTTCGCGTGTCGAGCTCCACGTGCTCGTGGACGATCGTCGGTGCGCCGGAGCCGCCGTGGATGTCGAGCACGCACGCGCCCATGTCGTCGGGCCGCGCGCTCGTCTGGGCGGCGACGCTGTCGAGCAGCTCCGCGGCGCCGGCGTCGTCCGGGAGCGCCGCGAGCGACCGCGACAAGCGCTCGGAGCCGAACAGGTCCTCGCCGATCCGCGCCTCGCTGACGCCGTCGGTGTACACGCACACCCGCGCCGGACCCGGAATCGAGACGACCGTCTGACGCGTGCCCGTGCGCATGCCCGCCCCCAGCGGCGGCGCCGAGCACGAAGTCACGGGCGCGATCGCGGGTCGGTCACCCGACGCGTCGGGCTCGCCGAGCACGAGCGGCGGCGGGTGACCCGCTGCGGCATAGGTCAGCGTGCGTTCACGCGGGTGATAGACGGCTGCGAGGACCGTCGCGAACGAGTCGCCGAGCTGGCGCTCGAGCACCGTGCCCGCCGTCTGCAGCGCCGTGGCCGGGTCGAGCCCGGCCTCGAGATACGCGCGGACCGTGAAGCGGATCAGCGCGGTGTGCGGAAGCGCCTCGCGCCCGTGCCCGGAGACGTCACCGACGATCACGGCCAGCTGTCCCGCCTCGAGTGCGAACACGTCATAGAAGTCACCGCCGGCGCCGGGGCCCTCGGCCGGGCGGTAGGCGACCGACGTTCCGACCGGGCCGAGCCGCGCAGGCGGGACGGGGAGCAGCGCCGCCTGCAGCAGGCCAACGTCCGCGAGCAGCTCACCGCGCTGGCGCACGAGCCGCCGCGTACGGATGCCCGACAGCAGCGAGCGCAGCCCGAGCGCGAGCGCGAGCGCGGCGAGCGCGGCGATCAGGATCCGAATCGGGCCGGGCACGACGTTGACGATCCGCGTGATCGTGTGGACGATCGCCGGTTCGCTCGACGGCGCGTGGGTCCGCGCCGCGCCGGAGCGCCGGTGGCTGCGGCTCGTCGCGCCGCGTTCCGATGAGCTCGGCGCCAGCAGCGGTGTCGCCGGCGCAAGCACCGCGGAGCCCGCTACGGCGCCGGTCGCTGCAGCGTGGCGCGGAGCGCCGCGCCTGTGGGCCGCGCGACGTGCAGCGCGCGACGCGTGCGATCCCGGGACCGCGGCCGCCGCCGTTGCTGACGGGACGGCCGGCGCAACGATCGGCGCCGCGGTGACGCCTGTCGGCGTCGCGGGCGGCGTCGCCGACGCTGTGGCCGCCGTCGCCGCCGGTTCGGCCGTGGCGGGAGTCGTCTGCGTGTGCTTGCCGGACGTTCCGCCTTCGGTCGATCCCGTCGGTTCGGTCTGCGTCGTTCCTTCCGTTTCCCTGCGCTTCTTGCCTCCCGTCGTCTTGCCGCCGGTCTTCCCGCCGGTCTTCCCGCCGCCTTTTTTGGTCTTGCGCGCGGTTGATTCGACGCCCTGAACGGCCGAAGCCGCGGTGTCGACGACAGCCGCGACGGGCGTCGTCGCCACGCTCGTAGCGCTCGGAGCGCTCGCGTGCTTGCGCCCGTGCGCGGCCGACGCCGCCCGCTTTGCGCCCGGCGACGCACCGGCGGCGGCCGTGCTCGAGGCGGACGGCGCCGCTGCGGGCGCATTCAGCTGAGCGTGACGCTTACGTCCGACGGGCGCCGGTTCTGTCAGCACCGGCGACGGCGGCTGCGCGACGACGGGCGCCACAGGCGCGCCGGCGTCCTTCGCCGCGCGTTCGGCGTGGCGCGCCTGCCCGACGTTCGGCGGTTCGACGGTCACGGGCGAAGCGCCCACGGCGGACTGGAGGTTGCCCGCGTGCGCGGCCGATGAGGCCTGCGCCGGGAGCGCGCAGAGGCATGCGAGGGTCGCGACCGAGATGCCGCGACGAGCCGCACGCGCCCTGGCGCCCACGTCACTCACCCGATCCGTGCCGTGTTTCCTCGAACGTGTGCGAGCGCCTGCTCGAGATCTCCGAAGATCGCGAACGCGCGGTCCATCCCCGAGAGCTCGAAGATCTTCAGCACGTTCGCGTTGACGCAGACGATCGCCATCCGCGCGCCGACGTCGAGGCTCTTGTTCACACCGACGAGCACGCTGAGCGCGGTCGAGTCCATGAACCGGACCTGCGTCAGGTCGACGACCAGCTGCTTGAACCCGGCGTCGATCGAGTCGACGAGCGCCCACTTCAGCGCTGGAGCACGCTCGAGGTCGAGCTCGCCTTCGAGCGCGATGACGCTCGTGCGCTCGTCCGGCTGGGTCTGGATCACGCCGAATGCAGGCGCTTTCGGCGGCGGGGTGATCGTCTTGTCGGCGGTGTCGGGCATCGGTCTCCCTTGAAAGAACGCTCTCGGGAGTCTCTTCGGCGTCGAGGGGCCGCCGCCCTTACCGCCGCCGCCGCGGATCGAACGTACGTCCAGCGTGGGCAACGCCGCTCAGCCATCGTCTCGGGCAGCAGGTCACCCGGCGCCTGCGTGCGACACTCGGCGCGTGCCCGAAGAGCTTGCAGAGCTGCTGCTGGGCGACGCGGCGGCATGGCGAGCGTGGCTTGCCGAGAATCATTCGGCGAAGCCCGGGGTCTGGCTGGTGCTCGCGAAGAAGGGCACGACTGAGCCGACGACCCTCTCTTACGAGCAGGCGCTCGACGAGGCCCTCTGCCACGGCTGGATCGACGGGCAGGTCAAGCGCCGCGACGAGGCGACTTTCCGCCAGCGCTTCACGCCGCGGCGCGCGCGCAGCCAGTGGTCACGACGCAACGTCGGGCACATCGAGCGGTTGCGCAGCGAGCGGCGGATGCACCCCGCCGGTGAGCGCGCGGTCGCCGAGGCACAGGCCGACGGGCGCTGGGATGCCGCGTATGCCGGCCAGCGGACGATCGCGATGCCCGACGACCTCGCTGCAGCGCTCGACGACGAGCCGCGCGCACGGGCGATGTTCGAGATCCTCACCAGCCAGAACCGCTACGCCGTCATCCTGCGGATCGACGGCGCCAAGCGCGCCGACACGCGCGCGCGCCGGATCGAGAAGTTCGTCGCGATGCTCGCTCGCGGCGAGACCATCCATCCGCAGAAGCGCAAGCTCGTCAGCTGAGCGTGAGGCCCATCCAGACGTGGGGGATGCCCGCCTCCTCGAACGGCTCGGATTCGACGGCAAAGCCGACCTGCTCGTAGAGTGCGACAGTGGGGAGTTGCGCCGCGAGGCGGACCCGTTGAAACCCCTGCTCGCGAGCACGCGCGAGCGCGATCGCGAGCATCCGCAAGGCGATGCCCTGACGGCGCATCTCGGCGGCGACGGCGACGCGCCCGATCTTGGCTTCGTCGACGAACGAAAGCAGGCGCAAGGTGCCGATCACGCTGCCGCCGGGATCCAGCGCGACGAGATGCTGGGCATCGCGGTCGAGCTCATCGAGCTCCTCCTGCAGCGGAACGTTCTGCTCGCCGTAGAAGACGGCTTCGCGTAGGGCGAACGCGCCGCTGACGTCCCGCTCGTCGCGCGCCCAGCGGATCGCGACCTGCTGTTCGGCCATG
Source organism: Solirubrobacteraceae bacterium (assembly GCA_036498045.1). Lineage (GTDB taxonomy): Bacteria > Actinomycetota > Thermoleophilia > Solirubrobacterales > Solirubrobacteraceae > Palsa-744. The sequence goes on from DASXIJ010000045.1 coordinate 7,902, forward strand.
CGCGCCAACATATCCCGCGCCGAACGGCCGGCTCAGATCGAGCGACCGCGCTTGCGACCGAACGGCGACTGCAGGTCGTTCTCGTCGAACGGTGCTGGCGCGGCGCCGCCGGCGGCGTAGCGGTACAGCGCGACGGCGAATGTCTGGCGCACGACGAGCTGCACCGCGACGATCGCGGCCAGCGCGAGCACGCCGGCGACGATCACCGCATCGCGCACCGCGGGCACGCCGTTCGCGGCGACGGCTGCGATCCCGAACACGACCAGGACGCCGAGGATCGCGATGACCGTCCAGGCGCCGATGATCACGTTGCCGCCGATGCCCTCCCCCCAGCGCTTCTTGACGACGCCGGCCGAGCGCTTGAGCGCCTCCGGAGCAGAGCAGTCTTCGAGCGCCAGGATCGGGATCGCGAACAGGCTGGCCAGCGACCAGCCGACGCCGACGATCCGCGCGGCGATACTGCCGCCGAGCGGCAGCCTGTTGGTGAGCTGCTCGAGCACGAAGCCGACGACGGCCGCGATCAGCGACCACACGGCGACGGTGCCGAGCTTGCGCATCGGCACGGCGAGCGCTTCGCCGACGCTCAGGTGGCGCCCGTCGAGCGCCGCGGCGGCCGCTGCGGCGATCGCGGTGTTGAAGAAGGCCGAGACGAACGTCAGCGGGTAGGCGAAGATCAGCGCGAACAGTGCGAGTTCGTCGCCCCTGAGGTGTCCTTTGCGGAAGGAGCCGCTGAGGATGAAGATCAGCGCGAGGCCGATTCCGCCCGTTATCGCCGAGATCGCCGCGAGTACGAGCAACGAGCGATCGCCGCGCACGACCTCCCAGGCCGCGCGCGAGAGCCGCCAAGAGCGAGCGATTCGTCCCCCACTGGACGTGTTCATGAGGCGCTTATCGGACGATCCGCGACCGTCCTGGAGCGGACGCCGTCGATCTCGATCGTCGGCCGCCTGCTGCCGTCGCCGACGCAGCCCCAGACGCTCACTCGCCGGCGAGCGCGAGCAGCCGCGTCACGGTCGTCCAGTTGCGCGCCGTCGCAACGACGCCGAGGTCCTGCCTGCCGAGCTGCGCGGCCAGCTTGGAGCGCCCGACGCCGTGCGGAAACCAGGCGTAGATCTCCCGTCCCCGTGCGACGATCCGCTCTCCATCGACCGCGCGCTCGGCGATCGTCGCGAGCTTCGGCTCGTCGAGCGCATTCGCGCAGAACGTGACCTGGTAGAGCTTCTCGCTCTCGGCCACGTCGCCGAGCGGATCGTGCGCCACGACGGCGGCGAGCTCATCGCGCGTACGCGCGACGGCGGCGACCTGCAGGCCGAAGCGCTCAGCGATCACGCCCGCGCATGCGCGGGCGAGCGCTTCCGGCTTGGCGGCGCTGTCGAGCACGACGTTGCCGCTCTGCAGGTACGTCGTGACGTCGTGCATCCCCGCCTGCGCGAGCGCGGCGCGCAGCGCCGGCATCGCGAGCTTGTTGTGCCCGCCGACGTTGACGCCGCGCAGGAGGACGACCTGCCTCATGCCCGAGAGCCTACGCGGCGCCCGAGATCGGTTGACTTCCACGCGAGCGATGAGATCCTGGACGACGGGGCGTCCAAACAAGCGCAACCCACGACCGGAGGATCGAAATGAGCGACACGCAGACGACAACCAACATCACCCAGGTCGGAACGGTCATCGTGCCCGTCAGCGACCAGGACAGTGCGATCAGCTTCTACTGCGACAAGCTCGGACTGGAGAAGCGCAGCGACGTGCCGTTCGGCAACGGCGACCGGTGGGTCGAAGTCGCGCCCGCCGGCGCCGACACGTCGATCGCGATCGTCAAGCCGCGCCCGGGCGAACCGGTCGGCGTCGAGACGCGCATCGCGCTGTCGACGAGCAACATCGACGCCGACCACGCAGAGCTCAAAGCCCGCGGCGTCGATGTCGACGACGAGGTCTCCCGAATGGGGGACCCGGTGCCGCCGATGTTCTTCCTGCGCGACCAGGACGGCAACAAACTGTTCGTCGTGCAGACCAGCTGAGGTCACGCTCCCGGTCCGACGACGATCGCAAAAGCGGCCGAGAACAGCTCTCCCGCACCGGCGTGCGGGAGGCTGTGGCCGCTGCGCAACGCGTTCGTCGGCGCGGTCATCGGCTCGAAGCAGACGAAGCTCTCGCCGGCCGGAGCGTAGAGCTGCGCATACGGGAAGCCGCCGCGCAGTTCGAGCTCGATCGCCCGGGCCGGAGCCTTACGGGCGCCGTCAGCGTCGGCGCCCACCCTGAAGACCGGCGGCTCGGTGACGCCCGCGAACGCGTCGTCCCACGCGCCGTCTCCGAGCACGAAGCGACGGTCATCGAACGGCTCACTCGCGCCGGTCGGGATCATCCGCTCGTCGAGCGCCAGGCGCCTGCTGACCGGGAGCTCGATCTCCCACCCGCGCCGGTCGCAATCGCCGAGCGACAGGTACGGGTGAAAGCCGAACGACACCGGCACCCCCTCCCGCCCGGACGCGCGCACGCGTGTCTCGACGAGCAGCGTCACGCCGGCGACGCTCACGCTCAGCTCGAGCTCGTGCTCGTACGGAAAGATCGCCAGCAGCTCCGGCGATCGCCAGCGCAGCCGCGCGCGCAACCGCTCGCCGCCGCTGTCGCCCTCTTCGAGCTCCCACGGCAGCGCTCCCGGGAGCACGCCGTGGATCGGCAGGCCGTGTTCGTCGTGCATCAGTAGCGGGTCGTCGGGCGACAGGCGCACCTCGCCATGCGCCGTCGGGTAGCCGAAGCCGGCGAGCCGATTGGCCCAGGGGTACAGCAGCGGGATGCCCATCGTCTTGCCGCGCTCGGCGTACGCGCGCACCCCGTCGCGCTGGGCCAGCAGCTCGTCGCCGCGATGGCGCAGCGAGCAGCACACCATCCCCGCGCCGGGCGCGAACGTCGCCTGCAGCTCGCCGTCACGCCCCCCGATCGTGACCGTCTGAAAGCCCTCCCGCCGCGGTGGCACCGGCTCAGGCGTGCGCCGCGTGGCGCGCGGGCTCGATCACGAGCTGCTGGGCCCGACGGGCGCCGTCGAGGTGGTCTCCCGTCCAGATCATCCGCACGGCCGTCGCCGTCGCCTCGCCGCCGTCGCTGCGCAGATCGGCGCGGACCGCGTCGACCAGCCGCCCATCCGCTGCCTCGTCGCGATCGAGCGGCGCGCGCGGATCGTCGCGGCTGAGCAGGCTCGCGGCGAGATCGTCATACCAGCCGCTGACGACCTCGCTCGTGCGCAGCAGCTCACGACGGGCGCCCGTGCGATCGCCCTGCGCGTCGCCGTCCTCGTGCTGCCACAGGTCGAGCACAGCCGCGGCAGCGAGCTGCAGCCCGCCGGCGCCCGAGAGCAGCGTCGTGACCTCCGGGAGCGACAGCGGCTTGGCGCCGCGCTCGGCCAGGAAGCTGCGAAACGCGTCGTCCAGGCGCCTCGCCGCGGCGCCCGCGCGCACGGCCTCCTCAGCCGGCGCCTCGAGCGCCTCGGCGCGGGCGTCGCAGCGACGCGTGCCGAAGTCGACCGCGCCCGCGAGGTATGCCGCGCTCTCTCGGTAGGCGTCGGCCAGCGCGCGCCGCAGCGCGGCGCCGGCGCCCCGCGGCCAGAACAGCAGCCCGACGAGCAGGCTCACCGCACAGCCGAGCGCGATGTCCTCCACGCGCAGCAGCCCGACCCTCCAGCCGGCCGGCTGGATGATGTTGTAGAGGAATACGAGCGTCAGCGTGAACGCCGCCTGACCGGCCGCAAATGAGATCGCCGCCGGCGCGACGCCGGCGAGCAGGATCGCCAGCGGCAACAGGAACCACAGCAGCGTCGTGTCGGTCCCGATCAGCTCGACCAGCCCCCCGGCGACGATGAACCCGGCGATCGTGCCGAGAATCCCGCGAAGCACGTTCTGCCCCGTGTTCAACGCGTTTGAGCGCAGGACCGACAGCGTCCCGAGCACGACCCAGAACGAGTGCTGGACGCCCGTCTCGGTCGCGACGAGCACGGCGAGCGCAAGCCCCGCCGCGCCCCGCACGCTGTTGTGCAGCCACACCGAGTTGCGGTCGAGGTGCGAGATCGCCCGCCGCCGGGCGACGCTCAGCTGGCCGATCAGCCCCGTCGGCTCGCGCCCGAGCACTCGGTCCAGCCAGCTGCGGCGCTCGGCCGCCGCAGCGAGGTCGATGTTGCGCACGATGCTGCTGACCTCGACGCCGATCACCTGCGCCCGGAAGCTGGGGTCAAGCGCGTTGATCACCTCGCCCGACGCGAGCTCGCCGGCGCCGTCGACCCCGACCGAGGCGGTCGCTCCGCTCGCCGCGTCGGCGAGCGCCCGATCGAGATCGCCGGCCGCCTCGTGCAGCTCACCACAGGCGCCGGCGTGCGTGTCGAGCACGTCCGCCCCGGCCTCGAGCGCCGTCGCGGCTGCGACCTTGACCGCGAGCGCGGGATGGTCCATGCCCTTCACGCGCGGCGGCAGCACCGACTGTGACATGGTCGCCCCGAGCCAGTTCAGCTCGTCGACCAGCCGCACGATCGTCCGCCCCGACGTGCTGAGGCTCGCCGGTCGGTAGGGCGTCGCGAGGAACGCAGAGTGCATCGTCGCGAGCGCCTCGCCAGCCAGCTCGACGGCATGGTCGTGGTCGCGCGCGAGCGACTCGTCGCGCCCGCCGAGCATGTACGTGACGTCCGCACGCAGTTGGGTCGCGAGCGTCCGGCAAACGGTCGTCGCCGCCGCCCGCAGCCCGTCGCGGCGAGGGGTCGGCCACAGCACGGCGACCGCGACGAAGGCTGCAGCTCCTGCCATCGCCCACCCGGCGAGTCGGTCCGGCAGCGACGCGATTCCTCCCGCAAGCGTCACCGGCAGGATGAACGCCAGCAGCAGCGACGTCGTCGCGCTGGCCAGGACCGAGCTGACGACGCCGGCGAAGATCACCGCGAAGCCGACGATCGCCATCGAGACGACCGCAAGCCAGACCGCTTCTGAAGCGAGCGTCCCGAGCGTCACCAGAACGAGTCCCGTGAGCGCCAGCGCCGCCTGCGCCTGCAGCCGCTCGCGCAGCGGCCCGCTGAAGTCCGCCAGCAGCAGCATCGCGAACGAGCCGAACGCCGCGAACGTCGCGAGGATCGGGTTGGCGATCACCTCGTCGCCCAGCGCGAACATCGACGGCATCACGATCGCCGCGCGCCCTGCTCGCCGAAGCGCGGCGAAGTCGCGGTCGCGTTCGCTCAGCCACTGCACCGGATCCACGACACAGAGTTTGAGCCCTCCAACGGACTCGCGCAGGCTCAGGCTCCGACGGGCTCCTGCTCGGCGATCGAGTCGACTCGGTTGGGGTAGAACGCGACGTGGTGCTTGATCGCTGCGACGGCCGCGAACGGCTCGCGGTAGATCCAGACCGCGTCGACCGAGCGCTCGCCGCCGGCCGGCAGGCTGTAGTAGCTCGCGTCGCCCTTGAACGGGCAGTAGCTCTCGTGATCGCTGGGCTGCAGCTGCGAGCGGTCGACGTCTGCGAGCGGGATGTACTGCACCGGCGCATAGCCCGCCTCACGCAGGGTCAGCGCGTTGCGCGTGTCGGCGATCGTGCGCCCCGCGACGGTCACGACGACGCGCGAAGGGTTGGTCTCGATCGTGATCGGGTGGTCGGGGCCCGGCTGCTTGATCGGCCTGTCGGTCATGGCTTGGCGTCCTTCCAACTGAAATCGATGAACCTCTCTTGGTATAGCTGAAGCGACGCCGTGTCCAGCAAGGCAAAGACGAGCGCCGGGCTGCTGCCGTTCCGCTTCGGCGACGGGTCGCTCGAGGTGCTGCTCGCGCACATGGGGGGCCCGTTCTGGGCGGGCAAGGACGATGGCGCGTGGTCGATCGTCAAGGGCGAATACGACGACCGCGAGGAGCCCTACGCCGCGGCTCGGCGCGAGTTCGAGGAGGAGACCGGATCGCCGCCGCCGCCCGGCGAGCCGCTCGAGCTCGGAGAGGTGCGCCAGCGCAGCGGCAAGCGCGTGATCGCGTGGGCGATCGAGGGCGAGTTCGACCCCGATCGGCTCGTCAGCAACACGTTTGCGATCGAATGGCCGCGCGGATCGGGCGCGCAGCGGGAGTTCCCCGAGATCGACCGCGTCGCGTGGTTCGACTGCGACGCGGCCCGGCGCAAGCTCGTGCGCGGGCAGGCGGCGCTGATCGACGCGCTCGTCGCGCGCCTCCGCGGCGAGGCGACAGCACGACACGCCGACGGCGCGGAGTGGAGGTAGGCGAGCGGCCGACGCTCAGATCGACGAAGATCGAGCGATGCCGCCCTCGCGCGGTATCGACCGCGATCCAGCCGGAATCCGCGCGCCCGAGCCGCGTGTCTCCCACCACGCGACTGCCCACGCATTGCGCGCCGGCGAGCGCTGGCTACGCAAGGCCGGCCTGAGGCTCGTCGGCTATCTGATCCTCGCCATTCTGGTGATCAAGCTGATCCCGGGGCTGAGGGAAACGCTGGAAGACCTCGAACGGCTGAGTCTCCCGTGGCTGGCCGCCGTGCTCGTGCTCGAGGTCCTCTCAGAGACCGGGTTCGTGATCTCCTGGCACTCGATCGTCGACCCCGACAGCCGCCTCGGCCGCGACGGCAACGGGCGGATCGACGTTCGGCTTGCGTGGGCGCAGCTCGGCGCAGGGATGTTCGTGCCCGGCGGCTCGCTGTCGAGCGTCGGCGCGGGCGCCTGGCTGCTGCATCGACTCGGGATGCCGTTCAAGCTCGTCGCCGAGCGCCAGCTGAGCCTCAGCTTCCTGAACACCGCGATCGACGCCGTCGCGCTGGTGGTGATCGGCGTCGGGCTCGCCATCGGAGTCCTGTCGGGCGAGGGGAACCTCGCGCTCACGCTGCTGCCCGCGGCGCTGGCGGCGCTCGGGATCGCCGCCGCCCTGCTCGCCGCGGCCCGCGCCACGCGCCGAGCTCCCGCGCGGTCCATACACCGACGGATCGATGCCACGATCACCACCCTCGCGGACGCGGTCCAGGATACCGGCCGGCTGCTCGTCCATCGCGCGGGGCTCCGAAGCGTGGTCGGCGCGCTCGGCTACCTCTGCTTCGACGTGCTCGTCCTCTACACCGCGCTCATCGCCATCCACGCACATCCGCAGCCGACCTTCGGGGTCGTCGTGATGGCCTACATCATCGGCGCGCTCGGCGGCTCGCTCCCGCTCCCGGCGAGCCTCGGCACCGTCGCCGGGATCGTCGGCATGCTGATCGTCTACGGCGTCGGCCACGACGCCGCGGTGGCAGCGGTCGTGCTCTACCAGGCCGTCGGCCTGCTCGTTCCGATCGTCGGCGGCGGCATCGCCTACCTGCTCCTGCGCGCCGAATTTCGTGCCGCCCGCAACGGGTCGGAGGAGACCCCGGCCGGGACATCGGTGATCCGGCTGTAGCTCGGCTGCGGCGTCACGCGGGCGCGAGCAGCGACGCCATCGCGCGGCGACCGCGCTGCAGCGCGCGCGGGTCGCGCCGGAGCTGGTAGTCGCAGTTGGTCCCGACCGCGATCGCGTTGAGCGTGAACGCGACGTCGGCGGGGTCGCCGTCGGCGGCGAGCTCACCCGAGGCCATGGCGGTCGCGATTTCTGCCTCGAGGACGCGCTGCCAGCGATCGAGCGCGACCCTCACCGCGTCGTGGATCGGACCCTCGCGCGCGTCGAACTCGACCGATGCGCTCGTCAGAAAGCACCCGCCGGGAAAGCACGGCTCGCCGAGGTACCCGATCCAGCGCTCGCAGATCGCGACTAGCCGGGCACGCCCGGCGGGCTCGACGATCGCCGGCTCATAGACCGTCGCCCGGAACATCTCGACGGCGAGCTCGAGCGTCGCGAGCTGAAGATTCTGCTTGTTGCCGAACCGGCCGACGAGGCCGCTCTTGCTCATCTCCAGCTCGTCGGCCAGGCGACCGACCGTGAGGCCTTCAAGGCCGATGACCGATGCGAGGTCGACGGCCGCGCGCAGGGTGACCCCGCGATCGGCATCCACCTGCGCTACGGAGCGACGCGGCATCGTCCCAGTTTTACAGAACGAACGGTCGCACTGTATATTCCCGAGCCGTTAACGAACGATCGTGCTGTATGACCACGAGCCGAGGAGGCTTCAGATGCGGGTGAGATCGCTGGGATGGGCGGGCGTCGAGGTCGAAGCTCACGGCGAGCGCGTCGTCGTGGACCCGTTGAACGACGCCGGCGCGGTCTTCGCACCGCTGGGCGAGCGAGCGCGCGACTGCTCGCCTCCGAACGTCGTCGCGGCGACGCCGGGAGCGCTCGCCGGGATGGTCACGCACCTCCATCGCGACCATGCCGACGCGGTGGCCCTGGCCGCTGCGCTCGCGCCCGGCGCACCGGTGCTCGAGCCGTGCGGCTATGGCGGCGACGGCCTCGAGCAGCTCGCGGTGGCGCAGGCTGACCACGAGCTCTCCGCGGCCGGCCTCGCCCGCAAGGACGTCGCCCCGTGGGCGAGCGAGACCGTCGGACCATTCACGCTGACGGCGCTCCCCGCCGTCGACGGCGCGGGCGATCCGCAGGTCTCATGGCTGATCGAGGCCGACGGCAAGCGCGTGCTGCACCTCGGCGACACGATGTTCCACTGCTGGTGGTGGCGGATCTCCGAGCGCTTCGGCGCGCCTGACGCAGTGCTCGCGCCGATCAATGGCGCGCGGCTGACGTTCGCCCATCGCAGGCCGCCGAGCCCGTTGCCGGGCGTGATGGACCCGGAGCAGGCGGCGCTCGCGGCCGAGCTTCTGCGCGCGGAGCGGCTCGTGCCGATCCACTACGACGGCTACGCGCTGGCCGACATATACGAGCCGGTGCCCGACGCGCTCGAGCGTGTCGTCGCGGCCAGCGAGCGCGTCGTCGCCGTCGGGCTCGGCGACGCCATCGAGGTTTGAGGGGGGCCGAGCGCTAGCGCGTGGTCCGGATCGGCGGGTTGTCGCTCATCGACGAGCCGTCGGTCGGCGACATGCCCATCGCCGCAGCCGCTGCGTGACTGGCAGGAATCGTCAGCATTGGCACGCGCGTTGGCGCCGCGGCAAGGCCGATCGTCAACGCGATGAGCACCGAGCCGACGCCGATCGCGGTGAGACGCCGCCACGGGAGCAGTCGCTCGGCCGCGATCAGCAAAGAGACGACGACCATCCACGCGACGCTCATCGCACCGAGCGCGAAAAGCGCAGCCATCAGCGCCCAGCAGCAGCCGAGGCACCAGGCGCCGTGCTGCGCGCCGATCAGCAGAGCGCCGCGGCGATTGTCACCGAGCCTCGCGTCGATGGACGCGCGCGCCTCGCGACAGCGTGAAAGGCAAGCGGCCTTCGCAGGCGTGAGCTGGTAGGCGGCCGCGAGGAGCAGCACACCCGCGGCGACCCACCGTCCGGCTTGATGCCACCCGAGGGCGCCGCCGTCGAGCGAGCGGCCCGCCTCGAGCACGGCGTAGCCGACGAGGCCGAAGACGCCCCAGACCGCGAGGTAGCCGGCGACGAACAGCGCGGTGGCGTCGGTGCGCGCGCTGCGGCCGGGCGCCCGGCGCGCGCGCAGCAGATCGGCATGCCTCAAAGCCGCCGGCGTGAGTGCCGGCAGCATCATCGCGGTCATCATCAAGATCCACGTGCTCAGGAAGAAGCCGAGCGTGCCCGGGTCCGTCCAAGGGCCGGCGTCCATGCCGATCATCCGCTGGGCGGTGGCGATCCAGGCGAGTCCGGTGAGTGCCAGCAATCCGGCGGCGACTGCGAGTCGCCTCGTGGCGAAGCGCAACCCGCCGGCGGGCGGAAACGCGGGCGCACGTGGCTGCGCGGCTGAAGCTCGCCGATCCATCACTAGCCGTATTGAAGCTGAGGCTTCCAGTCGCCCCGACCGCCGGGGGTCGTGTCGAGGACGTTCCACGCGGGCCACATGTAGTCGACGTGCCGTGGGTGCTGGCCGGGATCGCTGGGCGCGAACGCAAGCTCACTGCTCCAGAAGTGGTGGATCTTGCCGTCGCGGCGAACGAACACGCTCGCGACCGGCCTCTGTGAGCCATCAGGCGTTTCGGCGTTGTAGTCGTGGTTGTACGTCGAGTTGGCCGACGAGAGCAGGCGGATGTGACGCCAGCCGCGACGGCGCGCGTGCTCACGGAGCTGCTCGATCGGAGCCTTGGCTGAGATCGCGATGTTGACCTGCTGGGAGATGTGCGGCGCCTCGCCGTCGAGCCCGTCGATGATCGACGTGCACGCCGGGCACGCCGCGGCAAGGGGCACGCCGTCCGCGTCGGCGATGAACATGAAGCTGTACAGGTACAGCGTGTCCTTCCCGTCGGCGAACAGCTCGGACATGCGCACCTCGCGCGTGCCGCCCTCGTCGGTGGCGGCCTTGAAGACGTAGTCCGTCGGCACCTCGCCGCCGAGCGGAAGCGTGCGACGCTGGGCCGCGACCATCTCGCCGCTGCGGCGCAGCTCGATCTCGGCCTGCAGCAGCTCGTCGCGCGCGCGGCGATACTGATCCGACTCACCCGGAAAGCGAGTCGTGTGCAGCGGTTTATCCATCGTTGGCTCCCTTCGTGGCCATCTCGGTGCTGGCCGGCGCGAGCGCCTCGACCAGCTGTTCGAGCTTGCGGGTCCACCCCGCGGTGGTGCCCGTGATCGTGGGTTCGTCGGACTCGCCGGTGTGTCGAAGCTTTAGCCGCGTTGCGTCGCCGTCAGCCTCCAGCTCGATGACCAGGCGCGTCGTCGCAGGGTCATCGGCGGCGCGCCACGACCACACGAGGCGATGCGGCGGCGCGAGCTCGAGCACCTGGCAGTGGACCTCGCCGCAGCCGATTGGGCTCTCGTCGCGCAGGACGAAGCTCGCGCCCACGCGCGGCTCGAAGTCATCGGTCGCCATCAGCCAACGGGCGAGCATCTGCGGATCGGTGAACGCGCGCCACACCCGCTCGACCGGCCCGGGGAGCAGCTCGTCCATCGCGATATCAAGCCTCATCGCTCTCCTCGAGGACGTCGCCCAAGGCGTCCAAACGCGTCCGCCAGAACTCCCTGTAGCGAGCCGACCAATCGTAGACCTCGCGCAGTGCGGCCGGACGGAGCCGGTAGACGCGCTGCCGTCCGGCGGCCTGGCTGCTCACCAGCCCGGCACGCCGGAGGACCGCCAGGTGCTGAGACGTCGTCGAGTAGGACAGCCCCGAGGCGTTGACGAGCTCGCCAACCGCCCGCGGTCCAGGCTCCATCAGGTCGATCAGAACGCGCCGGTTGCCCTCGGCGATCGCGTGAAAGACGTCTTCACTGGCTGCTGCTCGCGGCATCGTCGTTATTTTAGCAAAGGCTAAAACGTCATGCCGCTCGGACTGCGGGGGCGGTTGGCAGCCGGCCCCAGCCCTCAGCCGATCCGCTCGGCCAGCTCGACGATGATCCCCTCCGGGCCGCGGACGTAGCAGAGCCGATAGATGTCGCTGTAACGCTCCACCTCGCCGACGAGCTCGGCGCCGCGTGCTCGCAGGCCAGCGACCACGCCCTCGAGATCGTCGACTGCGAAGGACACATGGCGGATGCCCGGCGCGTTCGCCGGCGCTTCCCGATCACCGCGCTGGCCCGACGGCGCGTGAAACTTCGACAGCTCCAGCCGCCCGTGGCCGTCCGGCGTCTGCATCATCGCGATCTCCGCCCGGACACCATCGAGGCCCAGCACACGGTCCACCCGATCGCCGCCAACCGAGGCCTCGCCCTGCAGCTCGAGTCCGAGCTCGACGAAGAACGCCGTCGCGGAGGCGAGGTCGTCGACGACGATGCCCACGTGGTCCATGCGTTGGATCGGCATGGCGCCGACCATAGCGACACGACCGCCCTCGCGGTTCGATCGCTCGCACTTCGGCCCGGTAGGTGGGGCAGAGCCCGATCACGACCCAAACGCCTCAACGACGAAGGCCACCTCGCGGTGGCCTTCGCCCTCAGTCGGCCGGTTTGCAGGGCTCTTGCAAGTCCTACGCCCTGGTCGGCCTCGATAGCGGGGGCGGGATTCGAACCCGCGACCTTCGGGTTATGAGGAAGGTCTAGGGGGGGTTGATGGGTACTGATTGCGCTTTCTAGAGCCATTCTTGTGCGCCGCGGTACTCCCCAGTTTTGCTCAGATTGCACCCCGTTTTGCACCCCGCCCAATCATCCTCTCGGGCCCAACGTACCGATGGAGCGCCCGCTATGGCGAGTTGTCGACAGATCGGGCTGGGAGGGCGGCCGCGCGCTCCGACAGTCTAGGGTTCAGGCCACCGCAGGCCTTCCTCCCGAGCGGCGGTGGCTTAGGCGGTTGCGACCCTCCACGGACATCAGTGGGGCGAGCCGCCGGTACAAGCACAAGGCCCTGGCGGGTGACGCGACGTCCTACTGTCGCGTCGAGCGGTACGTCTTGGCCTGCAACGCGAGCGCGATCGCACCCTCGACCTCGCTGCGGATGATCCGATCGGACTCGACGATCACGATCTTCGTCGCCGGCATCCCCTTGGCGCCTTCGATGGCTTCGTTGATCTGCTTTGTAAGGATGTCCTTCGCCTCGGCGAGGAGCCCTCCGACGACGACACACTCGGGCGCGTAGATGCGCAGGACGTCCACCAGCGTGTACCCAATACGGATGCCCGCCTCAACGATCGCCTGCATGCAAAGCGGGTGATTTCTCACGTCGTCGCGAGCTCTGGCGATGACGTCTTGAATCGTGAGGTCAGCCGGGTAGGCGGGGTCCGTGGCCCGCAGCTGTCGTACGATCGCGCCGCACGACGCCGTGTTCTCCAGACAGTTGACCTTCCGGCAGCGCGGACATTCTGCGACCGGACGCCTGATCTCGGACTTGATGAGCTCATCCGCCATGGGTGAGACGCTGACGTGGCCGAACTCGCCGGCGGCGCCGTCGACGCCACGGTGGATCCGGCCGTCGAGGATGAGCCCCATCCCGATACCAGTAGAGGCCTTCAAGTAGAGGTAATCACGCTGGCCGCTGGCAGCGCCGTTTAGGCCCTCGCCAAGAGCCCCTAGGTTCGCGTCATTCTCGACTCGAATGTTCTTGGGCGCGAGGCGCATCCTCGGGAACCGCTCGCTCAGGAGTGCGTGCAGCTCCCCGGGGATGTCGACGGTCGCCCATGTAGGCAGGTAGTCGGTAAACAGCACTCGCCCCTGGTCGTCGATCGCGGCCGGGATGCCGACGCCGACGGCATGCACGTCGGTTTCGGAAGCACCGTTGTTCTTAAGCGCCTGGGCGAGCAGGTCGACCGCAATACCCAGCGCGGGCGCTCCGATCCTGTCCACGTCCAGATTCCGGTTCTCTTCAAGCTCGCCGAGCACACTCCCTGACCGATCGGCCACCGCACCGAACGCATGCCCGTGACCGAGATCGAGCCCCATCACAAGCCCGGCCTGGCGGGCCAGGACCCAGCGCTCCGCGGGCCGCCCGGTGGGCGCGTCGCCGTTCTCCACCCGCGGATCCCGTACCCGGGTGATCAGCTCGGCACGACGGAGCGCGTGGACGATCCCTTGGATGGTTGGTTTGGACAGGTGCGATCGCTGTCGCAACTCAGTCCGCGTGAGGCCGTTCGGCTCTCCCGCGAGAAGGTCGAGCACGACCTGTTCGTTGCGTTCAAGCGGCGGCATCTCAATTCGTCTCGGCAGCAGACATAATGGGCTTTAGACAAAAACCAATCATTACACAGTTGGCCTGACCGAAGCGAGATAGCCCATTTCTAAAAGGCCACTGCCTCCGACACCGAAACCAGCCACTGCCTCTGAGCTAATCACGGGCAGCAAAAACCGAGACTTACGGAAGAAAGTTTGCTCAAGCGCCGTATGCTGCTTGACATAACCCAGCTTGTTTGCCATAGTTGCGGCTCGGAGTTCACATTCCATGACCGACATGGCCCTCCCCCGCCCCGTCGTGAACGTCTCCGCAGGAGAGTCGACCCGAGCCGTGAACTCAGCAAACTTCGTCCTCGCCGGTGTGCCTCCCGCGTGTGCACCCGTGCGTATCGCTCGACCGAGGTGTTCAGCACCCGAGGGATGGAGCGGACGAAGTGGCCAGGCCGGCTAACCCAGGGTCCCACACATCGGTCCAGGGTCGTTTGCGCTTGGGGCTCGGCCAGATTCTGAGCCGCGAACGCTCTAACGAGTGGTCGCCGCGTCAATCCTCGATTTGCCGCGGGGCAGCGGCGAAGGCGCGCGCGTGGCCGCAGGCAGGCGTGACGCCGACGGCACCCGCTTCGCCAGTCTTGCGGCCGATGGTGTCGGCGACCCCAACAACACCCTCAGGCCTACCTGCAACGCCGACGTTGAGTAACGAGCTGCCGCGCACGGCACCCGCGGCGAGCAGAACGTCCGGGCGGCGAACCGTGTCGCGCGGCACAGCGCCTGCGCGTGACCGTATGCCCACGGGGTTGGTTGCTTTGGTCTCGCGACTGAAGACGATCTACAAGGTGTGCGCGGGGGTGCTTGGCGCGCTGGCTCTTGTCGTGACGATCGCGCATTGGCGGTGGGCCTGGCTGGTGCTGGCGGTGATCCTGATCGTTGTCGGTTTGATGCTCGGTTCCGTCGCGATCAACTGGGCAGCGGGCACGCCGCTCGCGGCCCGGTGCATTGTTGTCTGCTGCGCGCAACTCGTAATCTTCGGCGCGGCATGGTTGCTGAACAGCCACGTCCAGGCGCGCCAGAAGACGGCGATCAGCGCTGCCGCCGCCTGCCCCCGAATCGTCCCGGCCAGTGCGGCCGAACATGCGCCTTCGGTGCTCACGGATGGGTTGGATTGTGGATTGGCCCAGACCGCGCCGCCGGCGCTGCCGCCGGTGCGCCCGCCGGCCCCGGAGCGCGACGCACACTTGAAAATAAACGTGCGCCTCTCGAAGCCCGGCAGCGCTGTGGTGGAGGTGAACGTTGGACCAGTCGAACCCGCGAAAGCCCCGGTGGCGAGGGTAGCTGAACGCAAGCTGCAGCCGACGGAGCGTCTCGCCCCCCGCTCGGACCATACGAAACCGCCGGTCCCAGCGAGGATGACTCCACCGTCGGCGCCCCCGCAACCGGACACCGGCGGGACGAGCGCGGCGCCACCGAGCGGAGACCCGGTGACTGGTGGCACACCAGACCCAGAAGCCATGTCGGCGGGAGAGTCGATCGAAAGTCCCTCGCCGGTCGTAGCAACGGTCGGCCCCTAGATGCGTGACTCCCCGGCGCACTCCGTCGGTCATGCTTGACCGGGACGCGGCGCCGCTGTCCGATCGCGATCGTCGAGCCGCAGCGGTCGCCAACGTTCTCGCGCGGGCGGTCCGAGACCACGAGCTCATGGCCACCGATGCCCTGCGCATCATCAAGCACGAGTTGCGACGGAGAAACACAAACCGCTCTCAGACGACCAAGATCCGCTCGGCGGAAGCTCAGAGGGTCATCGACGCCTACGGCGCCGCGCATGTGCCGAAGAACGCGTCGCTCGACGCGCTCCATGCCGACCACGTCTACTCGCTGACCGAGGACGACCTGCACCGCAACGACACGCTCGAGCTCTGGCTGGGCGCGATGGATCGGCTGCGGACGGTCGTGTGCGTGACCCCCGCAGAGAACAATCGGCTCGAGAACCAGGAGCGGAGTGGGATCACCGGGCCGGCCAAGTACCCCGCAGCCGGCGTGACGTTCACGTCGAGCAAGCTTCCCTGGACATAAAGGCCCCTGAGGAAGCCCTAGGGGGGGTTGATGGGTACTGATTTGGCTTTCTAGAGCCATTCTTGTGCGCCGCGGTACTCCCCAGTTTTGCTCAGATTGCACCCCGTTTTGCACCCCGCCGCGAGCCCTCATCCAGCGGCAGAGCCGTCGATGTCGAGCGCCGGCGGTGTCAGGAGTTTCGGCATCAAAGCTTCCTTTTGCGCCTGGGCATCGGACGAGAACCAGCGCCCCAAGCGCGCTAAGCCCAGCCGCGACGGCAGCGGTCAACGAACGCCTCGGCCATTCCGCGCCCGCTCGCACGTGCGCGCACCACATCGGACGTCACAAATAAGGCGAAAAGTGGTGCCAAGACCGACGCGGCCATGATCATCGTCACGCCGAGATCTCAGAGCCGCAGCCGTCCTCGCTTGACTGGCTGCTCTAAATCTCCTCAAGCTGCGTCGCGGCGCGTTGTGTCGGTTGACCCGTTGCTGAGCCTACCTCGCCCGCCAAGGCCACTTGACCAGAAATCGACAACTCGAATAGTGTCGCAGGATGGCGCGTCCAGCCATCCGCTGGTACAAGCAGGCGAAGGGGGTCGTCTCAGCAGTCAGCCCTGGATCGCCCGTGCGCCTGTGGGTCGAGGGGTGGACGGACCCCGACACCAACGTCGAGGTGTTTCAGATCGCCGAGCACGCGATCGCCAGGGCACTCCGGAAGCTGTTCCGCTCCCCCGGCGCCTACGTGACCAACCTGTCGATCGACTCCAATGCCGCTGTGCCGTCGGGCAAGGGTGCTCTCAGCGTCGAGTGGCGCGCCCGGCAGGCACTGCAGAAATCGATCCGTGCGTCGCGCTACGTCGGGCGCGAGCCGCATGGGGGCGCGTCGGGGCCGCTCGACGTATTTGCCGATGCTGACGTGCGCAACGCTTCCAAGGGGCCGAGTGGAGGGATGCACGTCGACCTCGGCCCGTTGGGGGCCGCAATCGGCATACCGATCCCTGCGCGCCTTGATGTCGAGACCGGCCAGCGCACAGCGAGCATGGAGTCGACCGTGACCGCCGGGGTGGACCCGGAGGTTGAGCTGCGCGTACTCACGCCGGACGCTCCCGAACTGGCCCTCGAGACGTACATCGAGGAGGTCGCGGAGGTGTTCGAGATCTCAGCCGGCGAGCTCGCCCAAGCGTTTTGGGAGGTAAATGCGCAGTGGCTGAAAGATCCGGTGGCGATCGACTATGGGACGGAGGCGGGGGTACACCTTGAGGCCGGCGAGAGCTTCACGACCGCCGTGCGGCTATACGCTGGCAACCCCGGCTCGACACTGCTGGCGTTCGCGGCGGTCGAACGCACCGCGGACGAATTGAGGCCGGTGGCGATCTCCGAACTGATCGGCCTGACGGTTGATGAGCACGGTCTGATCTACCGCGACTTCTGAGCGCCCGGCGGACCAGGTCGCTTTGCGCCGAGCCGCTGGTGGCCCGAATGCACCGCCTAGCGGATGAAGCGCCTATGGGCAGCCCACCAACTGGAGGCGCGGCAACATCTGCGCAGCTACGTCAGCTGGATCGAGGCCCACATCAAGGAGCACGTTCGTGGCGAGCACGAAATAGAGCTGACCTACAAGACGCGACAGATCCTCGCCTTCGCAGACATGGTGCCCGCGCTCGCCCCAGTGGGTCAGCCAGTTGCGGGTGTCGGCCAACTCGGTCGTGAAGCGAGTCACATCCAGCTGCCAATCGGTCACTGCCGATATCGCCCGCTTGGCAAGCAAGCGGACTCGCGCGCGCTGCGACTGACTGTTTGCGTGGCTGAGCGCGCCGCGGAACAGGTTTCGGTGGTCCTCGTCATGAAGCGCGTTGAGCATTACCTGCACTGACACCGCAGCGTCTTCGTCTGAGAGCGGTGGCTCGTCGTGGAGCGTCCGATGATAGCCCTCCGCGAACGCGGTTAGGTTCAGCAGTTGCGACTCGGGCGTCAACCTGGGGTCCACCGGTGTTGTAAAGAAAAGTCGCCATACAGGTCCAAGGTTCTCGCGAAGTTCGAACCAGCGCTGGATCGTGTCATGGACGTCGGGGATGGTCGCGAGGTTCAGTAGCAGGGGTGGTCGCGAAGGACGAGCGGCCTGAGGACTGCTCTCGGGCCGGCGGATCACCTTGTATTCGCAAGGTCTTGCCTGCGGACTCTGTGTGTCATCCAGCAAGGTGAGCGCAGTTACATACGAAGGCTGGGTGCTGGCAAAGATCACGAGATCCCGCAGGGGCTCGATCAGTGCATCGATGGCGGGCAGTGGCAATGGCTCGGTGAACTGCATCTGGGCGTGGGCGTTGACCGCGATCCGTGTTTCGTCTCGGCTCCAGTTTGTCTGCATCCCTGCCGCAACAAGCTGGAGCGACCCCCACGGCATCTCGACAATTAGCTGGTCATTGGACTCGTGATCGGCGGTGACATGCAGGAGCGCCGGGCCAAATCCTCCTCCACGCAGCAGATCTCGCAGGCCATGAAGTGCGACATGCGCCATGCGCCCTGTGGCCCGCTCGGGATCGGTGATGTGGCCGCCTCGGAGCATCGTCTCGAAGAGGAGATCGGCGGTGTGCGCGTTACTCGGCGTGATCGGACGTGGGGGCACCAGCTCGCCATCGATCAGCGACCACGGCCATCCGTCTAGCGACTCGCCAAACAAGGCGTCAACGTGAACCGAGTCCATGACGCCCCCCGGTAGCGGCGACTCGAGGAGGTGCACCGCGATCCCGCGATTAGGTGCGTAGTCAATCCATCCACAGACCTTCGCCTCCGATCCCGGCAGCCAGAACCGCCCCTCCTGGCGCCAGCTCTGCTCCAATTGGGACACCGGGCGAGGATATCTGCCGTTTCTCGCAGTCGGGCGAGTCGGCTTCGGCGCAGGCTCATTGGAAGGCCGCTGCCTTGCGACGACGGTCGTCGGGTAACTCCTGGAACCTGCCCAGTGCGCGGGCTTGCGTCAGTCGCAGCGGGCCATAATCCGGAGGATGGCGACGTGGTGCCAGCTGCCGACGAGCGCTCCCTGCGACAGCTAGCGCTCCGCAGATTGGCAAGCTCTGAGAATGCCCCAGTACTCTGAGACGGCGCTGAAGGCGCGCTACTGCGCGCAGATGATGGCCGCCGCCAGCGTGCTCGCGGGCACCGCACCGGACGACTTCCGCCGTCGTGTTGTAGCGCGCTGGGTCTTCGTCTACTGCCATGAATTCATCCGCTGGGCGCGGCGCTCAAAGAACGAGCTGCGCGGCCGGAAGGAGATGCGCGACACCGTACGCGAGCTAGAGCAGGATCTCGACGAGCTCGAGAAGCGCGATTGGGGCTCCTACGAGGACATTCGTCACCGCATCGCAGCTCATCGAGAGACCGTCCCCAGACCTCTGACCGCCTCGATCCCGCAGACCAACGAGATGTGGACCGACATCTCCGACGCGACCGTGCGGATACTCAGCGAGGACGCACGCGCGATCTGGAACCGGATCGCCAGCGTCCTTTCCATCGCCATCCTCGATGACTTCCCTCCGATCTCACCGGAGCTCAAAACCGCGCTCGATGAACGTGGGTATGAGACAGCACCAGCGGGCCTGGTTTCGGGTGTCGGATCCTTTGATGCCACACGCGATGATGCTGTCTTCATTATTCAGGGCGGCGACCTCGGCGAGCAGAACAGGCAGTTGGTCGACGCCGTACGAAACGTCCGAACACTCTCGCAGCTGTGGCTCGCCGTCAACGGCCACGAACCATTCTGGCGCGTGGTGCTCGCCGCAACCGTCACCGAGGCCTACACGTTGCACGGCCTGATCTACGGCGTCGGCAGTCGCAGTTCCGCCCATCAGCAGCCGTCTTTGCTCGAACTACTGGAGCGCGACGAATCGCGCTCTGGCGCGATACAGATCCTCCGCCAGGCGCAGGAAGCTCTCGATCCTGCGGCGCTCGCGCACGTACGGGAGCTGCGCAATCGCGTCGGGGCTCACGTCGACGAACGCCTCTCGCTAAATCAGATCACAGAGGCGATGGAGAGGTTTGACCCCGCTGCCCTGAACGCGGTCCTCGACAACGGGTTTGACACCCTGACGCGTGCTGCCCGCGCCGATCCTCTACTGCGACCTGTGCTTATGTTCGACGCCACGCTGAGTGGATTCTCGCTGGCGTCACCGCCCGAGGCGGCGCGTCCATACGACGGCTAGTGAGCTTCCCCGAAGGCGTGAGGTAAGACTTTGACGCTCGTGGAATCTTCCCCGGACCCTGAGAGCACCCAGAGTCCGAAGACGGAGCCACCGCGCATGGGAGGTCACGGGCGCTCAGCCCTGCGGCTCTGCGACGAGCAGCTCGTAGGCCTGCCGGGCGCGTCGCGCGCTGGCTGCGTCGAGAGAGCTGAGCCCACCGGGATTCAGGCGAGGACCGGCCTGCCTCAGCCAGCGTCGCTCCGTCTTGCGGAGTCCCTCGGACATCGCGCGGGGATCGTCAGCGAGCGCGAGCAGCTGCAGCAAGTCCTCGCGCTGCGTCTGCGGATCACCGTGGACCATCAGCGAGCGAGCCTTGATCAGAATCGCGCCGAGCAACGTTGGGCGGCGCAGCTCGAACGAGCGCCCGCGCACGCTGATCGTGACGGTCTCTGAGCGCCTGAGCGCCTGCGAGCCACCCGGGACGGGCACTGCGACGGTCCTTGGCCCGAGGCTCGCTGGTGGACGGAGCCCGTCGGGCGCGAGCACGTCGACGATCAGGCCGGCTCGTTCGTAGCGATGGGCGTACCCATCGAGGTCGGGGCCGACCAGCTCGAACCCCTCCTTCTCGAGGGCCGCGTGGATCGCGCCGAGGGCACCCTGAGGACGCGCCTGTCCGAGCAGGTCGATGTCGACGGTCGGCCGTACGTCGCTGACGCCTCGCTCGATCGCGTGCAACTGCACCATCAGGCCTCCGATCAGCACCCACTCTCCCGGGAGCCGCTGGACGAGATCGCCGACCGCCGCCCACAGCCTGACGGTCTCGGGATCCTCGAGGTCGATGTCGATCGCGTTCACGGCGCAAGCACGCGCGCGGCCTCGCGCCTCGCACGCGGGTCATCGCTCTCGAGCAGGTCGAGCAGGACCGCCGCGCGCGGCGCGCGCGGATCGCCTTCCTGGTGGAGATCCGGCCAAAGCTCATCGGGCACCCAGCGAATCCGGATCAGGCCGTCGCTGGCTGGCGTCAGCGCATGCTCGCCGAGGATTGCAGCTCGATCGCCGACTGGCGCATACACCTCGACACCCGGCCCTTTCCCGACGAGTCCGACAACGTCGCCGGCCGATGCGCCGGTCAGGAGGACGCTGGCGCGCGCGAGGAGCCGCTCGAGCTCGGAAGGGTGACCGGCGAGGTCTTCGATTTCGGCGCGTGACCGAAGCTTGGACGCGTGCTCGTGTAGCGGATGAGCATCGAGCCACGCGCGCATCCGCGACGGGTAGCGCTCGCGGCGCGCGAGACGCTTGGCGGCCTTTTCGTCGCCCGACGCGAGGAGAATGATCGCCCAGGCCATGCTCGGCGAGAGCGGCCTGCCCGACGACGCGGGCTGGCGGACGTGGCGCTGCACGGCACGCTCGTCCAGCCACCAGCTACGCCCGCGCTTGACCGCCGGCAGGCGCCCCGAGGCGATCCGCTGCCGTACCGCTGCAGGGCTTACGCCCAGGCGAGTCGCAGCCTCGTTGACGCTCAGCAGTGACGGATCGGGCATGGACAAAATACTATCGCCAGCGCAAGGATTATGTCCGAGTCTCCTTCGACTTCTCACCCTTCTCGGCCTGATTGCGCTCAGGCTTGGCCGTGAACGCGCTTTCGGCGAAAGCCGCACCGTAGGCTGGGTCGGGCGCGTAGTCGGCGTAGATTTCCGTCGTCGCGAGGTTGCGGTGGCCCATCCACTCCTGCAACGTGCGCATCGGTACCCCTGCTGGCGGCCATCCGGGTGCCGAACGTGTGGCGCAGCGAGTGGAAGGTGATCCCTCCATCGCGCCCGCAGCGGTGACCCATGCCGGCGGCCTTCATCGCGGCGTAGAAGCGGATGCGCACCTGGGAGGCGTCATATGGGTCTCCGGTCTGAGGGTGGCAGTAGACGAGGTCGTCATCGCCCTGGTAGAGCGATCGCTTGAAGTGACGGTCGAGCTCGCCGCCGAGCCGGTCTGCCATCGGTAGAGCCCGCGATGCGATCGCGGTCAACGACCGCATCGACGTCGTCGGGCTCAAGTCGGTAATCATGTCTCTCTCCAATAAGGACTTTCGGTCCGTAAAGTACATGAATCATCAGACACGACAGCTCATGCGTCTGCTCGCCGATGAGGTCACTGACCGGATCTTGCAAGCGCTGCGCGAAGGTTCGGCCAACGCGCCGGCGCTTGTGCGCGCCACCGGTGCCTCGCCGAAGACCGTCGCGCAGACCGTTGAGCTGCTCGCCGCCCACGGCGTACTCGAGCCCGAACAGGCAAAGGCCGGTGCCGCCGGACGCCCGTCGCGCCTCTGGCACCTCTCGGACGACCGGCGACTTGCCGCTTTCGAAGTCTCGTGCGATGAGTTCAAGGGAGCGCTGCTGCGCGAACAGCTCGCGGGATACGATCGCGGCCCGGGCAAAGCTCCCGCCCAGGCGACCGGGTCACGTCGCCGTCGTAGAGTTCGGGACGCGTAGCCGCCACGAGCAAACCCGGCCTGACTCAAGCAAGCCGATGACCGTCACCGACACACGCCGCGCCCGTGCGCGGCCACCCGCCAGGGACGGCCGCTGAAGATGCGCCTCAGCCGCCTCAGGGTCGCGAACTTCCGAAACCTCCAGGGCATCGAGATACCGCTCAGCGGCGGTGCCGTCCTCGTGGGTGAGAATGGGAGCGGTAAGAGCAACCTGCTCCACGCGCTGCGGCTCGTGCTCGACGCCTCGCTCTCCGCTCGCCAGCGCACGCTCACCCGCGAGGACTTCTCGGAGGCGCTCGGCGTCGACCCGATGGGCGACGGCGCGGTGATCGAGATCAGCGTTGAGATTGACGACTTCGAAGACGATCCCGGGCTCGTCGCGACACTCGCCGGCGCGCTAATCACCGGCGACCCGATGCGTGCACGGCTGACCTACCGTTTCGGGCCGAGGGACGGCCAGGAGGAGGAGACTCCACCGGCGTATGAAGCGTCGATTTACGGCGGCGACGACCCGCAGCGAAGAATCGGCGGCGAGCTTCGCACCTACCTGCATCACGTCCACATGCACGCCCTGCGCGACGCCGAGGGCGACATCGCATCCTGGCGGCGCTCGCCGCTGCGCCCGCTCCTCGAGGAGATCTCCCGCAGCACACCTGCCGAAGAGCTTGAACGCGTGGCCGAGGCGCTCGAGAGCGCAAGCGAGATTGTGCGCAGCCTGCCCGCGGTGGCGGGCGCCGCGGGGGCGATCGAGCAGCAGACCGCCGCGCTAGTCGGGGAGCTGAAACGCCTTGAGCCGACGCTCGACCTGGCGCCCTCGGACCCGCAGCGTAGTCTGCGCGCCCTGCGCCTGTACCTCGACGGCGCTGCCCAACGCGACCTCTCCAGCGCGAGCCTCGGCGCGCTCAACGTGCTCTACATCGCTCTGTTGGAGCTCGAGCTTGCCCGGCTGCTCGTGAAGGGCGACATCGAGCATGCCCTGATCTCGATCGAGGAGCCCGAGGCGCACCTTCACCCCCACCTTCAGCGACGCGTGTTCGCCGGGCTGCTGGCCGACGATGGGCCCACCCGCAGCACCGTCGTTGCCACCCACTCCCCGCACATCGTCTCAGTTACGCCGCCCAGACGCCTCGTCATCCTGCGCGAGCAGGACGGCGCCATCCTCGCCCACGCCGCAAGCGAGGCCGAGCTCTCCGAAACCGAGTGGGACGACATGGCCCGCTACCTGGACGCAACCCGCTCGGAGCTTGTGTTCGCGCGCAAGGTGCTGCTCGTCGAGGGCTTCGCCGAGCAGGTGCTGGTGCCGACGCTCGCTAGCGTCGACCTCGACGAGCACGGCGTCAGCGTCTGTGCGATCCACGGCACGCACTTCTACTCCTACGTACGATTCCTCGACGCGATCGGTACTCCGTTCGCGCTCATCACCGACGGGGACCCTGGCGCTGGGCGAGGACGCACCGGAGCGGATCGGATAGAGCGCCTCGTGCAGGCGCTCGACTCGGGCGCCGAGGCTGCCGATCTCGGTCTCTTCCACGGCGAGACGACATTCGAGACCGACCTTCTCGACACGTCCGAGATTAATCGCGAGGCGATGATCGAGGCGCTGCTGTCGTTTCCATGGAGCGCGCGGCGGCGCGCCGCGATCGAGCGAGCACGCGACGACGGTAGTCTCGACGCCGAGAGCATGCTCGCCTACATCGAACGCGTCTCAAAGGGCCGCTACGCGCAGCGCCTCTCCGCCCGCTCCGAGCCGCTGCAACCGCCTGGTCACCTACAGCGCGCCCTCGACCACCTGCTCGGATGAGCACTCTGTCCGAGGCGATCGAGGAGCTCACCAGTAACGACCGGCAGTGGGACGCCTTCCGCACCGAGGGACACTGTGCGGTGCTCGCACCGCCCGGCAGCGGCAAGACGAAGCTTCTGACCACGAAGCTCGCCAACTCCCTCACCGGCGACAGTGTGCCCCGGCCGCGCGGCGCCGCCTGCATCACGATGACCAACGACGCGGCGCTGCAGTTGCGCACGCGCCTTCGCGAGCTCGGCGTTGCGCGTCGGCCGAACCTCTTCATCGGCACCGTCCACGCGTTCGCGCTCAGCCGTATCATCGGCCCGTTCGCCGCCGCTGCCGGCAACGAGCGCCTCGCGGCGAGCCGCCTAGCCTCAGAGCGCGAGCTGCGCGAAGCCTTCGACGCCGCGTTCGCCCGGACCGAATTCCGCCCCGACCAACGCGGCGAGGTAAAGACCACGACCGACAAGGCCCGCCAGCGCCTAGACCTGACCGGTAACCGCCTGCTCGGGGGACAGCCCATAGCCAACATGGGCGTACTGCTGCAGGACGAGCTTGCCGCACGCGGCCTGTTCGACTTCCACGACCTCGTCCGCTTCGCTGTCGAGCTGGTCGAGGAGCACGGCTGGATTGGCCGGGCGCTCGCAGCAAGCTTCCCTCGCATCTACGTCGACGAGTACCAGGACCTCGCGCCGGGCCTCGACCGCATCGTGCGCGGCATCGCCCTGCGCTCAGACCTCGACACGATCCTATTCGCGGTCGGCGACCCGGATCAGGCGATCTACGCGTTCGCCGGCGCCCATCCGCGACTTCTCAATGACCTGGCTCGCGAGCCTGAGGTGCAGGCCGTCACGCTCGAGCGCAACTACCGCTGTGGACAGGCGATCATCGATGTCTCCCTGCGCGCGCTTGGCCAGACCCGCACGATCCACGGCGAGCGCCAAGGCGGCAGCGTCCGCGTCCACGCCGCAACCGGCGGCGTCGCCGGCCAGGCCGACACCGCGACGGCGCTCGTCACCGCGGCGATCGAGGACGGCGTCGCTCCGGAGCAGATCGCCGTCATCTCCCCATGGGGCTCCGACCGCGACCTGTGCGCCGCGGCGCTCCGCGACGCGGGCGTGCCGGTGTTCGCGCGCACCGACCGCGACTGGGCGACCACGCCGCTCACGATGTTGCTTGAGGCGATCGCGAGCTGGTCCACCCGTCGCGCCGCCGCCGGCATCGAGCTGTACGAGCTGCTCGATCAGCTTCGCGCCATGGCACCTGACGCCCGCGAGCACGTTGCCCTGCGCGACGCAGTCGCGGCGATCTTGCAAACCCCCGCGCAGGCGCCCGCGCGCGAACTCGTCGACGCGATCGCGACCGCGGTGCTGCAACGACACGTCGCCGATCCCGGCGCCGGCGAGGATGCCCGTGAGCTCGCGCGCATGCGCACCGCCCTTGCCGACGGCGGCAAACAGCAACAGATGACGGTCGCCGAGCTCGGCGCGAGGGCACGTGCCCCCGGTCACGTGATGGGCGCCACCATCCACGCGGCGAAAGGGCTTGAGTTCGACGTGGTGATCCTCGCCGGTGCCGACGAGGTGGGATTGCCAGGCTTCAATGCGAACGACGAGCAGCACGCGGAGGGCCGGCGCAAGTTCTACGTCTCGATCACACGCGCCCGGCGCGACGTTCACCTGATCCACACCGACGTCCGGATCAGCCGGAGGGGGAACCCATACGACCCCGGCCCATGCCCGTTCATTGCCGAGCTGGGATTGTAAAAACAGCACCAACGCGCGTCGGGAGGACTTGTTGCCGCTTGTTCCTTGTCCGAAATCCGCGCCGGGCGGGATGCGTTAGAAGCGTCGATTTACAGGGAAGGGCGCCCTCGACCATCGCGCCAAGCCACGCTTTTTTCGATAGATTGCACCCCGTTTGCACCCCGTCGGGCGTCTCGCGACGCTCCGCACCAACAAGAAAACCCTCCGTTTGGAGGGCTTTCTCGCATAGCGGGGGCGGGATTCGAACCCGCGACCTTCGGGTTATGAGCCCGACGAGCTACCAGACTGCTCCACCCCGCGTCGCTACACAATGTTCTAGCAAAGATCGGCCCATTTTGGACGGCGTCGGCGCCGCCGGCCGTCGTGTCAGACGCGCGTCTAGGATCAGCGGCGTGCGCGTGGCGGTCGTCGACATCGGAACGAACTCGACGCGCCTGCTGATCGCCGACGTCGATCCGGCCGCGGGCTCGCTGAACCAGCTCGTGCGCGAGTCGCGCGTGACGCGGCTCGGCGATGGTGTCGACGCGAGCGGCGCGCTGAGCGAGGTCGCCGTCGAGCGCGTGATGGCGACGCTCTCCGACTATCGCAAGCAGATCGACGCAAACGGCTGCGAGGCGAACCTCGCGGTGCTCACGTCGGCGGTCCGCGATGCGTCCAACGGAGGCGAGTTCGCGGCGCGCGTGCACGACGAGTTCGGGCTCGATGCGCGCGTGCTGAGCGGCGAGGAAGAGGCGGAGCTGACGTTCCTCGGCGCGATGTCGAGCCGCGCGAACGCCGAAGGCGACGGGCCGGCCGGGGACGGGCGCGAGCCAACCGTCGTGATCGACGTCGGCGGCGGCTCGACCGAGTTCGTCGTCGGGACGGGGCGCACGGCGGGCTTTCACGTCTCGCTCCAAGCGGGCGTCGTGCGGATGAGCGAGCGCCACATCCACAGCGACCCGCCTGAGCCCGAGGAGCTGCAGGTGCTGGCCGAGGACGTGCGCGAAACGTTCCGCGAGGGCCTGCCCGAGCGCGAGCGCGACGCGGTCGAGCACGGCATCGCCGTCGCCGGAACAGCGACCTCGGCAGCTTCGATCGACCAGGAGCTCGAACCGTACGACCCCGATCGCGTCGAGGGCTACGAGCTGACGCTGGGGACCGTCGAACTGCTGCTCGCGCGCCTGGCCGACATGGACGAAGCGCGCCGGCGCGAGGTCGTCGGCCTTGACCCCGACCGCGCGCCGACGATCGTCGCGGGGATGATCGTGCTCACGGAGGCGATGCGCGCGTTCGATCTCGACACCGTCGAAGTCTCAGAGCGAGACATCCTGCACGGCGGAGCGCTGCGCCTGGCGGGCGCCGGCTGACGCCGAAGCATCCCGGCCGGCCGTCTGGCTAGGCCAGGTTCGACTTGCGCGGGTAGACGACGGTCGGGTCGGTCAGCACGTTGACGAGCGCGGGCTTGCCCGCCGCGAATGCGCGCTCGATCGCCGGGCGCAGCTCGTCCGGGCGGCGCACGAGCTCGCCGTGGCCGCCGAGCGCCTCGACGACCTCGTCATAGCGTGTTTCCGGACGCAGATCGGCGGCGACCGAGTAGCCGTAGAGGAACTCCATCGGGTGCTTCTCCAGCGCCCAGATCCCGTTGTTGCCCATTACCGCGACGACGTTGACGCCGTGGCGCGCGAGCGTGTCGAACTCCATCCCCGAGAAGCCAAACGCGCCGTCGCCGATCAGCAGGACGACCTGGCGCTCGGGGTGGGCGAGCTTCGCCGCCAGCGCGTACCCCGGCCCGGTGCCGAGGCACCCGAAAGGACCCGGATCAAGCCAGCAGCCGGGCTGGTAGCTGTCGATCACGCGCCCGGCGTAGGAGACGAAGTCGCCGCCGTCGCCGATCACGATCGCGTCGCGGTCGAGCATCTGGCCGAGCTCGGCGTACAGGCGCATCGGGTGCAGCGGCGAGCGATCGTCCTCGCGCTCGGCGCGCTCGGCCTCGCGGCGCTCGTTCTCGGTCTCACGCAGCTGAGCGAGCCACGCCTCGCTCGCCAGCGCGCTCGCGCCGGCGGCGCCGCGCAGATCCTCGAGCGCGTCGTCGAGCGCGCCGTAGCACTCGGCCGCAACCCGGCGCGGGTGGGCGCGCTCGGGTTCGGCCGTGTCGAGCACGATGATCTCGGTGTCCTCGCCGAACGCGGCGCCGAACGCGAGGCGAAAGTCCATCGGGACCCCGATCACGAGCGCGACGTCGGCGTCCTTGAGGCCCTGCGAGCGCGCACGCGAGAAGAACAGCTCGTGGTCGGCCGGCACGCATCCGCGCGCCAAGCCGTTGAGGAACACCGGGATCCGCAGCGTCTCTGCCAGCTGCAACAGCGCGCGCTCGCCATGGCCCCAGTAGAGATCGGTCCCGGCCATGATCACCGGGCGCTCGGCTTCCCGCAGCAGCTGGCCGGCTCGTTCGATCGCCGCGGCAGAGGCGCGCGGCGCCAGCACGCCGTCACCTTGCGCCGGCTCCGGCTCGGCCGCCTCCATGAAGACGTAGTCCAGCGGGAAGTCGACGAACGCCGCCCCGCCGTGCGGCGCGATCGCCGACTGCAGCGCCAGGTCGATCAGCGGCGAGATCTCATCGGTGGCGCCCGCCGTCGCGGCGAGCTTGGCCAATGGGCGCACGAACGGGATGTGGTCGATCTCCTGCAGCGACCCCTGCCCCCAGCGCAGCGCCGGCGCACGACCACCGAGCACGACGATCGGCGAGTGGTTTGCCTGCGCCGAGGCCATCGCGCTCATCCCGTTGGTGACGCCCGGACCGGCGGTCAGAGCGCAGACGCCCACTTCGCGCGTGACCTTCGCCCATCCCTCGGCCGCGAATGCCGCGGTGGACTCGTGACGCACGTCGACGATCTCGATGCCCTCCTCGCGGCAGCCGTCGTAGATCGAGAACAGGTGCCCGCCGGACAGCGTGAACAGCTTGCTGACGCCGTGCGCCTTGAGCCGGCGAGCGATCAGCCGCCCGCCGTGGAACGTCGCGCCCTGGACCCGCGTGCTCTCGCTCCCCACCGGCGCGACTCTATCCATCCGTCCGCTCGAGCGCTGCAATGCCCGGGGTGGGACTCGAACCCACAGTCGCCGTCAAGGCCATCGATTTTAAATCGAGCGCGTCTACCGTTCCGCCACCCGGGCTGGTGCCGTCAGAAGCCAGTCTAAGCCAGGCGCAATCCGCGTCGCAAAGGCGCAACTCGGGCATTGTTAGCGTGTATTTAGGACTGGATGAGGTAATGGATCCGCATGGAGGCCTCTGCGCTAAGACATTCCGCCGCCGCGTCCGCCCCCGCAATGCGTGGGCCGACGCCGCTTCTGCGCCTTCAGTCGGATGAGCGCCTCGTCGCGCTGACCCGTCGCGGCCAGCATGCCGCGTTCGAGGTTCTCTGCTCGCGCTACCAATCGCGCCTGCTGTCGTTCTGCCGGCACATGCTCTCCTCGCGCGAGGACGCCGAGGACGTTCTGCAGGAGGTCTTCGCGGCTGCGTTCAACGCCGTGCTCGCCGACGAGCGCGAGATCAACGTCCGCCCGTGGCTCTACCGGATCGCGCGCAACCGCTCGCTCAACCACCTGCGTCGAGCCTCCGCCGTCGGCGTCGACTCGATGGATGTCCACTTCGCCGACCATGGCATGTCGACCGGCGACCGCGCGATCCGCCGCGAGAGCTTTCGCGAGCTGCTCTCCGACGTGCACGACCTACCCGAGACCCAGCGCACGGCGCTGCTGCTGCGCGAGATGGACGCGCTCTCCTATGAGCAGATCGCGCAGGCGATGGAGACGACCGTGCCGTCGGTCAAGTCGCTGCTCGTTCGGGCTCGGATCTCGCTGGCCGAGGCAGCCGAGGCGCGCAGGCTGAGCTGCGCCGAGGTCCGCTTCGAGCTCGGCGAGGTCGCCGAGGGGCTCGTCAAGCTGAGCGCCCCGGCACGCCGTCACGTTCGCGGCTGCGAGCGCTGCCGCTCGTTCAAGCGCCAGCTCAAGCAGAACAACCACGCGCTCGCCGCGATCCTGCCGGTCGGGCCGCTGCTGATCCTCAAAAAGGTCCTGCTCGCAAAGCTCGGCTCGGCCGGTAGCGCACATGTCGCGGGCGGCGCAGGAGCCACGGTGGGCGCCGGCGCAGCGGCGGCCGGCGGGGCCGGAGCGACCGGCGGCATCTTCACGGTCGGTGCCGGGGCGCTCGCGACGAAGGCTGTCGCCGGCCTCGCCGCGGCCGCGATCGTCGGAGCCGGCGCCGTCGCCGCCGACCAATCAAGCCACAGGCCGCGCCACCATCGCGCCAGCGCGTCGACGTCCGTTGGCGCGACCGAGGTGCGCGAACCGGTGGTCGTCGCCGAGCGGACGCAGCCGGTCAGCACGATCGTTCCGCGGGCCAAGTCCGCGGTAGCCGGGCACAGACGCCCGCGGCCGGCCGTCGTCGCGAAGGTCGCGCCCGCCGTTGCGCCAAAGGTCGCGCCCGTGCCAGCCGCGACGGCCGTTCCCGCCAAGCCAGTCGTCCCAGTGGCGGCCGAACCACAGGTCACGCAGGTCACAAGTGAGACGACGCAGCTCCCATCTGCCGGGACCACGGACGGTCAGCCGACCGTCGCCGCGCCGGCCCCCGGTGCGCCGGCAACGACCGCGCCACAGGGTCCGCCTGACACCGTTCCGGCGACGACGACCGTGACCACGACGACGACCACCGTCCAGACGCCCCCGCCCGCGGGCGAAGTGTCGAGCACGACCTCCGCAGGCGCCGGCGCGGCACCTGCCGCCACCGAGCAGTCGACCGACCCGACCCCCGCGCCGAGCGTGCCCCAGGTACAGCCCGGCCCCGCCCAGGAAGCGACCGCGTCCACGGCTGCCGCAGCTCCGCTGCACAAAAGCCACTGGCTCAGCCGCCGCCTTGGCGCCCGCACGCGCTAAGCACGGCTGAGCGCGGCCTTCGCGGGCTCAGCCGCCGCGGTCAGCCGAGCGTCAGCGTCTTTAGCGGACGCAGCAATACCCCGGCCGAGGCGACTTCCAGCGGCGTCGTGACCTGCGCGTCGGCGCTCGGCGATGTCAACATGACAATCGTCACGCCCTCGCGCGCGCCCGCCCGTTCGGGGAGCAGCAGCACGTTGCGCCCCCACATCGTGCGCCCCTGCACGCGCGTCGTGTAGATCACCTGGTAGGCGGGCACGGTGTTGACGCGCGTCTTGCCCTCGTCGCGAAGCACGAAGCGTTCGTCGTGGGCCTGCAGCGTCTTGATGTAACCGGTCGCGTAGGCCGGCAGCGCGCCGCTCGATCCCCCCGTGTACGGGGGCAGGGTCAGCGGACCGACTTCGAAGGAGTCCTTCAGATGGCCCGCGCCGTCGTGACGCTCGAGCCTGACATAGCCGCCCGGTCGCGGCACCGTGCGATACAGGCTTCGGTAGCTGAAGCCGAACGGCACCTTGCCGCCGTGGGAGTAGTGCGCGTTCTCGAGCGTCAGAAAGGCGCCGACGGCCAGCGCGATGGCGCCGGCGACGAGCGCGAGCGTGATCGCGCGCACCACGCGCGAGGACGCGCGCCACCACGGCGAGAGCAGCCTACCGAGCGTCGGGCCATACGCCGGCTTGATCGGCACCGCCGAGATCGCCGCCGCCTCACTCGCCGATCGAGAACAGCGCTTCGAGGTCGTGGCGCGAGAACGCGGCGAACGCGACCATCGTCTGGGTGCGCAGGACGCCCGGCAGGCTGCCGATGTCGGTCGTCACCACGTCCGCGAGCTGCTCGTGGTCGGGCACGCGGACGATCGCGACGAAATCCCACTCGCCCGTCACCGAGTAGGCCTCCGCGACGCCGTCGATGTCGGCGAGGTCGCCGCCGAGTGTCGTCAGCGCGTCGCGCTCGGCCTCGATCAGCACCACCGCGTTGGTCATCGACATGAGCGGGCCATCATAAGGACGATTGCGTCAAGCGTCGGCGCGGCCGGCCGTCTCGAGACCGAGACCCGCGAGCAGACCGATCGCCGCGCCGGTCACACCCGCGATCCAGCTCGCCTCGGGACGGACGAACGGGATCGCGAGAATCAGCGCCGCGAGCGCGCCGGCCCCAAGCAGGTCCCCTTCGTAGTAACGCCCAGCTCGCGCCGCCCGCAGGTCCGGCGCGGCCCACGCGGCAAGCAGCGCGAGCGCCCCGGCGTTGGCGCCGACCACGATCGGCAACGGGTAGACCGCGAGCGCAACCAGCGCCCCTGCGGCGCCCGCGGCGAGAAACAGCGCCAGCACGACGACCGCTCCAAAACGCTGCTCGAGCAGCCATCCGAAGATCGCGATGACGAGCAGCGTGAACAACGCATACCAGCCGTTGAGGTAGGAGAACTGGCTGCTGAAGAGCTTCCACCAGTCGCCGTGCAGCGGGCCGACGACGAGCAGGCGCCCCGGCGAGACATAGCCCGCGCGCAGCAGCACCCAGACCACGCAGCTCGCCGCGACGAGCGCGATCGTCGCGTACGGGCGATCGGCGATCGTCGCCGCCAGCACCGGACGCGGCGCCCGCCTGAAAGCCGGCTCCGGCGCAGGTTGGCCTGCACCACGCGAGCCCCGGCGACCGAGCAGCCTGCGCCGAGCAGGGCGCGAGGGCCGGTCTCCCGAGCGCGGGATCTTCGGCGCGCGCCGTCGCAGGCGATGCCCGCAGTAGGGACACTCGGTGATGTACGGGCTGACCTCTGAGCCGCAGTTCTTGCAGACGACGAACAGATCCGCACCAGGGGCCATGAGCGTCCATTCTACGGGCCTGTTGACAGCGGCCAGCCAGGCAGCCCGCCCCCCGGGCGCACCCACGCTGGTCGCCCTTACGGCGGTCCCGCATGCCGAGTCGGCCGGCCGCGCGTGCGGCGCCTTTGCGATACTCAGGCGCATGGCCCTCGGCTACGACCAGAAGCTCTACATCCTCGCTTTCGACCACCGCGGCTCCTTCCAGAAGAAGTTCTTCGGCATCCAGGGCGAACCCGATGCGGAGCAGACGGCGATCATCGCGGATGCCAAGCACCTGATCTTCGAGGGGATGGTGCGCGCGACCGCCTCCGGCACCGATCCAAGCGTGACCGGGGTGCTCGTCGACGAGCAGTTCGGCTCGACCGTCCCACAGGAGGCGCGCGAGCGCGGCCTGAAGCTGGCGATGCCCGCCGAGCGCTCCGGCCAGGAGATGTTCGACTTCCAGTACGGCGACGACTTCGGCGAGCACATCCTGCGGTTTGATCCCGACTTCACCAAGGTGCTCGTCCGCTACAACCCCGATGGCAACGCGGCCGACAACGACGAGCAGCTCGGCAAGCTCAAGCGCCTGAGCGACTGGCTGAAGCAGCACGACCGCAAGTTCCTGTTCGAGCTACTCGTCCCGGCCGAGCCGGCGCAGCTGGAGGCGGCCGGCGGTGACTCCGATCGCTACGACGCCGAGCTTCGCCCCGAGCTGATGCGCCGCGCGATGGCCGACATCCAGGACGCTGGAATCGAGGTCGACATCTGGAAGATCGAGGGCGTCGACTCGCGGTCCGACGACGAGATGCTCGTCGCGCAGGCGCGCACCGACGGTCGCGACGGCGTCGTCTGCGTCGTGCTCGGACGCGGCGCCGACGACGACAAGGTCGACCACTGGCTCGAGCAGGCCGCGCCCGTCGACGGCTTCGTCGGCTTCGCGATCGGCCGCTCGATCTGGTGGGATCCGCTCAAGGCTTATGTCGACGGCAAGATCGAGCGCTCCGAGGGCGCGCGCAGGATCGCCGAGAACTACCTGCGCTTCGTCCAGGTGTACGAGCGCGCCGAGGGCAAGACGCCCGTAGCCTCTTGAGCCTTCATGCGCCCGGAGCGAGCATCGCGCGTCCGACGAGCGGATCGTCGTTCCTGCCAAGGACGCAGGGAGCGTGGCGTACCGATCGGACGATCAGATGCGATCGTCGATCGGCCAGCACGCGAGCGACTGAGGACGCCGGCAGGGGCGAGGAGCCGCCGTCGTGAAGATGCGCCAGAGCCTGGCTGAGTGGGAGCAGGCGTTCGTCAAAGAGATCTCACTCGATCGCCACCGGCGCGCGTCGCTTCGCCGCACGGCCGAGCAGCGCACGCTCAAGCGCGAGGTCGAGCGCCGTCACAAGCGCGGGTCGATGCGCTACGCGCTGCTCGTGCTCACGCTGATCCTGACGGCGGCGATCGTCACCGTCGTGATGTTTCGCACGCTCTACCTTCTGCTCGGCTAGACGCGAAGCGACCGCGGGCGCCGCGACGCGCCGGTCAGCGGTCGTCGCCGCCGAGGTCCCCGATCGCGCCGTCTACCTCGGCCGGCGTGCCGGCGTCGATTGAGGCGTCGGAAACGGCACCGTCGTCGCGGTGGATCTCGAGGTAGATCTCCTTGCGAAAGACGGGGATCTCCTGTGGCGCCTGAATCCCGATGCGCACCTTCTCGCCCATCACCGAGAGAACCGAGACCTCGACTTCGTCGCCGATCATGATGCTCTGGTTGGACTTGCGCGTCAGAACCAGCATTCAGTGCACCTTCCTGTTTGGCCGCTCGCCCGACGCGGTCCCCCCGCCGCCGGTTCGCGAAGCATAGTCCGCGCATCGGGGGAAAGCGAGGGGGCCGGCAGGGCCGAAACCGACCGTACGGCTCGCTCCGTGCATGCGCTAGTCTCACGGGCCGTCGATGCCTCGTAAGTCCCTGCGACCGAACCTAAACCAGATCCGAGCCTGGGTACGGCAGGGTCGGACCGACGCTTGGGTGGCGCACCAGCTCGAAGTCAGCGTACGCGACATCGAACAGTTCAAGAGGCAGAATGCGCTCGGCGAGGACGATGCCCCGGAGGGCGCCGGCGGCGCACCCGACTACCCCGACGAGATCGATCTGCGGGCCGAGGACGACGCGCTGATCGCCGCCGAGCTGGAGGCCGCCGAGCTGGCTGCCGAGCAGGCGCGAGCCGAAGCGCGCGAGCGGGGCGATCTGGAGGATGAGGGCGATCAGGCAGATGAGGACGCGCCCCGGCCACGAGCGCGGCGCCGGCGCGGCGGCCGCGGACGGCGCGTGCTCGGGTCGCGCTCCGGCGGTGGTGGCTCCGGACCGCTCGAGGGGACGTTCGATCACGGCGAGGAGGGCTACGGCCTGTGGCTCGACCCCGCAATCCAGGACGACCCGATCTACGCCGAGCACTGGGCCGGTCACCGCTCGGTCGAGGTCACCGTCGACGAGGAACGGATCGTAATCCGCCGCGTCGGCGACGACGACTGACCCATCGAGGACGCCGACCACCCGTTTGGGGCGGTGCCCGCGCCGGTCAGCGGTCGCCCAGAGCGATCTCGCGACGGCCGCCGGCGTAGTCGGTCGCCTCGCGCAGGTAGCGCGCGAAGGCGGCATCGACGACGACTGCGGAGTCCCAGGCCGAGGGCTCGTCGGGTGCGACCTTCATCGCGACCTGGAGACACCATGACGTGCCGCGTTCGTACAGCGCGACGAGCTCGTCGGAAGCGAAGCGGCCGCCGAGCCGGCGGCGCAGCTCGGCGACGAGCGCCTCGGTGACGCGCTCCATCGCGCGCCGGCGCTCGGGCGGTGCAGCGCGCAGTCGTCGCTCGCCCTGCTGCCACTGGTAGTTGGCGTTCTCGAACGACACGCGCCGCCGAGGCTAGCAGCGCGGGTTCGCCGCGTTCACGGCGAACTCCTTCAGTTTGCAGGCAGGCCGCTGATCTCGTACTGGCGCTCGTTGGCCCGCTTCATCCCGACGCCACGGGCCTCGGCTTCGATCGTCCCCTGGCGCCCGAGCGCTTCGTGCTGGCGCACGAGCGCGCGGTGTTCGCGTTCGAGCGACGCGACGGCCGCCTTGTCGTGGCGCGACTGGCCCCAAGTCGAGTACATGTGCAGGCCGGCGCTGAGGTACAAGGACAGCAACGCGGCGAGGACGAACAGCATCGCCATCCGGCCGAGGCGGTCCCAGCGCACGCGAGGCGCCGAGGCTCGCGCGGGAGGTGTCCGCAGGCGTGGACGACGCGTCGCGCGTGGTGGTGCTGCGCGCGGTCGGTCGGCATACGCTCGAGGCATCTAGCAGAGCGATTCGCGGCGAGCGCGCGACCTCCTGCCGCGTCGACGAATGTCGCATCGTCCAAGCACGAGACGGCCCAATCGCCGAGCTCGCCTGCCGAAGACCCGTGCGGGCGCTGGCCTAGCGAAAGACCGCGCGACCGGGGAACTCGGCGTCGCCGCCGAGCTGCTCCTCGATTCGCAGCAGCTGGTTGTACTTGGCGACGCGATCCGAACGCGACGGTGCGCCGGTCTTGATCTGACCACAGCCGGTGGCCACGGCGAGGTCGGCGATCGTCACGTCCTCCGTCTCCCCCGAGCGATGGCTGATCACCGCGGTGTAGCCGGCGTCGCGCGCCATCGCGACCGCGTCGAGCGTCTCCGAGAGCGTGCCGATCTGGTTGACCTTCAGCAGGATCGAGTTGGCGACGCCGAGCTCGATCCCACGCGCGAGCCGCTCGGTGTTGGTCACGAACAGGTCGTCGCCGACGAGCTGCACGCCGGCGCCGAGGCGATCGGTCAGCGTCTTCCACCCGCCCCAGTCCTCCTCTGCCATCCCATCCTCGATCGAGACGATCGGATAGCGCAACGCCAGCTCGGCCCAGTAGGAGGCGAGCTCGTCGGCGCTCAGCGTGCGCTGCTCGTGCTCGAGGACGTACGCGCCATCGCGATAGAGCTCGCTAGTTGCGGGATCGAGCGCGATCGCGACGTCGCTGCCCGGCTCATAACCGGCCGCCTCGATTCCGGCGACGAGCATCGTCAGCGCCTGCTCGTTGGAGGCCAGATCTGGCGCGAAGCCGCCCTCGTCGCCGACCGCCGTCGCCAGGCCGCGCTCGTGCAGCGTGCGCTTGAGCGCGTGGAACACCTCAGTGCCGATCCGCAGGCACTCGGCGAACGTCGGCGCTCCGCACGGGACGATCATGAACTCCTGGAAGTCGACCGCGTTGTCGGCGTGCGCGCCGCCGTTGAGCACGTTCATCATCGGCACCGGCAGCACGCGTGCGGCGTCGCCACCGAGATAGCGCCACAGCGCCAGGCCCTCCTCGGCCGCCTGGGCGTGCGCGACTGCGAGCGACACACCGAGGATCGCGTTGGCTCCGAGCCGCGACTTGTTCGGCGTCCCGTCGACGGCGATCAGCGCGTCGTCGATCGCCCGCTGGTCGGCCGCGTCGATGCCCCGCACGGCGTCGGTGAGCTCGCCGTTTGCATTCGCGACGGCTCGCGTTACGCCCTTGCCACCCCACGCGGGGCCCCCGTCACGCAGCTCGGTGGCCTCGAACTCGCCCGTCGACGCTCCCGACGGCACGGCCGCGTGCCCGTGAGCCCCGGAGCGCAGACCGACCTCCACCTCGACAGTCGGGTTGCCGCGACTGTCGACGATCTGGCGCGCGTGGACGCGCTCGACCTGGCTCATCGCGGTGGCTCGCCGGCTATTTGGTCGACGTCGTCGACGGTGTCGTCGTCGCCGGCGTCGTGGTCGCCGGAGCCGACGTGGACGTCGTCTTCGGGGCTTTGAAGCCCTTGCAGTCGGCGACCATGTAGCCCGAGCGGCATTCCGTTTTTGCGGTCCACTTCTTTTTGAATTCCTTGACGAACTTGCTCAGCGCGCCCTGCTGCCCCGTCGCCGTCAGCTGCGACTTGATCGATGCTTCGGCCTGCTTGAGCGTCTGGTGGCTGCCCACCGCGATCCCCTGGACTACGAAGAGGTAATACCCGAAAGGCGTCTTGATCGGACCCGTGAGGACGTTCTTCTTCGCCGCGAAGACGGCCGTGTCGAGCGTCTTCTCCTCCTGACCCTTGACGACGCCCGGCAGTTTGCCGCCGGTTGACTTGCTCGTCGGGTCGATCGACACGCGCTTGGCGACGCTTTCGAAGCTCTTGCCCGATTCGATTTCCTGCTTGGCCTTGTTCGCCTGCGCTTCGGTCTTGGTCAGGATGATCAGGAGGTTCCGTTTTTCGGCGACTTCAAATCGTTTCGGGTTTTCGTTGTAGTACTTCTGGATCGCTGCCGGCGTGACTTTTGATTTCTCTTTTACGACCTTCTGCTGGATTTTCGATGACAGCAGGTTGAGCTTCACACGCAGCAGCAGGTCGGACACGGTCTGACCAGACGTCTTCAGGAATTTTTCGAATTCGGCCGCCTTCGGGAACTGCTGGTTCTTGATTTTTTCAAACTGCTTCTTGACTTCCGTGTCAGAGATCTTGACCCCGAGCGCGTTCGCTTCGCCGAGAACCCATTCGGATGAGATGAGGAATCCGAGGACCTCCTGCTGCAGTGATTTGTACTCCTGTTCACACTGCGTCTTGAGCTGGGCTTCGCTCGGTGGCGTCTGGCCTTTTGCGGGTTTGACCGCCGCTTTCGCGTTTGCGATGCACGCGGTGTAGTGCGGCGGGTCGGGGATCGGCGGCTTGGCGCCCGTGGTTGCCGCGGTGGATGCGGCCGCGACGCTCAGCCAGTGGTTGAACGCCGTCTTCTTGATCGACTTGCCATCGACCGAGACGACGGCGTCGCCGGGCATCCCGCCGCACGCGGCAAACGCGACGACGGCAAACAAAACGGCGCCAAGCGCCGCGGTGACTCGGGAGGCTCTGTGCACGACGCGGGCACTCTAGCGAACATCCCCTGAACCGTGCGTAACGAACTGCCAAACGGTTTCTAAAGATCAGCGACGCCCATCGCACACCGCCGCGGGCCGGCCGCGGCCGCCGACGGATCACCGGCAACCCGGCGCGCCGACCTCAGCGCCGGCGCGCCGGCGCGCTACGCCGCCTCGCGCACTACCGCGAGCAGGGCGTCCGCGGCCCTGACGACCGCCGGGAACCGGCCGGCGTCGTCGTGCGGCACGCGCATCGACATCTGTGCGCGCCCGGACTCATACAGCGCCTCGGGCAGCTCTTCGCGCAGGCGCTTGGCGCGGCGCGAGTCGAGCTCGATCGGCACGACGGCGAGCCGATCGCCGCGGAAGCTGACCGTACGCGCGCCGGCCTGGCCGAACTTGATCCGCGCGCGCTGCAGCGCAAGCAGGTTCTCCAGCGGCTCGGGCACCGGACCGAAGCGATCCTCGAGCTCCGCGCGCAGCTGCTCGACGTCGGCGACCTCGAGGGCGCCGGCGATCCGCCGGTGGACGTCGATCTTTGCCTGCTCGTAGGCGATGTAGTCGGTCGGGACATATGCGTCGACGTTGACGTCGAGTCGCACCGGCTCCGGGCGCTCCCCCCGGCCCGCGCCGTCGGCGCTGTCGCCGGCATCGCGCTCGGCTTCGGCGACCGCCTCGTCGAGCATCTGCATGTACAGCTCGAAGCCGAGCGCCGCAACGTGGCCGGACTGCTCGTCGCCGAGGAGGTTTCCCGCGCCACGGATCTCGAGGTCGCGCATCGCGATCTGAAAGCCGGCGCCGAGCTCGGTGTAGTCCGACAGCGCCGACAGCCGCTGCGCTGCCTCCTCGCTGAGCGCGCGCGCCGAGTCGTACAGCAGGTAGGCATAGGCCCGCTCGCGGCTGCGCCCGACGCGCCCGCGGATCTGGTAGAGCTGCGCGAGTCCGAACGTATCGGCGTGCTCGACGATCAGTGTGTTCGCGTGCGGGATGTCAAGGCCCGACTCGATGATCGACGTGCACACGAGCACGTCGGCGCCGCCGCGCAGGTAGTCGAGCATGACCGCCTCGAGCTCGCCCTCGCCCATCTGCCCGTGCGCGACGGCGAACCGCACGCCCGGACACAGCGCGCGTAGCCGCTCGGCCGTCTCGTCGATCGTCTCGACGCGATTGTGCAGGAAGAACGCCTGCCCGCCGCGGTCGTGCTCGCGGACGATCGCGCGCTTGATCAGCTCCTCCTCGTACTCGCCGACGTACGTCCTGACCGGGCGCCGGCCCTCGGGCGGAGTCTCGATCACCGAGATGTCGCGCAGGCCGGCGAGCGACATCTGCAGCGTGCGCGGGATCGGCGTCGCCGACATCGAGATCACGTCGACGCGGAGCTTGATCTGGCGCAGCAGCTCCTTCTGCTTGACGCCGAAGCGCTGCTCCTCGTCGACGATCAGCAGGCCGAGGTCCTTCGCGCGGACGTCGCGCGAGAGCACCCGGTGCGTGCCGATCAGGATGTCGATCCGACCTGCGGCAAATCCCTCGATCGCGGCTCGCTGCTCTGCCTGGGTGCGAAAGCGCGAGACGTGGTCGATCGTGAACGGGTAGTCGCCGAGGCGCTCGGAGAACGTGCCGTAATGCTGCAGCGCGAGGATCGTCGTCGGCGCGAGCATCAGCACCTGCTTGCCGTCGCCAGCCGCCTTGAACGCGGCGCGCAGCGCGACCTCGGTCTTGCCGTAGCCGACGTCGCCGCAGATCAGGCGATCCATCGGACGCGCTGATTCCATGTCGGCCTTGACCTGATCGATGGCGTCGCGCTGGTCGGGCGTCTCGGTGTATGCGAACGCCTGCTCGAACTCGCGCTGCCAGTCGGAGTCCTCGGCAAACGCGTAGCCCGTCCTGCGGCGGCGCTCGGCGTACAGCCCCAGCAACTCGCCCGACAGCTCCTGCGCGGCACGCCGCGCGCGCGCCTTCATCGTCTCCCAGCGCGTGCCGCCGAGCTTGGAGAGCGGCGGGCTCGCCCCGGCGGCCCCGCCGACGTAGCGCGAGATCTTCGCGAGCTGGTCGACCGGGACGAACACCCGATCGTCGCCCTGGTATTCGAGGTAGAGGTAGTCGCGCGTCACATCCGCCACGGTGCGCGTCTCAAAGCCGGCGAACCGCGCGACGCCGTGGTCCTCGTGCACGACGATGTCGCCGGCGCGCAGCTCGGCGAATGAGCGCAGCGCGCCCCGGCGCGCCCCACCGCGGCCCCCGTCGCGTGCACGGTCGGCGCCGCCGCGCTCTGCCCTGCGGCGGCGCAGCAGCCGGTGCTCGGGGAAAACGGCGAGCTTCAGCGTCGGCGCGACGAACCCCTCGCGCAGCGACGCTGCGGCGAAGCGCAGCGACGCCTGGAGCGGCGAGCGGCCCGCGTCCACGTCCTCGCCGAGCCACGTCGCCTTCAGGCCGCCGAGGTTGTAAGCCGCGCGTTCGCCCTCACCGCGGCGGGGGAACGCCACCACCGTTCGGTAGCCCGAGCGAACGAGCTTCTCCAGCTCCGGCTCGGCCTCGGCGAGCGAGCGCGCCGCAGTGTCGGCCGATTGCGCGCGCAGCTGGATCGGCTGATCGGCGGAGATCGCCGACAGCCAGATCCGCGCGCGCCGG
>DASXIJ010000046.1:0-16845 GCA_036498045.1 Solirubrobacteraceae bacterium
AGCGACGCGCTCGGGCGGGGCGGGCGCGTGCACCTGATCGGGCTCGTCTCCGACGGTGGCGTGCACTCCTCGCTGGAGCACCTCAGCGCCCTGATCGCGCTGGCGCGCGACAGCGGCGCGCGCGAGACGATCGTCCACGCGTTCACCGACGGGCGCGACACGCTGCCGCACGCCGGCGCCGGCTATCTCGCCGAGCTCGACGGCACGCCCGGGGCGCGCGTCGGCTCGGTGATCGGTCGCTACTGGGCGATGGATCGCGACCGCCGCTGGGAGCGGATCCAGCGCGCGTATGACCTGCTCATACACGGTCGCGGGCCGTACCGTGCCGCGAGCGGCGAGGAGGCGGTCCGCGCGGCGTACGAGCGCGGCGAGACCGACGAGTTCATCGAGCCGACGCTCGTCGGCGAGGCGGCCTGGATCGACGCTGACGACAGCGTGATCGCGTTCAACTTCCGTCCCGACCGGATGCGCGAGCTGACGCGCGCGCTGGCCGAGCCCGGCTTCGGCGAAGGCGACGAGCAGCTTCCGGGCTGGCGCGGTCGCGAGGGCGCGGCGGCGGTCGCGCACTACACGACGCTCACGCGCTACGAGGAGGGCTGGCCGTACCCGATCGTGTTCGCACCCGAGCGCCCGGCAACCACGCTCGCCGGCGTGCTCGCCGAGGCCGGCGTCCGCCAGCTGCACGTCGCCGAGACCGAGAAGTACCCGCACGTGACGTACTTCTTCAACGGTGGCGACGAGGCCCGGCTGCCGGGCGAGCGGCGCGAGCTGGTCGACTCGCCGCGCGACGTGCCGACGTACGACCGCAAGCCGCAGATGAGCGCGCGCGAGGCCGCACGCGCGTTCGCCGACGCCTGGAGCGCGGATCGCCCGGGCTTCGCGATCATCAACTTCGCCAATGCCGACATGGTTGGACACACCGGCGTGATCCCCGCCGCCGTTGCGGCCGTCGAAACCGTCGACGAATGCCTCGGCGAGGTGCTCGACGCCGTGCGCGAGACCGCCGGCGTGTGCATCGTCACCGCCGACCACGGCAACGCCGACAACATGCTCGAGCCCGACGGCAGCCCCAACACGGCTCACTCGCTCAGTCCGGTGCCGCTGGTCGTGACCGTCGCCGGCGCCCAGCTGCGTCAGGACGATGGGATCCTCGCCGACGTCGCGCCGACCGTCCTCGACGTGCTCGGCATCGAGCAGCCCGCGGCGATGACCGGGCGCACGCTGCTTTGCCACGACCGCAGCGACCAGCGGAGCGCCGCGTGAGCAGCACGCCGGCGTCTCCCGGGGCCGCGCGCACCATCTCGCGCTGGCTGCTCTGCGCGTTCTTCGTCGCGTCCGGGGTCAACCACTTCGTCTCGCGGCGCTTCTACAGGGCGATCGTCCCGCCGCCACTGCGCGACGACGCCAAGCTCGTCGTCGACGTCAGCGGCGTCGCGGAGGTGCTCGGGGGACTGGGTGTGCTGCTCCCGCGCACGCGGCGCGCCTCCGGCGCCGCGCTGGTCGCGCTGCTCGTCGCGGTGTTCCCCGCGAACGTCTACATGGCGCGCGAGCCCGACCGGTTTCGCCGATTCCCGCGGTGGGCGCTGTTCGCCCGCCTGCCGCTGCAGCCGCTGATGATGTGGTGGGCGTGGCGCGCGACGCGTGACTGACGCGGGCGCTCTGGCACCCCGCCATCACGAAAGCGACGTCGCCTTGTTGGGTCTCCTTCACACGCGCGCGCCCGAGAAACGGCGCTTGACGCTGCTACATTCGGTTTTAGGAGGAGTTGGTTTCAGACCGTCATGGCGACCGCAACCTCAATCGAGATCGCACCCGGGGAGCACGGCAGCTCGATCGCAGACGAGCCGTCGGAGGCCGGCCAGCGCGCGTGGCGCGGCCTGCTGCGCGCGCACTCGTGCCTCTCCAAGCGGCTCGACGCCGCACTCGACCAGGCCCACGGCCTGCCGCTGAGCTCGTATGAGGTGCTCGACCGGCTCGACGACTCGATCGGCGGTCGGATGCGGATGTGCGACCTCGCCGAGCAGGCGCAGCTGTCGCGCAGTGGCCTTACGCGCCTGGTCGACCGTCTCGAGCGCGAGCGCCTGATCGAGCGCTGCTCGTGCGAACAGGATGCGCGCGGGTCGTTCGCGTGCCTCACCGACGACGGCCGTGAGCGTCTGCAAGAAGCCCGCTCGACGCACCTCGCCGTCGTGCGTGAGCAGTTCTTCTCCCGGTTCAGCGAGCCCGAGCTCGCCGCGCTCGCCGAAATGTGCCAGCGCGTTGCGCCGTGCAACGGCGCCGACTCCGGCTGCTAGCGGCGCGCTGATCGCGAGCCGGCGGCGGGGCCAGGCTCAGGCTCGCCCTCCGGCTGGCTCGCCGCGGGGCCGGCGGCGCCGTCGCGCGCGCGACGCCGGGCGCGCCGGTGCAGCACGACCGCGCTGACGACGGCAACCAGCGCCGCCACCAGGCCGTAGATCCCGAACGCTTCGATCGCGTTGCCGGCCGAGCTCCCGAGAAAGTAGGCGAGCAGCCCGATCCCCGTTGCCCACGTGATCCCGCCGAGCGCGTTCCACAGCACGAACGAGCGCCAGGGCATCCGGGTGGCGCCGGCGAGCCACGACGCCCACACGCGCAGGCCGAGCACGAAGCGCCCGAAGTAGACGGCCTTTGGGCCGTGGCGCTTGAAGAAGGGCTCGCCCGTGCGCAGGACCTCCAGGCGCTGGCGGTGAAAGCGCCCCGGGCGCTCGAGCAGCCAGCGGCCGCCC
This sequence comes from Solirubrobacteraceae bacterium, assembly GCA_036498045.1. Taxonomy (GTDB): domain Bacteria; phylum Actinomycetota; class Thermoleophilia; order Solirubrobacterales; family Solirubrobacteraceae; genus Palsa-744. The sequence continues at coordinate 2,745 of DASXIJ010000046.1, forward strand.
TTGCGTCCGATCAGGTAGCCGATGTTGTCGCCGACGATCGCCGCGGTCGCCGCGAGCGCGATCACCCACTCGATCTGCAGCTTGCCGCGGCTGGCGAGCACCGCGGCGGTGATCAGCGCGGTCTCGCCCGGGATCGGCACGCCGCTGGTCTCGCCCATCACGAGCAGGAACAGCAGCGGGTAGCCGGCGACTTCGATGAGGTGGTCGACGTTGATCAGCGACGCGAGGAGCACGAGCACCTAGCATGGCGCAGTCGCGCCCGCGCGCCGGCGACTCGTGGCGGCCGGGCTATTTGGTGTTTTCGGAGACGAGCTGCTTGAGCGCCGAGGACGCCTGCTGCACGTCGGAATAGACGACGTTGCGCAGGACGACCTTCGTCGGCGCCGGCGCAGTCGCGATCACGATCGCGACGATCACGACGACGAGCGCCAGCACCGCCAGCATCACCGGCACCAGCCGGCCACGCCGGCGCCTGGTCGCGGCCGGCGCCTGCTGCTGCACGGGCGCCGCGGCAGCGGCGCGCCGCCGGGGGGGACCCGAGCGCGGACGGCGCGGCGTCACGGCCGTCGCGCCGGCGTCGGACTCGCGCGCGCCCTGGTGCCGCGTCGCGCCGAGCACGCTCGTCGCCTCGGTGGCCGGCGCGCGCCGGCCGGCGCCGCGCCGCTCGCCGGGAGCGAGCCCGTGGGCGCCGTCGCTGAGCGCGCGCCCCATCTCACGCGCCGTGTCGTAGCGTTCGCTGGGGTCGAGCGCGAGCGAGATCGCGACCGCCTCGGCCAGCTCCGGGCGGACCGCGGCGACGAGCGTGTCGAGCCGCGGCGGCGCCTCCTGCTGCTGCTTGAGCGCGAGCTCGGTCAGCGACGCGGCCTCGTACGGGAGGCGACCGGAGATCAGCTGGTAGGTGACAACGCCGAGCGCATACAGGTCGGCGCGCGGACCGGCCTCTTCGCCGCGCGCCTGCTCTGGCGCGAGGTAGGCGGCCGTCCCGAGTACCGAGCCCACCTGGGTGATGCTCGACTGCTCGGTCGCCTTGGCGATCCCGAAGTCGGCGAGCTTGACCTCTCCCTCGCGCGCGCGAAGGAGGTTGCCCGGCTTGACGTCGCGGTGTACCACGCCATGGCGGTGCGCGTAGTTCAGCCCCTCGCACGCCTGGTCGATGATCGCGATCGCCTCGTCGACCTCGACCCAGCCGTCGTCGCGTAGGATCTCCGCGCACGACTGTCCTTCGATGTACTCCATAACGATGAAGTACTGGCCCGTGGTGTCGTCCTGGCCGGAGTCGAACACCTGCACGATGTTGGGGTGCACCAGGCGCGCCGCGGCCTGCGCCTCGCGCTGAAAGCGCGACACGAATGTCGGATCGTCGGCGAGGTGCTCGGCGAGGAGCTTGACCGCGACCTGGCGCTCGAGGCGAAGATCGAGCGCGCGGTGGACCGTCGACATCCCGCCGAAGCCGAGCCGCCCTTCAAGCTGGTAGCGCCCGCCGATCTCGACGCCCGCCGATCCTCGATCGTTCATTTGCCCGCTTCCTGACCGCCGTTGCCGCCGGCGCCGATGCCGCCCGCGCCGTCGTGGCCCTTGCCCGCGGATTCTTCTTCGCCGGCTTCTTCACCGGGGGCCGGAGTCCCGCCGCCGGGGCCCGACGGGCCGGGCGCCGGGGCCGGCGTCGAGGTCTGCGTGCTGGTGGTCTGCGTTTCGGTGGTCGTCGGCGTGCTCGTCGTGCTCGTCGCCGTCTTCGGCGTCGTCTGCGTCGTCGTTGCCTGGGGAAGCGGCTGCGCGCAGAGGGCCAGCGAGCGCGTGCGCAGGTTTTCGATCCCGCGACGCAGCGTGTCACGCAGGCCGGCGTCGACGGTGTTGGGCAGGCGGGTGAAGTCCTGGTCGGTCTTCAGCAGCGCGCTTTCAGTGGCCGTGCAGCTCCCGTCGCCGGTTTCGGCCGCCTGGGCGACGGTTTCGAAATCGCTCTGCAGCGGCCCCGCGTCGCCGGTCGGGATCAGACCCTTTCCCGAGCTCGAGCACGAGACGAGCAGCGCCGCGCAGACGCCGAGCGCGGCGAATGCGAGCGCGCGCAAGAGAACCCGGCGCAGGGTGGCCGGATCGCGCGTCCGGAACAGCGAGGAGAGTGAGCGCACGGTCACTGACCGTACTCCAGGCGCTCCGCGAGCGAGTCCGGCAGGCGCGCGGCGCGGATCGCGCCGGCGGCGCCGGCGACGTCGTACTCGGTCCGCATGAACGACACGGCCGGCTCGTCGAGGTCCAGCAGCAGCCACGACGCGCGCGGGTCGCCGTCGCGCGGCTGGCCGACGCTTCCAGGGTTCAGCAGCCATTCGCCGTCGGCGATCGCCAGGTGCGTTCCCGCGCGACGCGGTTCGCCGGTCGCCGGCTCGCCCTCGTGGCGCGCGAACGACAGCGCGACGTGTGAATGGCCGACCAGGCAGACGCGCGCCGGCTGGCGGTCGAGGCAGAGCTCCGCGAGCAGCGTCGAGAGCACGTACTCCCAGACGGGGTCGCGCGGGCTGGCGTGGTAGAGGCCGAGCGGCTCGCCGCCGGCCTGCTCGCGCCCCTCGGGACGCAGGCCGGCGAGGAACTCGAGGTTGCCCGGGGCGATCACCTCGCGCGTCCACTGCGCGGCGAGGCTCGCGCCGCGCGAGAACTCGTCGAGCGGGATCTCGCCCGTCACGGCCATATCGTGGTTGCCGGCGAGGCAGACCGCGACGTGCTCGCGCGCGAGCTCGACGCACGCGTCGGGGTCGGCGCCATAGCCGACGAGGTCGCCGAGGCACCACAGCTCGGTCGCATCGCTCGCGGCAACCGCCTCGAGCGTCGCCTCGAACGCCTGTCGGTTCGCGTGGATGTCGGAGATCACCGCGACCTTCATCGCGTGGCCGCTCGCGCCCTCGCGCGCGCGCACCTACTCCTCGTCAGGCCCGGCCTCCGTGCCGCCGTACTCCGGCAGGTTCTTGATCCCCTCGCGGGTGCGCCACTTCGAGTAGTTGTCCTCCATCGCGTCGATCAGCTCGCGCATGAATCGAGGCGACAGGTTGACGCGGGACACGACCACTCCCGGGACCTCCTCCGCCTCGACCTCGTGGTCGACGCGCGCGAACGTGACCGTGAACTCGTAGTCGGAGTGGCTGACGTTCGCGAAGTTCGCGTACACGCCGCCCATGATCTCGGGAGACAGGTGGATGTTTATGTGGCGCTCGGCGCCTGGGTCTTGGTCGTTCACGTAGCTAGTATCGCAAGCGCCGAGCTGAAACCGAATGAACGACCGTTCCTCAAGCGATCAGCAAGTCGCGCCGGGCCCTCCGCTGAGCCACGCAGACCCGTCGCTGGAGGCGCTGCGCGAGGGGGTTCTGACCGCGGCGCGCGCGCTCGTGCCCGGTGCAGACGGGATCGAGGGGGTGCTCGGAATGGCCGGCTCGCGCGGCGGCCTGACGCTCGAGCGCCCGCCGCGCCCGGACTTCGGCGACTACTCCACCAACGCCGCCCTGCTGCTCGCCCCGCGACTCGGCGCACCGCCCCGCGAGGTCGCCGAGCGGCTCGGCGGCGAGCTGCGGGCAGCCCTCGGCGAGCGCCTCGCGCGCTTCGAGGTCGCCGGCCCGGGCTTTCTGAACCTGTTCGTCGGCGACTCCTGGCTGCAGGAGGCGCTCGCCGGCGTGATCGCCGCCGGCGAGTCATATGGCGCCGGCGCGCCCGCCGTCGGCGAGCACGTGCTCGTCGAATTCGTCTCGGCCAACCCGACCGGTCCGATGCACGTCGGCCACGCCCGCAACGCCGCCTACGGCGACGCGCTCGCACGGATGCTCGAGTTCTCGGGCGAGCGCGTCGTACGCGAGTTCTACGTCAACGACGCCGGCACCCAGGTGCGCGCGCTCGGCGCGTCGATTCGCGCCGCCGCGCTCGGTCAGCCGCCGCCCGAGGGGGGCTACCAGGGCGACTACGTCGGCGAGCTCGCGGCCCGCCTGCCCGACGCCGCGACGGCCGACCCCGGCGAGCTCGGTCGCGCGGCCGTCGCGCTGATCGTCGAGCAGATCCGCGCGTCGCTCGGCGCGTTCGGCGTCAGCGAGTTCGACCACTGGACGTATGAGAGCGCGCTGCACGCAGGGGAGCACAGCCCGGTCGAGCGGACGCTCGCGCGCCTGGAGGAGCTCGGGCACACGTACAGGCACGACGGCGCGCTGTGGCTGCGGACGACCGAGTTCGGCGACGACAAGGACCGCGTGCTGTTGCGTTCGACCGGCGAGCACACGTACTTCGCCTCCGACATCGCCTACCACGAGGACAGGCGCGAGCGCGGCTTCGAGCGCCAGATCAACGTGTGGGGCGCCGACCACCACGGCTACGTCCTGCGAATGAAGGCCGCCTATCGGGCGCTCGGCGGCGACCCGGACGAGCTCGAGCTGCTGATCATGCAGCTCGTTCACCTCGTCCGCTCGGGCGAGCGCGCGCAGATGTCAAAGCGCGCCGGCGAGTTCGTCACCCTCGACGACCTCGTCGCCGAGATCGGCGTCGATGCCGCGCGCTGGTACCTGCTCGCGCGCTCGCACGACACGACCGTCGACCTCGACCTCGACCTCGCGCGCAGCGAGTCCAGCGAGAACCCCGTCTACTACGTCCAGTACGCCCACGCTCGGATCTCCTCGGTGCTGGCCAAGGCGGGCGCCGAGCGCGTGAGCCGCGCCCTCGCGCAGCCCAGCGACGCGCCGCAGCCGGCGCTGCATCCATCCGAGCGGGCACTCGTCAAGCTGCTGCTCGAGCTTCCGGTCGAGCTCGCGGCGGCGACCGAGCGGCGCGCCCCGCATCGGGTCGCCGCGTACGCGCTCGAGCTCGCCCAGGGGTTCACCGCCTTCTACCGCGACTGCCGCGTGCTCGGCGCCGAGCCCGACGCGCTGGAATCGCGGCGCGTCGCGCTGTGCGTTGCGAGCCGGCGCGCGATCGCACGCTGCCTGCACCTGCTCGGCGTTGACGCGCCGCAGGAGATGTAGCTCAGTCGAACCGCTCGAGGTCGGCGTCAAGTCGCCGTGAGTCGGCGGCGCTGAGCGCGGGCGCCCCGGTGGCAGCGCCGGCCTGCGCCCGCGCGCGTCGGCGCCACCGCGGAAGCAGCACCGCGAGCGCGGCGAGCAGGACGAGCACGGCGGCGAGCGGGACGAGATACGCCGCCAGGTCGAAGCCGCTGTCGCTCGGGAGCGCCAGGACCGCCTGACCGTACTGCCCGACGAGCGCGCGCTTGATCGCGGCTTCGTCCTTGCCTTCGTCGATCAGCCCCTGGATGAACGCGCGCTCGCGGTCCGCCTGCGGCGACTCGGCGACCGCGAGCGGGATTTTGCAGGTCACGCACATCACCTGTCGCTCGATCTGCGGCAGCGACGCCACCGGTCTGGCGGCCGCCGCCGCGCCGGCCGCTCCCAGCCACGCGCCCGCTCCCAGGCAGGCGCTCGCGAGCAACGCCGCGAAGCCGCTGCGGCGGCGTGTCACGAGCCCTGCGCGAGCGCGATCGCGCGGTCGATGAACGGCTGGCCGATCTCGCCGCGTGAGATCGCCGCGATGTCGCCGCGGCGATCGATCACGAACGTCTCCGGAAGCTGGTCGGTGCCGTAGGAGTGGGCGAACACGCCGTCGTTGTCACGCAGGTTGCGGTACGTCAGCCCAAAGCGCCGGACGAAGCTGCGCGAGTCGGGTGTCGCGTCCAGGTAGGTGACCCCGAGCACGGTCGCGCCGGCGCGTTGCAGGCGGGCCTCCGCTCGCTGCAGCAGCGGCGCCTCCACCTGGCACGGTTCACACCATGACGCCCAGAAGTTGAGCACCACTACCTTGCCGCGCAGTGTCGCCAGCGAGCTCTCGCCGTGCCCGTCGAGGATCGGAAGCGATCGCGTCGCGTCCGGGGCTACAGGCCGCTCACCGTGGGCGACGCGGTCGTCGAGCGTGCGGCTGGCCGATCGCGCCGTCACCCCGTAGATGAGCAGGCCGATCAGGCACACGCCCGCGAGCGTCACGAGGATCGGCGGCAGACGTCGTTTCACGGCCCCCAAGGGTAGACCGCGGTCGCGTAAGATCGGCCGGTAGACGCAAACACGTGCGGCGGTAGCTCAGTTGGTAGAGCGCGAGCTTCCCAAGCTCGAGGTCGCGGGTTCGAGACCCGTTCGCCGCTTCTCGGCCGAGTCGATCGACAGCTGGCCGCTGCTCACGTGGCGAACCCCGCCGCCCCGACTCGGCTGTCACAGTCTGTGCGATGCTCGCGAGCGAACGACCCGACCTGACAACGACTGCGCAACGCCGAGGCGAACGGCAATGAGCGCCGCCGAGTGGGGCCTGGCGGCGTCGGTGTTCGCCGCCTGCGCTGTCGAGGCCGTCGAGGCGCTGACGATCGTCCTCGCGGTCGGCTCGACGCGAAGCTGGTCCTCGGCGATGACCGGCGTTGGCGCTGCGCTCGTCGCGCTCGCGGCGTTGGTCGCCGGTCTCGGGCCGGCGCTCACGCAGCTGCCGATCGACGTGCTGCGCGTGTTCATCGGCGGCCTGCTGCTGATCTTCGGGCTGCAGTGGCTGCGCAAGGCGATCCTGCGGTCGGCCGGCGTCAAGGCCCTGCACGACGAGCGCGCGGCGTACGAGCTCGAGACGGCGGCCGCACGAGCAGCCGGGCGACGGGGTGCGAGCTTCGACTCCTACTCGTTCGCGATCTCGTTCAAAGGTGTTCTGCTCGAGGGGCTGGAGGTCGCGTTCATCGTGTTGACGTTCGGCGCCAACCAACACCGCCTGGGGCTCGCGGCCGCGGCCGCGGTCTGCGCGGTGCTCGCCGTCGCGCTCGCCGGCGTGGCCCTGCGGGCGCCGCTCGCGTCGGTTCCCGAGAACACCCTGAAGTTCGCGGTCGGCGTGATGCTGAGCTCGTTCGGGATGTTCTGGGGCGCAGAGGGAGCCGGAGCGAGCTGGCCCGGCTCAGACGCAGCGCTGCTCGCGATCATCCCGGCCGTGCTGCTCGTGTCGATCGCGATGGCGCGAGCGCTGCGCCGGTCGATGGCCGTGGCTGCCGCTCGCGATGACTCGTCCGCGCCCGGTGGCACATCCCCGCACGATGACGGTTCGGCGGCGGTCGCCGGCAGGGAGGCGATCGGCGCGTGAGCGCGGTCAGGTCAGCACTGGTCGCCGTCTGGGAGTTCGTCGCGGGAGACGACTGGCGCACGGCTGTCGGCGTCGTGATCGCGCTCGGGTTGACCGCCTTGGTCGCCGCCGCGGGCATCGCCGCGTGGTGGGTCACGCCAGTGGCGGTCGTCGCGCTGCTCGCTCTGTCGCTGCGCCGCGAGCTCCGGGGCCGATAGTTACGCGGCTCGCCGCGCGAGGCGCACCTGCCGCGCGCGACGCACTCGCCGCGCGCGCGACGCGGTCCTCACGCTAGGCGCCGCCGTATGACGACGGCGGTGGCGGGTCGTTGCGGATCGCGGCGATCTCGGCCAGCAGCGATTGCGCCGAGGTCCCGCCGAGCACGCGCAGGCGGGGCAGGCGGTAGGGGTCCTCTCTGGGGGCGGCCCACCCAGGCACGACCGTCGTCGATCCCCTGTACCCGGCCGCGGTGACCGCCGCGACGACGGTCGCGTCGTAGTGGCCCGACGGGTAGCAGAACCAGTTGACCGGTACGTGGAAGCGGCGCTGGATCGTCGCGCGGGCGCCGGCGACCTGTTCGTGGAGCGCGTTCGCGTCGAGTGCGATCAGGTCGGCATGGCTGATTCCCTGCGTGTCGAGCTCCCAGCCCGCCGCGATCAGCCCGCGGATCTCGGCGTCGCCGAGGCCGCCCTGCGACGGAGGCAGGCCGGTCAGCTGGATGTTCTCGTCGCCGACCCACCCGAGCGAGCGCAGGACGGGCAGCGCCTTGGTGAACTGCGACTGGTAGCCGTTGTCGAAGCTGACGACGATCGGCTTGCCCGGTGGCAGCGAGACGCCACGGCGCCAATACGCGTCCAGCTCGTCGAGCGTCACCGATGTCCAGCCGGCGCTCTTGAGCGCATGCATCTGCGCCGCGAACAGTTCGGGCGTGACGTACAGGCCGGGAAACGGAGCGCCGGCCGGTGGCGGCGCGATCACGTGGTACATCAGGATCGGGACGGTTGCGGTGCCCGGGTGCCCGGTCGCGACGCCGCCGCCGCGTGTTGGTCGTGTGGCGCGTCGCGCGGCCGCGCGGCCGACCATTGTGCGGTGGGCCGAGTCGACACGCGTGCGGCTCGAGCCGCTCGAGCCCGACAGCCCGACCGCGAGGACGATCGCCGTGATCGTCAGGGCGGCCGCGATCAGGCCGACGGTTGCGCGGCGCCTGCGGCGAATCGCGCGCCGGCGCTCGTCACGTCGCTCGCGCAGCGTCTCGCGGTCCATCGTCGTGGCGCCTCAGCCGCCGCTGAGGTTCGTCGGCAGGGGCTGACCGGCAGGCGGCGGGTCGTCGTGCAGCAGCTGCGGCACGGTGACGAGCCGATAGCCGCGCTTGCGCAGGGTGTCGATGATCGTCGGCAGCGCGGCGATCGTCTGCGCCCGGTCGCCGCCGGCGTCGTGCATCAGGATGATTGCGCCCGGCGCGGCGCCTTCGAGAGCGCGATGCACGATCACTTCGACGCCCGGCTGCTCGTAGTCGTCTGTGTCGACCGACCAGAGCACCATCAGCATGTGCATCTGGTGCAGCAGGGCGAACGTCGTCTGGTTGAACGATCCGTAGGGGGGGCGGAACAGGGTCGGGCGTGGCCCGCCGAGGAGTTCGATCCGCGCGGCCTGTTCGAACAGCTCTTCGTGTTGGTCGTGGGCGCTCAGGTGGGCGAGCATCGGGTGCGTCTCGGTGTGGTCGCCGATCACGAACCCGTCGCGGATCTCGCGCGCCGTCGAGGCGCTGAAGTAGCGCAGCTCCACGCCGATCACGAAGAACGTCGCGGGCACGTGCTCGCGTTCGAGCACGTCGAGCACCTGCGGCGTATAGGGGCCGGGGCCGTCGTCAAAGGTCAGAGCGATCTCGCGCTTGCGGCCCGCGGCGGAGCGGATGAAGGGCGTGTACGCGAGAACCGACGACACCGCTTTCTCGTCGCGTTGGCGCGTGTCGAGGACGGGCTCCGATGGCGCCGCCGCCTTGGCTCGGTGGCCGTTGGCGCCTGCCGGGGATGGCGCGCCCGAGCCATGCGACGCGGCCAGCGCGACGACGAGGACGATCGCCAGCGCCACGACGACCAGCGCCGCGCCGAGCCGCCGTCGCCGGTAGCGCGCGTCGCCGCTCGGCCGCAGCGGCTTCAGCGGCAGTCGCGGCACGGTGCGTCTCGCGCGCGGCTCGTCCTCGAAGTCCCAGTTCCAGCGCGGGCTCATGGCCGGATGCTAGACACCCCTTCCGTCGGGGGTTGCGATCGCGCGCGGGGCGAGGGCTGCGGCACGGCCGCGGGGCCGCGGCCGCGGGGGGCGCCTCCTCCGCCGCGCTTTTCGCGAGAATCAACGGATGCACGTGACAGCCAAGGCCGACTACGCGGTGCGCGCGGTGATCGAGCTCGCCGACAGCAGACAGGATGCGCCGCGCAAGGTCGACGACGTCGCGCAGAGTCAGGGGATCCCCGTGTCGTTCCTGGAGAACATCCTCACGCAGCTGCGCTCGTCGGGGATCGTGCGCAGCCAGCGCGGTCCCGAAGGTGGGTACTGGCTGGCCAAGCCCGCCGCCGAGGTGAGCCTCGCGCAGATCATTCGCGCCGTCGAGGGACCGCTCGTGGGCGTCCGCGGCCAGCGGCCGGAGGAGATCGAGTACGTCGGATCGTCCGAGGCGCTGCAGCAGGTGTGGATCGCGCTGCGCGCGAACCTGCGCAAAGTGCTCGAGCACGTGACGGTCGCCGACGTCTCGACGGGCAAGCTCCCGAAAGACGTCGTCGCGCTGACGCGCTCTGAGGAAGCGTGGGAAACCCGCTAGCAAATAAGAGACACCGGTTGCGCTGTGACGCATCACGCGCTTGACTTACGAGACCTCTCTCGAGCGCCCGCGCCGTTTGAGCATCGGCCCGAACGGGTACTTTGCTGCAAGCTTCGTGGGCTTCCCCACCCTCGATGCGCCAGCAGCTCCGACCGTCCTCATCAATCGTCATAGGAGACCGCCAGCCGATGTCAGCATCCGCGCCGTCCGTCGTTGCCGAGCCCGCATCCACCGACGCCGCGCAGGCCGCCGTCGAGGCGGGAGCGGCCGAGCAGGAGGTCGCGTTCTCGCTTGCCCTGACCCAGGACCAGAAGGACATCCGCGACTGGGTCCACGGCTTCGCCGCCGACGTCGTGCGCCCGGCGGCGCATGAGTACGACGAGCGCGAGGAGACGCCGTGGCCGATCATCCAGGAGGCCGCGAAGATCGGCCTATACGGCTTTGAAGGGATGGCGCAGTTCTTCGCCGACCCCTCGGGCCTGGGGCTGCCGCTGGTCAACGAGGAGCTGTTCTGGGGAGACGCGGGGATCGGGATGTCGATCATGGGCACCGCGCTCGCCGTCGCCGCGATCTTCGGTCAGGGGTCGCCCGAGCAGATCGGGCAGTGGATCCCGCGCTGCTTTGGCACCGTCGAGGACGTCAAGGTCGCCGCGTTCTGCGCATCAGAGCCCAACGCCGGCTCTGACGTCTCGGGCGTGCGCACGACCGCGAAGTTCGACGAGAAGGCCGGCGAGTGGGTGCTCAACGGGCAGAAGGCGTGGGCGACCAACGGCGGGATCTCAGACGTCCACGTCGTGATCGCCTCGGTCGACCGCGAGCTTCACTCCAAAGGCCACGCGGCGTTCATCGTGCCGATGTCAGAGGCCAAGGGCATCTCCCAGGGCACAAAGGTCAAAAAGCACGGGCTGCGCGCCTCGCACACCGCCGACGTGTTCCTCGATGACTGCCGCGTCCCGGCCGGCTACGTGCTCGGCGGCAAGGAGAAGCTCGACGAGCGCCTGGCCCGCGTGCGCGAGGGCAAGAAATCGGGGTCCCAAGCGGCGATGCAGACGTTTGAGTCCTCGCGCCCGACGGTCGGCGCCCAGGCGCTCGGGATCGCGCGAGCGGCGTATGAGTACGCGCTTGACTACGCCAAGGAGCGCGAGCAGTTCGGACGCAAGATCATCGAGAACCAGGCGATCGCGTTCACGCTCGCGCGGATGAAGCTCGAGATCGACGCCGCCCGGCTGCTCGTCTGGCGCGCCTCGTGGATGGGGCGCAACGGGCACACCTTCAAGAACGCCGAGGGCTCGATGTCAAAGCTGAAGGCCGGCGAGGTCGCCGTCTGGAGCACCGAGCGCGCGATCCAGATCCTCGGCGGCAACGGCTACACGCGCGAGTTCCCGGTCGAGCGCTGGCACCGCGACGCGAAGATCTACGACATCTTCGAGGGCACCGCAGAGATCCAGCAGCTCGTGATCTCGCGTGCGATCTCGGGGATGCACATCAAGTAGTCGGGCTCGCCGGCTCGCGCCTGCAGGCGCACCGACCAGGTCGAAGCGCGGTCAGGCCTGCTCGATCTCGAGCGCGTCCGTGCGTAGAAGCGCCGGCTCGGCTGGCAGCTCAGGATCTGCCACTGACGTCAGCGCCTGCTGCCCCGACGAAGTCGGCTCGGCGGGCTCGTCGCCGGCCAGCGGTCGCTGCCACGGGCGCTTGACGACCAGCCAGCCGACGAAGGCCGCAAGCAGCACCCCGCACAGGATCCACCCGAGCGCGGTCGTTTCGACGCCGACGTACTTCAGCCCGGAGGCGGCGATCACGAATGTGATCACCGGCCGGATGTAACGGTCCGGTGCGGTCGACGAGAGCAGCGAGCCGACCAGGACCGCCGGCACGCTGCCGATGATCAGCGAGATCGTCACGCCGAATTCGACGTGGCCGAAGGCAAGGGCTCCGAGGGCCGCCGCGGCCGTCAGCGGGACGGCCTGCGACAGGTCGGTGCCGACGAGCTGCTTGGCGCTGATCATCGGATAGAGGAAGAGCAGCATGATGATCATCAACGAGCCCGATCCGACGGACGTGATCCCGACGACGACGCCGCCGATCACCCCGATCGCGATCGTACGAAGTGGGCGTGGGGTGATGTCGTGAACCTCGGCGGTGCGGTCGTTGCTCGATTTGCGATCGAGCACGTAGCGCAGGACCATCGCGCCTGCCCCGATCAGCAGCGCGATACCCAGCGCGGTCTCGATGTTGCTCTGCGCCGTCTTGGCGTGCCCCATCAGGCTGAGCAGGTAAGCACCGAAGAACGCCGCCGGCACCGAGCCGAGAACCATCCAGCCGACGAGGCGCAGGTTCACCGTGCCGCGGCGCAGGTGCACGGTCGCGCCGATCGGCCGCATCAGCACCGCCGCGACGAGGTCGCTGGAGATCGCCGCCGCAGGCTTGATGCCGAACAGCAGGATCAGCATCGGCGTCATCAGCGCACCGCCGCCCGCGCCGGTCATCCCGACGAGAAAGCCGATCACTGCGCTGCCAAGGACTATGAACGGATCTACGTGCAAGCCACCCTCTCGAACCTGCCGAACGCCCCTAAATGCTCAGCAAAGATATCGAGAACATCGACAAGATCAAGTCGGTTGCGAACGCGTGGCGCGCGTCGCGGCCGCCGTGTCGACGAGCGCGTCCAGCGCCGGGTGGGTCACCCCGCTCCCTCGTCAGCGACCGAGGAGAGCCAGGCCGCGCTTGCCGGCGCGTCGGACGATCTGACGCGCGAGCACGAGGCCCAGGTCGATCTGCCGCATCGATTCGCGGTCTACCGAGTCCAGCGAAACGCCGCGCGCACAGAGAAAGAACGCTCTCGCGCCGGTCAGGTAGTTCCTCATACCGGTGCCATCCGTGATGTGCTGCGCGAGCGGCGCCGTGTCATAGCCGAACTGGCGACCGAGATCGATCACGGCTTGACGGCTCGGGATCAGCGTCGTCTCGTAGTCGACCGCATTGCGCGGATTGTCGATCGTCTCTCGCATCACGCGAAACGCGCTCCTCGGGATCAGGTTGACGATCGTGTCGATCAAGACCAGCGACGCGCCGACCCGATCGAAGATCTCGAACAGCTCCATCGGCTTGGCGATGTGATACATCAGGCCGAGGCAGAGCACGACGTCGAACTGCTGCTCGTAGGGGTGCCCGAAGATGTTCCCGAGCTCGAAGCTGTAGCGCGCCGGGTCGACCTTCTTCGTCTCGAACACGAGGTTCGCCTGATCGATGTGCAGCTGTCGCCCGTCGATGCCGAGAACGAAATCGGCGCCGGCTTCGAGTGCGGCTAGCGACCAGAAGCCTGAGTTGCAGCCGAGGTCGAGAACCCGTCGTCCGCGAAGCGAGCCCCCAGCCACGGCAACGAGCGGCTCGAAGCCGATCCGACGCCGCTGGATGTGTCGATTGACCGAGTCGGCACGGTAAATCGGCGTGATCACCCCGTCGAGATCGAACTGGTAGTGCCACGGCCGGTACGAATCGACGAGCTGCCGCAGAGCCTCCTGTGTCTGCACGGCGGCGAGTCTAGTTGATCGATTCGCGCCGGGAAAATCGAGGCGGGCGCTGAAGCGCAGGCGGGGTTCGCTACCAGGCCTGCTGGACCCGGCAGTGGGGGCAGCAGACCGTCGTCGAGACGGGCGCGCGAAAGACGAAGCCGCACTCGCACGCGTACGATGCCTCGTCGAGCGGGCCGCCGGCGCTGCGCACGCGCTGGACGGCCGGGTCGGCCGCCCGCGCCGGGGTGTCTGCCGCGGCCCGGACGGCCTCGCGATCGTGGCGGTCCTCGCGGCTGCGGCGCGGGTGGCGCAGCGTTTTGGTCAATCCCGCTCTCATGGCTCTACGGGGAAAGACCCTGCTCATGTTCAAAGGTTTCGGCCAAAACGCGCGATTTCCTCGCGACACGGCGCGCGCTGGACGACTGTCGGGACCCCGGCCGGGCGGCACGGCGTCAAAAGCGGTTTGCGATACTGGTGGCGATGAGCCCCGCACGTAAGCGATCGGTGCGGTTGGTCGCGGCGCTGAGCGCTGCCGTGGTGCTGGCGAGCGCGCTGATCTACACGAGCTTCAGTGCCGCGAGTCCCGCGCTGACCCCGAGCCAGCTCCTGCGCCAGGCGCAGCCTGACCGCAGCTACCAGCTGACGGGCCAGGTCGCCCAGGGCTCGGTGCGCCACGAAGGCGACG
>DASXIJ010000047.1:0-8162 GCA_036498045.1 Solirubrobacteraceae bacterium
CTGCGGGCGCAGGTGTTCGCCGGTGACGCGCTCAGTCACGTCGCCTTCACCGGTGCGCTCGCAGCGGCGGCCGCAGGCATCGACACGCGGATCGGCCTGTTCGCGGCGACGATCGCGATCGCGCTCGTGCTGGGGGGGATCGGCCAGCGAGCGGGGGCAGACGACGTGACGATCGGGATCGTGTTCGCGTGGATCCTCGGCCTCGGCGTCTTCTTCCTGGCGCTGTTCAGCAGCGGATCCGGCGGAGGCAACGGCCTGCTCGGGGCGCGCGCGCTGTTCGGCTCGATCTTCGGTCTTAGCGCGGCCGATGCAACGCTCGCGGCGGCGATCGGCGTGATGATCGCACTGGCCGTGATCGCGATCGCCAGGCCGCTCCTGTTCGCAAGCGTCGACCCTGGCGTCGCGACGAGCCGGGGCGTGCCCGTGCGGGCGCTCGGGCTCGCATTTCTGGCGCTCGTCGGTGCGACCGCGGGCGAGGCGACGCAGGCGGTGGGCGCGCTGCTGCTGCTTGGCCTGCTAGCGGCGCCGGCTGGCGCGGCTCACCATCTGACGGCCAATCCCTATCTGGCGATCGCGCTCTCGGCGACGCTCGCGGTGCTTTCGATGTGGCTCGGGCTGGCGATCAGCTACGGCGTGCCCAGCCTGCCTCCGAGCACCGCCGTGATCGCGGTCGCGACGGCGATCTATGCGCTCGCGTTCCTGCTGACTGCTCGCGCGACGCGTCCGTGGCGGTCAACCGCGCAGGGCGGCGTGCGCACGGCCGAGAACTAGACTGAGACCGATGGTGAAAGCGCATTCAGCTGCCTGGGGCACGCGCGCTCGACAGGTGCTCGCAGACAGCGGGCACCGCACCGGACAGGCGCGCCTGGCGCTCGTCGAGCTGCTCGATCGGCAGAGCTGCGCCCGCACGGTTCTCGAGATCGAAGACGCGCTTCGCGAAGGCGAGCGTCCGATCGCGCGCGCGAGCATCTACCGGATCCTCGACGAGCTCGAGCGTCTGCGCCTGGTCCAGAAAGTCCAGGTCGGGCAGGACATGGCCCGCTACGAGCCGATGCGAAGCGGCGAGGGCCATCACCACCACCTCGTCTGCGACAGCTGCGGAACGGTGACGCCGTTCACCGACGAGGGGCTCGAGACGGCGATTCGCAAGCTCAGTGGCCGCGTGCCGATGCGCGTGGCCGAGCACGAGATCGTCTTGCGCGGCGCTTGCCCGTCCTGCGCAACAGGCTGAGCTGATCCGGCGCCGCCGCGCAACGGGGCGCGGAGCGCCATTCAGGACGTCAGCGCAGCCGGGCGCGCGCGGTGACGTCCGCGAAGACCGCGATCGCCCCCATCTGGACGCCCTCGTCGATCCAGATCGGCTTCGCGGTCGTCGACATCAGCACGTCGCCGCGACTCGTCTGGATCAGCGCGGCTCGGTCCGTCGTTCACCACGAGCTGTGAAATCCGCATGCTGAGAGATCGCTTATGATCTCTGGGACGCATGGCCACACTCCCCCCAACCTCGGGGGGTTCGCCGGGCCTCCGGGGGCGGATTGGCGAGGCCGCCCTGTTGGACGGCATAGTCGCTGCTGTTCGCGAGGGTGAGAGCCGGACGCTGCTGCTCCGTGGTGAGGCCGGGATCGGCAAGACCGCGCTGCTGGAGCAGATGATCGAGAACGCGCCCGATCTTCGCGTCGTTCGCGCGGTCGGAGTCGAGTCCGAGATGGAGCTGGCATTCGCGAGCCTGCACCAGCTCTGCGCACCGATGCTCGATCGTGCGGCACGACTGCCCTCTCCCCAGCGGGCTGCGCTTGAGACCGTGTTCGGCTTCGACGTTGGGTCGCCGCCGGATCCCTTGCTCGTCGGCCTGGCGGTGCTGAGCCTAGTCTCCGACGCGGCCGGCGATCGTCCGTTGCTGTGCATCGTCGACGACGCCCAGTGGCTGGATCGAGCGTCGGCCCAGACGCTTGCTTTCGTGGCGCGCCGCCTGTTCGCGGAGCCGGTGGCGCTCGTGTTCTCAGCACGCGACGCCTCTGAGGAGCTGCGGGATTTGCCCGAGCTCGAGCTTGGTGGCCTGCGCGACGGCGACGCCAGGGCGCTGCTCAACTCGTCGCTTCGGTTCCTGCTCGACGAGGAGGTTCGCGATCAGATCGTCGCCGAGACGCGCGGTAATCCGCTGGCGCTGCTGGAGCTTCCGCGCGGGCTGACGGCGACGCAGCTCGCGGGGTTCGGCCTGCTCAACGAACGCGCGCTGTCGGGGCAGATCGAGGAGAGCTTCACGCGCCGACTGCAGGGCCTATCGGAGTCGACTCGGGCGTTGCTGCTGATCGCGGCGGCCGAGACCGTCGGCGACCCGGTGCTGCTGTGGCGCGCTGCCGAGCGGCTTGGCATCGGCTCCGCCGGCGTGGTCGCAGTGGAGGCCGAGGGGCTGATCTCGATCGGCGGGCGAGTCGCGTTTCGGCATCCGCTCGTGCGCTCGGCGGTCTACCGGTTCGCCTCGCCGGGGGAGCGTCGCGCAGCGCACCTCGCGCTCGCCGAGGCGACCGACCCCGAGCTCGATCCCGATCGTCGCGCGTGGCACCTCGCCGCCGCCGCGGAGGCTCCCGATGAGGCGGTCGCGCTGGAGCTCGAGCGCTCGGCCGGTCGAGCGCAATCGCGCGGTGGGCTGGCGGCCGCCGCAGCGTTGCTCGAGCGCGCGGTGGCACTTTCGGTTGACCCGACGCGGCGAGGCGATCGAGCGATCGCCGCCGCCCGAGCGAGCATGAGCGCGGGCGCGCTCGACATGGCGCTCGGGCTGCTGGCCGCCGCTGAGGCGGGCTCGCTCGATCAGCTGCAGCGTGCCCGCGTCGAGATGCTGCGAGCGGAGGCCACCTACACGCAGAGCCGCGGCAGCGATGCGCCGCCGCAGCTGCTGAAGGCCGCCAAGACGCTCGAGTCGCTCGACCCCCGCCTCGCCCGCGAAACGTATCTCGAAGCCTGGAGCGCCGCGCTGTTCGCCGGAGGCCTCGCCGGCCCCGGTGACCTGTACGAGGTCTCTATCGCGGCGCGAGCGGCTCCGCGACCGGAGGACGCCGCGCGTCCGTCGGATCTCCTCCTCGACGGCTTCACGACCCTGTTCACCGACGGCCGCGGAGCGGCGACGCCGGTTCTCCAACGGGCAGCGACTGCGTTCGCGCGCGATGACGGCGCAGCCGAGGAGGTCATCAGCTGGGGTTGGCTCGCAACGGCGGCGGCCGTCACGGTCTGGGATCACGACACGTGCCTGGCAGTCGCTAACCGCGCGGTCAAGCTTGCCCGTGAGACGGGAGCGTTGACCGTCCTCGCGGTCGGCGCCAACGTGCTCGCCCAGGCGGTCGTCCTCGGCGGTGACTTCGAGGCCGCCGCTTTGCTGATCGCCGAGGCGGATGCGGCGACCGAGGCGACCGCGACGCAGGTCGCCCCGTACGGAGCGCTCGTTCTCGCGGCCTATCGCGGCCGCGAGGCCGACTCGGCGCCGCTGATCGATGCGACGATCGCCGAGGCGACCGCGGGCGGTCAGGGAACCGCCGTGCAGTACGTGCGCTGGGGGCGATCGGTAGTTCTCAACGGGCTCGGGCGCTACGAGGAGGCGCTGGATCCCGCGCGCGCCGCAAGCGAGGATACGCCCGAGCTGTTCGTCTCCGCGTGGGCGCTCGTGGAGCTGATCGAGGCGGCCAGCAGGAGCGGCGAGACCGACGCTGCAGAGGTCGCGCTCGCGCGGCTGACCGAGCACGTCCAGCCCGCCGCGAGCGAGTGGGGGATGGGAGTCCAGGCGCGCTCACGGGCACTGCTTAGCGACGGTCGCAAGGCCGACGCTCTCTACCGCCGGGCGATCGACCATCTCGCCCGAACCCGGCTGCGGCCCGAGCTAGCGCGCACGTTGCTGCTTCACGGTGAGTGGCTGCGACGCGAGAACCGCCGCGTGGACGCGCGCGCGCAGCTGCGCCGCGCCCACGAGATGCTGGTGGGAATCGGCATGCAGGCGTTCGCCGAGCGCGCCCGGATCGAGCTGCTGGCGACGGGCGAGCGGGTGCGCAAGCGGACGGTCGAGACGCGCGACGAGCTGACCGCCCAGGAGCGTCAGATCGCTCAACTCGCACGCGACGGGCTATCCAACCCGGAGATCGGCGCGAGGATGTTCCTCAGCCCGCGCACCGTCGAGTGGCACCTGCGCAAGGTGTTCACCAAGCTCGGAATCCGCTCGCGCCGGGAGCTCGCCAACGTGCTCCCGAGCTCGGGCTCTCAGCTCGTACCCGCCTAGGGACGGAGTTGATTCGAGCTGTGGCGTCGCCGATCGACTTGGTCCACGTGCGCCTTGGTACGCGCGATCGCATCGTGGTCGATCTGGGCAAGGCGCGACGCGATCGCGTCGACCTCCAGGTCGAGCTCGCCGTCGGCGATCACGCGATTGACGTAGCCGTAGCGCTCGGCGCGGGGGCCATCGAGGTCATCGGCGACGAGCAGGATCTCCAGCGCGCGGCCGCGTCCCACCAGGGGGGGGAGTCGTGCCATCGGCCCGCCTGCCGCGACCACGTCCGTCCCGACGTCGAGCTGGCCGAGCAGCGAGTTCTCGCGTGATGCGAAGCGAAGATCACATGCGAGGACGAACTCGCTCCCGGCGCCGCGGGCGCGCCCACGGACCGACGCGATGCTGAGCACCGGCGCGCGCGAGAGCCGGTCCAGCACGTCTAGCCATGCGTCCGCTGCGACCGGACCGACCCCGACCGCCGCGGGCCGGCCCGGGTCGTTCTCGATCTCGCAGTCGACCAGGTAGAAATCGGGGTTGGCGCTGTCGAAGACGACGACGTTGAGATCACGGTCCTGCTCGATCAGGCCGACGAGCTCGCCGAGCTCCGCTACGGTCGTCGCCGTAAGCGTGTTGGTCGGAGGGTGGTCGAACGTCACGCGGCAATCGCTCGGGCTGCGCCGATCGACCTTGAAGTGCGTCCATGGCACCCACCACGCTTCGCTGCCGCGCCCGTTGCCGGAAGGACTGCTGTAGACCGTGCTCACGCGGACGGCACGACGACGTTCTTGACCTCAGCCATGTAATGCCCGGCGGCGATCGATGACTCCTCCGGCGTCGCGCCTCCCTGGCGAGCGTCCATGTATGCGGCGTACCAGTCCCACCAGTCGTGCGGCGGGGCGACTGCCTCGAATGCGCCGTGGCGCTCAGAGGTCTCGTGCAGGAGTTCTGCCAGGGAGGCGACGTCCATCTCACTCGTCCCACGTCCGGCCGGGAAGCCGCTTGGTGATCTCCTGCAGAAGCCAGCGGTTGCCGTCGGGATCACTGAACGCGGCGTACGCGAAGTACGACCGGTCGGTTGCGTCGCTGCCCGGCGGGCGTGCTTCGTACACCTCGCCGACGTCGACGCCGCGGTCGATCAGCGCCTCGCGCGCTGCGTTGATGTCTTCGACCGCGAGGATCAGCCTGTCCGCCGATCCCGGTGCCGACGCCGTGAGCCCCTTGCCGAAGTGGATCGAGCACTCCGACAGGGGTGGTGTGAACTGCACGACCCGGAAGTCGTCACCGCCGGCGATGTCGGCGTCGAGCCGCCATCCGAGGCTTTGGTAGAAGCGCTTTGCCCGATCGACATCTGCAACCGGCACCGTCACCACCTCGAGCCGCATTGCGACGGCCATGGCACCGGATCGCTGCGTCTCGCTGTCGCTGCCCAGTTGCGTGCCGCTCATGAAGACCTCCGTTGGATTGGTGTCCAGCAGGTTCACGGCTCGGCGGCCTCGGTCGCCCCCGTGAGGTCACTGGTCTTGGCCCCGGGCCACGCAATCCGCCGCCACGGCGCCGGTCGCACTCCGAGACCCGAGACTCGACCGGGGTCCCGCCACGCGCGACCCGACCGCTGGGTTGGGCAACATCGCGCTAACAACACCATCGTGACCGGCGACGCTTACGACATCGGCGACGGGCAGCGGCTCGTCGCCTGACACCAGGAGGAGATCATGGCTCAAAGCTCAGGACCGCAGCCATCGCAGATAGCCGCCCACCCTTCAACCGCCTTCGTCGCGGCGGGCGGGAGAGCGCGGTGCCGATTGCCGCGAGCATCTTCCTGGACGTGCTGAACGTGTTCCTGTTCGTGCTCGAGCTGTTCGGCGGCCAACGCGATTAGGCTCCGGGGGTGAATGCTGCGCCGGTGATCGCTGCCGCCACGCCCCAGCATCTGCCGGGCGTGCTGCACAGCCTCGAACCGACGCTCAACCAGTTCGGCTACCTGGCAGTCTTCGGGTTGGTCCTGATCGAGGACTTCGGGGTGCCGGTTCCCGGCGAGACCGTGCTCATCCTCGGCGCCGTGTACGCGGGCAGCGGCCGCCTCAACATCTTCCTCGTCGCGTTGCTCGGCTTCCTCGGCGCCGTCCTCGGCGACAACATCGGCTTCGCGCTCGGTCACTTCGGTGGCCGTCGACTGGTGGAGCGTTACGGCCGCTACATCTTCCTCACGCCCGCGCGGCTGGACAAGGCAACGAGCTTCTTCGAACGCCACGGGGGCAAGATCATCATCGTCGCGAGGTTCATCGAGGGCCTGCGCCAGGCAAACGGGATCATCGCCGGCACGACCGGAATGCACTGGGCGCGGTTTCTGTTGTTCAACACCATCGGCGCCGCCCTGTGGGTCGCGGTCTGGACCAGCATCGGCTACTTCTCGGGCAGCCACATCAACACGATCTACAACGACGCGACGCGATACTCCACGTACCTCGCCATCGCCTTCGGCGTGCTCGTGCTCGCGTTCGTGCTGCACCGCGTGATCCGAGCTCGACGCGCTCGGGCCGGCGACGTCGGCTGATCAACCCGGGCCGACCGTGCCCGAGGGCGCGTTCGCCGGTCGCGCGATCGGGCCAGGCCAGGGTGCCGACCAGGGAGCGGGGCCAGGGCCTTGCGGGGCGCGACGATCGACAAGGTCGGAGATCGTGGGCCGACCGTGCTCGACCGCATGCAGATTCCCGCGCTCGACGGCGCCAGCGCATGGCTGAACTCCCCGCCGCTCGGTCCCGCCGAGTTGCGCGGCCACGTCGTCGCTGTGGACTTCTGGACGCTGACGTGCATCAACTGGCTGCGCACGGAGCCGTACGTCAGGGCGTGGTCGCAGGCCTACCGCGACGACGGACTCGTGGTAATCGGAGTGCACACGCCCGAGTTCTCGTTCGAGCACGAGCTCGACCGCGTGCGCAAGGCGACCGAGCAGCGGGCGATCGACTACCCGGTCGCGCTCGACAACGACTACACGGTCTGGACGGCCTTCGACAATCACTACTGGCCGGCGCTCTACTTCGTCGACGCGGACGGCGCGATCCGCGACCGGCAGTTCGGTGAGGGTCGCTACGAGCAATCCGAGCGCGTGATCCAGCGACTGCTCGGCGTCGAGCGTGAGCCCGTCTCGGTCGAACCGGTCGGCGTCGAGGCACAGGCCGACTGGGAGAGCCTGCGCACGCCCGAGACGTATCTCGGCTACGCGCGCGCCGAGAACTTCACGTCGACGAGCGGCGCCGGGTTCGACGAACGGCGGTCATATGAGCTGCCCGACCGCCTGCTCCTCAACCACTGGGCGCTTGCCGGCGAGTGGACGATCGAGCCCGAGCGCGTCGTGCTCGATCGGGGCGGCGGCAGCATCGCCTACCGGTTTCACGCGCGCGACGCGCACCTCGTTCTCTGCACGCGAGCGCAACAGCCGATTCCCTTTCGCGTGTTGCTCGATGGCGACGCTCCAGGCGCTGCGCACGGCATCGACGTCGACGAGCACGGCGTCGGCCTGCTCGACGATGGCCGTCTGTACCAGCTCGTCCGCGAGCCGGGCGTCGTCCGCGAGCGCACGCTCGAGATCACGTTCCTGGAGGCGGGCGCCGAGGCGTACGTCCTCACGTTCGGGTAGGGCCACGCGTGGCCAGCGAACGGGCGGATGCTCGTCCATTCGAGGTGAGCTTCCCGGCGGACGACCTTGCCGATCTGCGCCGACGGATAGACGCGACCAGGTGGCCCGAGCGCGAGACGGTGGAGGACGACTCGCAGGGCGCGCCGCTGGCGATGATCCAGGAGCTCGCCCGCCCCTGGGCGAGCGACTACGACTGGCGCCGGTGTGAGGCGAGGCTGAACGCGCTCCCTCATCAGAGCGCTGCACTAGTTCGGTCTGGCGACGGCGCCGGGTAGG
>DASXIJ010000048.1:0-3769 GCA_036498045.1 Solirubrobacteraceae bacterium
CCCGAGCACGAGCTCGACGTCGTCGTCGCGCATCACGACGGATGGGGCCATCATGCTCGGCATCCGCCGGCCGGGCGGGTGCATGTGAAAGCCGTACGGGTTCAGGTCCTCCTCGCCCATCACGTTGTTCAGGTGGATCCCGGTGCCGGGGACGACGACGCCTGAGCCCTCGCCGTTGGTGCACGTGACGCTGCACGCGCGCCCGTGCGCGTCGAGCACGGAGATGTGCGTCGTTGCGCCGAGCCGCGTCTGCAGGAAGCGGTCGAGGAAGCCCTCGTCGTCGAGCCCGTCGAGGAACTCGGGCGTCCGCTCGAGGTGCGCGGCCCCCATCGCCCCGACCACGCCACGCAGCGTCGGCGGCGCCGTCGCACGGTCGAGCAGCGCGAGCGCGTACGCGAGCAGCGTCCCGCCCGCGGACGGCGGCGGGTTCGTGAGCACGACGCGATCGCGATAGGCGATCCTCGCCGGCGTGCGCGCGACCGCGCGATAGCCGGCGAGGTCGTCCGGTGCCAGCCAGCCACCGCGCGCCCGCAACCACTCACAAACCGCAAGCGCGATGTCGCCGCGGTAGAACGGCTCCGGACCGTCCGCTGCGAGCAGCTCGAGCGCGTCGCCGAGCTCGCCGTTGCGCAGGACCTCGCCCTCGCGCAGGACATGCCCGTCGGGCGCCCACAGCGCGGCGCACTCGGGCGTCGATGTCAGCAGCTCCGCGAGGATCTCTGCCACGTACGCCTGGCCATGGTTGAGCGCGACGCCGTCGCGCGCGAGCCGCGCCGCCGGGGCGACGAGGTCGGCAAGCGGGATCGTCCCCCACCGACGGGCGGCCTCGCACACGCCGGCTGGTGCTCCGTAGGCGCCACACGATGCGGGCCCGATGTGAAAGACCTGCGCGGCGTCTCCGAACGACACGTCGATCGGCTCGAGCTCGGCGATCCGCGCAGCGTCCGCGTCGACAGCGGTCAGCGTGCCCGCGTCGTGGCCGGTCAGAGCCCGTGGATCGCTCGGCGCCTGTACGAAGAAGTCGAGCAGCGTCGGCTCCTGGCCACCGCCCGCGACGAGCATGTAGCCGCCCGCGCCGAGCCCGGTCAGCAGCGGCTCTGCCGCGAACGACGTCAGCATCGCGCCGACCGCCGCGTCGACCGCGTTGCCGCCTTCGCGCAGCACCTGCGCGCCCGCCTGCGCCGTCAGCGGATGGCCGGCGGCGACGACCCCGTGCTCTCCCTCAGCCATGCCAGAGCGATAGCACAGCGCCCACGGCTTGGTGCTGGCGCGGAGGGCGAAGCGCCGACGGGGGCACCGCCGCCGGAGGCGGTGGTCAGCGGGACGGGAGGAACTCTGGGACGTCTAGTTCGTCGACCGACAGCCCGCCGCGGCGCGCGGGACGCGAGGGCGAGGCGCGCTGGACGCGCGGCTCGCCGGCCGGTTCCTTGAGCATGTTGACGCTCTTGCGCCGACCCTCGTCGCCGTAGCCGGTCGCGACGACGGTGACCCACACCTCATCGTCGAGCTTGTCGTCGACCATCGCGCCGAAGATGATGTTGGCGTCGGGGTGCGCCGCCTCGGAGACCGCCTTGGCGGCCTCGTTGACCTCCCACAGCGACAGGTTCTCGCCGCCGGTGATCGACAGCAGGATCGAGCGCGCGCCGTCCATCGAGGTTTCCAGCAGCGGCGATGCGACAGCCTGCATCGCGGCCTCGGTGGCGCGGTTCTCGCCGAGACCCATGCCGATCCCGAGCAGCGCGTTGCCGGCGTCGGACATGATCGTGCGAACGTCGGCGAAGTCGAGGTTGATCAGGCCGGGGAGGGTCACGAGGTCAGATATTCCCTGGACGCCCTGGCGCAGCACGTCGTCGGCGACGCGGAATGCCTCGACCATCGCGGTCTGCTTGTCGAGGACGGCGAGCAGGCGGTTGTTGGGGACGACGATCAGCGTGTCGACCTCGTGCGCGAGGGCATCGATGCCCTGGTCGGCCGCGCCGCTGCGGCGCGAGCCCTCAAAGCCGAACGGCTTGGTCACGATCGCGACCGTCAACGCACCGACTTCGCGCGCGATCCGGGCGACGACGGGCGCGGCGCCCGTCCCGGTCCCGCCGCCGGCGCCGGCCGTGATGAAGATCATGTCCGACCCCTTCAGCAGCGACTTGGTGCGGTCGTAGTCCTCCATCGCGGCCTGGCGGCCGACGTTCGCGTCGGACCCGGAGCCCAGACCGCGCGTCAGCTCGGCGCCGATGTGCAGCGTGATGTCGGCGGTCGATTGCTGCAGCGACTGCAGGTCGGTGTTGACGGCGAGGAACTCGACACCCTCGACCTCGGCCTCGACCATTCGGTTGACCGCGTTGACGCCCGCTCCTCCGACGCCGACGACGCGGATCACGGGCCGGCCGGTGACGCCGGGGCCGGTGGGGGAGTCGTCGTGGGTGCGCGTGTAGGCGTCCATCACCGGCCGCGTCGCGCGGGAGGGTGGGTCCATCACGTTCTCGGGGATCTCCGAGGAGAACGCGTGGCGCAGGCGCTCCTGGGGCGTCGGCACGCGCGTGGGCTCGGCCGGCGCGTCGACGGCCGCGCCGAGCGCCGGGTGCGGCAGCCCGCTGTCACGCGGATGCACCGGCGTCTCGCGCCGTGGCCGCGTGGCCTTCTCGCGCGGGCTCTCGGCAGCTGCGGCCTCGCCGCGCGGCTCGTCAGGGCGCGCCTCGGGCGGCTCCTCGTCGATCCCTTCGGTCTTGCGAAAGAGGGCTGCGAGCGGCCCTTCGCGCATGCTCGCGCGTTTAGCGTTTGCCATTGTCGAGAACCTCCTGCGCGAGTTGCCGGTAGGACTGCGCCGCGACGCCGTCGGGCTCGTACTTCAGCACCGACATCCCCTTCACCGGCGCCTCTGCGAAACGGACGGTCTTGCGGATGCGCGAGGCGAACACCCGGTCGCCGAAGTTTTCCTCGAGGATCTCGATCGCCTCCTTGGCGTGGATCGTTCGGGAATCGACCAACGTCGGCAGGATACCCTCGATGTCGACCCCCGGATTGAGGTTCTCGCGGATCATCGCGAGCGTGTTCTGCAGCTGGATCAGTCCGCGCATCGACAGATACTCGCATTGCACGGGGACGATTACCTTGTCGGCGGCCGTCAGGGCATTGATCGTGAGCAGGCCGAGGCTCGGCGGCGTGTCGATGCAGATGAAGTCGTAGTCCTCGAGGATCGGTTCGAACGCCTTCTGCAGCGAGCGCTCGCGGCCGATCATCGTCGACATCGCGATCTCCGCGCCGGCGAGGTCGATCGAGGCGCACGCGACGTCGATCTCGCGCTTGCGGATGACCTCCCGGATCGAGACCTTGTGGACGAGCACGTCGTACATCGATTTGTCGAGCGTGTCGGGGTCGATCCCCTGTGACATGGTCAGGTTGCCCTGCGGGTCCATGTCGACGCACAGGACGCGGTGACCCTCCTCGGCGAACGCTGCCGCGAGGTTGAGCGTCGTCGTCGTCTTGGCCACGCCGCCCTTCTGGTTGGCGAATGCGATGACCTTGGCCTTTCCTTCCACTGGGGACTCCGATGCTCGTTTTGCGGAATTGGTTGCCGTCCGGTGGGTATTCGCATGCGGCTGGGCGATTCCTGCACGCCAGCGGGCGGATTGCAGCGCTCCAACTACGATCGGGGCATGGCCACTCGCACCGCCAAGCGGGACGGGACGCGCCGGCGCGAGCGTCCCCGCACCGGCGACGGCGCCCTGGCCGAGCGCCTGCGCGGCAAGAGCGTCTGCATCTGCCTCGGCGCGGG
>DASXIJ010000049.1:0-9245 GCA_036498045.1 Solirubrobacteraceae bacterium
GTCGCCGTAGCGGCCTCCGCACGGCCGGTTTCGCAGCCTCTGGACCGCCATTACTTCACGGAATATAGCGGCCCAACGGGGCTCTGGTGCATCAGTTCGGATTGGCGCGTCCGCGCGAGAACCGCCGTTCAGCCGCCGCCCGCGCTTCTGGTCCGTAGTGCGTTCTGGCCCAACGGGATCCCGGCTTGGCGAGCCGTGCCGCTCCGACGATCCAGAAGATGCCGCTGAACCAGCCGAGAAGAAAGAACACCCACTTCCCCTTCGTGGCGCAGATCACCGCATCCAGAGCAGTCCGCCGTCGGGCACGACGGAGCCCGGAACTTCTTTGCCGACAACCACCGAATTTCGAGGTCTTCCAGGTTCGTGATGGGGCGGGCGAGCAGGTGGGATGACTTCCGCGAACTTCACCTCGCCCTCGAAGCGGTTGGGCTGACGGAGTAGGCGACAGACGGTCAGAACACCGTCGACGCGGGTACACCTGCAGCATGCGGACCAGAAGCGCGGGCAGCCCGTGGACGACAGCCGATCTGGCGGCGCTGTGCAGCGGGCTCGCCTGCCTGCTCGCCGGGGTCGTGCTGCTCGCGTTCGTGTCTGGGTTCGGGGCGATGCTGGTCGGCATCTGCCTGCTCGGCGTCGCGGGCGTCGCGTTCGTGTCGCTCGTGTTCCTGCTCGTCGGCGAGAGCGAAGATCGCGACTACGGCGGGCGGCCGCGATGAGCCTCGAGATCGACTGGTCGAGTGCTGAGGTGCACGGCGGCGACGTGACCGTC
The DNA here is from genome assembly GCA_036498045.1 of Solirubrobacteraceae bacterium. Taxonomy (GTDB): domain Bacteria; phylum Actinomycetota; class Thermoleophilia; order Solirubrobacterales; family Solirubrobacteraceae; genus Palsa-744. The sequence goes on from DASXIJ010000049.1 coordinate 770, forward strand.
GAGCTCGCCGGCAAGGTTTCCAAGCAGTCCCGCGAACGCTTCGAGGCCGTCCGCTCGCTACTGGGCGAGAGCTCGGGCGGCTGGGACGAGGTGAAGCTCGTCAAGCGGACGATCCACGTGCGCGGCCTGCGGCCGGGAGAGGAGCATGAGCTGCGCCACTTTCTCGACACCGTCGTCGTCCAGGTGAACGCCGAGCTGCCCTCCCGCGACGAGGAAGCCGAGCAGGCGAGTGGGCCGTCAGATCGCGCGGCGATCGCAGACGCGGAGATGACCGCGACGCTGCGTTCGTTCGCCGAGCAGCAGGCCCGGCGTTAGCTGCGCCCCGCGCGGTCGAGGGCGCGGTTGGCTCGCGCACCCGCCAACAACCGCGGGAGCTGACTGGCCGCGCGGCCAGTCAGCCTCTAAGATCGAGCGCGCACGAGACACGAGCGCAGGGGCGACGAGGATGGCGACGACGACGCACGGCGGTTACGACTTCGACTGGCTGGTGATCGGCTCGGGCTTCGGCGGCAGCGTCTCCGCGCTGCGGCTGGCCGAGAAGGGCTACTCGGTCGGCGTGCTCGAGTGCGGGCGGCGCTTCGCCGACGATGACTTCCCGAAGACGACTGCCGACCTGCGGCGCTACTTCTGGAACCCGCGCCTCGGGATGAAGGGCATCTTCCGGATGACGACGTTCAAGGACGTGTCGGTCGTGTCCGGCTGCGGAGTAGGCGGCGGCAGCCTTGGTTACGCCAACACGCTGTACGTTCCGCCGAAGAAGTTCTTCGAGGACCCCCAGTGGGCGGAGCTCGACGAGTGGGAGACCGCGCTCGCGCCGCACTACGCAGAGGCCCAGCGGATGCTCGGCGTCGTGCAGAACCCGCACGACGACCCCGCCGACCAGCTGCTGCGCGATCTCGGCGAGGAGCTCGGCGTCGGCGACACCTACAAAAAGACGCCCGTCGGGGTGTACTTCGGCGAGCCGGGCAAGACGGTGCCCGACCCGTTCTTCGACGGCGAGGGGCCCGACCGCACGGGCTGCCGGCTGTGCGGCCGCTGCATGGTCGGCTGCCCGCACGGGTCGAAGAACACACTTGTCAAGAACTACCTGTACCTCGCTGAGAAGCGCGGGGCGCGGGTGATGCCCGAACGCACGGTCGTCGACGTGCGCCCGATCGGCTCGGCCGACGGATCCGACGGCTACGAAATCGAATCGGTGCGCTCGGGAGCGTGGCTGCGCAAGGAACGACGCGTGCAGCGCGCCCGCGGCGTCGTCGTCTCGGCGGGGCCGCTCGGCACGAACAAGCTACTCGCGCGCTGTCGGCTTGGCGGCTCGCTGCCGCGGATCTCCGGCCGGCTGGGCGAGCTCGTGCGCACCAACTCCGAGTCGATCCTCGCGGTCACCGTCCCCGAGGACTACCCGCAGGACCTGATCGAGCGCGTCGCGATCACGTCGTCGATCTATCCCGACCCGAACACGCACATCGAGACGGTCACCTACGGCGACGACGGCGACTCGATGCAGCGGCTGAACACGCTGCTCGTCGGCGACGGCACGCGCGTGACACGCCCGTTGAAGCTGCTCGTGCAGGTGCTGCTGCACCCCAAGCGCCTGATCCAGGTGATGTTCCCTAAGCACTGGTCGCGACGCACGATCATCATCCTCGTGATGCAGACGCTCGACAACGCGATCGCGCTGCGTCCGCGCAAAGGCCCGCTCGGCTCGTTCTGGCTGAGCACCGAACAGGACCCCGAGCGCCCGAACCCGACGTTCATCCCGATCGCCAACGAGACGGCCAAGTGGTTTGCCAAGCGCACCGGCGGAGTCGCGCAGAGCTCGGTCACCGAGGCGCTGTTCAACATCCCGACGACCGCTCATATCCTCGGCGGCGCCGTGATCGCAGGTGACCCCGACGGCGGCGTCGTCGACGCCGACCAACGCGTGTTCGGCTACGAGAACCTGCTCGTCTGCGACGGCTCGGCGATCCCCGCCAACGTCGGCGTCAACCCGTCGCTGACGATCACCGCGCTCGCCGAGCACGCGATGAGCGCGGTCCCGCCCGCCGGTATCGCGACCGCCGCGCCCGAGGCTGAGCGCGCCGCGGCGTAGCCCGGCGCGCGGCCGCCCACTCGCTCGCGGCGGTTCGGGCAGGTCAGTTCGACGCGGTCCCGCCGTCGGCGTCGGTGAGCGCGGCGAGATCCTCCAGGTCCACCGGACGGGCGCTTGCGCGCTTCATGTTGATCAGGTCGTCGCGGCCGGCGACTTCCATGGCCGAGCGAGGACGCAGCCTCGCGCCGCGCGGCGGCCGTCAGCCGCCGGCCATCGCCGGCAGGATCACGAGCGTGTCGCCCTCGCCGACGCTCGTGTCGAGCCCGTCGAGCACGCGCACGTCCTCGTCGTTGAGGTAGACGTTGACGTAGCGGTTGAGCTCGCCGTCGGCGGCGAACAGCTGATCTTGCGTCGCCGGGTGGTTGGCGGCGAGGTCCTTCAGCACGTCGCCGACGTTGGCGCCGGACGCGCTGACCTCCTTCTCACCGCCGACCGAGGCGCGCAGCACCGGGGGGATCTTGATCGTCGCCATCAACGAATGATTACCAGGTTGGTTCGCAATCAGCCCTGGCGGTTCGCTGGCCAAGCCAGGCAAGGACGCAGGGAGCGAAATGTGCAAACGCACATGAGCGACCGAGGACGCAGCGTGGCGCCGGCCGGCGGGCCGCTAACCGGCTGCGGCGCAGAACGCCTCGTAATCGGGAAACACGCCGAGCTCATCGTCGGTGATGTCCTCGGGGTCGCGCGAGCAGATCGGGCACTCCGGGTCGCGGTGGACCTTGACCTCGGTGAGCGTCGCGCCGAGCGCGTCGTACAGCAGCAGGCGCCCGATCGCGGGCTCGCCGATGCCGACGATCAGCTTGACGACCTCGGTCGCCTGCAGCAGGCCCATCGTGCCGGGGAGCACGCCGAGCACGCCATTGGCACCGCACGACGGGGCCAGCTCGGCCGGCGGCGGCTCGCGGAACAGGCAGCGATAGCACGGCCCCGCATACGGCTTGAACACCGACAGCTGCCCGTCGAAGCCGAGGATCGACGCCGACACGACGGGGATCTTCAAGCGCACGGTCGCGTCGTTTAGCAGGTAGCGCGTGGGGAAGTTGTCGACGCCGTCGACGACGATGTCGTAGTCCTTGATGATCTCGACGATGTTCGACGCGTCGATCCGCGTCCGGTACTTGACGACGTTCACGTCCGGGTTGAGCGCGTGGATCGCCTCCTCGGCGGAGTCGACCTTGGGCTTGCCGATCCCCTCGGTGTCGTGGATCACCTGACGCTGAAGATTTGAGAGATCGACGACGTCGTCGTCGACGATCCCGAGTGTGCCGACCCCGGCCGCGGCCAGGTAGAGCGCGGTCGGCGAGCCTAGCCCGCCGGCGCCGAGCAGCAGGACCTTCGCGTCGAGCAGCTTCTGCTGGCCGTCGATCCCGATCTCCGGCACGAGCATGTGGCGCGAGTAGCGCTCGCGCTGCTCGGGGGTGAGACTGCGAGGGACCTCGACCTCATAGCCGCGGTCCTTCCACAGCGTGATCCCGCCGGTCATCGACGCGACGTTGGTGTAGCCCAGGTCCTCTTCGAGCGTGCGCGCCGCCCACGCGGAGCGGTTGCCCGACTGGCAATACAGCACGACGTGGGCGTCGCGGTCGGGGACGACGCCCTCGATCCGGCTCTCGAGATAGCTCTTGGGGACGTGCTTGGCGCCCGGAAGATGGCCGGCGGCGAACTCCTCCGTCTCGCGGACGTCGATCAGCGCGACGCCCTCGTCGATCAGCTCGTGCACCTTGGAAGGATCGATCTCCTCGATCCGGCTCTTGATCTGGCGAAGAAGCTCGGCTCCTGACGGGCTCATCTCAAAACTCCTAAACCACGGTCGGGTTTTATTGACTTCAGAAAGTATAGCGCCCGTCCAGCCACCGCCATAGGGCGATCTGCACTGCCTTTCAGCCTGCCGTCGGGCGCTGCGGATCGCGCTGCGCCCGACGGTTTCACGGTCGGCCGGAAGGCTATGAGACGAGCAGGTAGGAGAAGCCGACGGCGCTCGGGCTGAACGTGAGCGAGCCGGCGAACGTCGCGTTCGCGCGCCACCGCCCGATCGCCGGAGCGACGAACGGCACGCTCGCCACCCCGCCGACCGCGTTCGCGCGCGCCTGGCGATAGAACTGCCAGCCGAACACGGGGTCGAACCGCTCGATCCTCACGGTCACCGGCCCCGAGGCGGCGGGCGAGACCTTGACTTGGAGCCCGACCGCGCTGCCGGGTGTCGCGTTCGCCGAGCCAAACGACACGCTCGTGCTCGTGATCGTGCGCGACTCGCGAACGAGCGTGAAGCTTGCCGAGCTGTTGTCTCGCACCGACACGACGGCGTAGTAGCGACCCGGCTGCAACTGGTGCTGGAGGGTCTGCGAGCCGCTTTCGCCGCACGAGCAGTCGATCACGCGGCCGTCGATGTTGCGCAGCTGCAGGTTGAAGTCGGCCGAGGCGGGCGCCTTCAGCTTGAGCGTCAGGTTCGAGTGACTGCCGATGTCCATTCGATAGAGGCGCAGGACGTGCACGCCGCGCCCGTCGAGATGCCCGTGCCCATGCGCGTAGTTGCCGAGGCCCAGACCCGGCGCCGTCTCCGAGGAGTCGGCGCGCGCGACCTGGAGGCGGAACTGTTTGACCCCCCGCCCCTGCGGGGTGACCTCGAAGCTGTAGCGCCCGCCCTGCCCTGGCCCGGGCGTGAACAGGCGGTAGCCGCGACAGTTGATGTGCACGACCGCCGGCGTCCCTTCTTCGAAGGAGCGGGTGCCCGGCGGGTAGAGGCGGCCGTTGACGCAGCCGCCGCCGCGCCCGTTGGCGAGGTTGATCAGGTAGCTGACGCCGGAACGCAGCGTGATCGCGTACGCGGCGTTGACATTCTGGATCGAATCGACATGGCCGCCGATGCCGCCGGCGGGAAGCTGGGCACCCGGCGGACGCACGGCCGGCGTCGGCAGGAAGACCTCGAGCGTGAACGGCGCGAGCTGCGACGTGGCGAGCGCCGCGACGCGGATCAGGTAGAGGCCGTTCTGGGAGGCGTTGAACGACGCCGCGGCTTTGCCCTTGACGTCTGTCTGGTCGCATGCGACCGAGTTGAGCTGCGAGCGCACGACGTGAAAGACGTCGACGGCCGCTTCCAGCGCGCCGGACGCGGCGAGGTTCACGGCGATCCGCTGGGCGGCTGGCGACCGCAGGCTGTACCAGACCGACGGACCGGTCGACGCCGAGCAGATCGAAGAACCGGCCGCACCCGGGTCACTCGTCGCGCCGACGGTCGTCCCGCCGATCGTCGCCGGCAGCGTATGGATCACCTGCGCGTCGGCCTGGAGGTCGTTGGGCGGCGGCGCCGGGGCCGCCGCCGCCGCGCGCGGGCTGGCGACGAGCATGGTGACGAGCACGAGCACGAACGAGATCGCGGCGAATCGGCGGCTCGCCCGGTGCGGCGCCCGGTCGATCGGCAATCGCATGGCCGGAGCGTGCGCGGAGATGTCAACCCAATTGCTCATCGGTCCCCCCCCAGTTTCAGTTGTTTGGTCGTCTTGAACACGTCGATCGCCGCGCTGTTTCGCTGATCGGATTTCTGCCCCGCATCAAAGACCCCTGCCTTACGCTGGCGGCGATGCCCCCGTCGCTTCTCCGCACCCGCGCCCACGCCGCGTTGCTCGCGTCGGCCTTGGCGCTCGCCGGCGCCGTCTCACTGGGCGGTTGCGGCGGCGGTTCCGCGTCGTCATCGACGGCGGCGCTCGTCTCGGCCGCTTCCGGCTCTGGCGGGTTCGACGGCGCCGCCCTGCCTCCCGGGATCCACGCGCCGCCGTTCGCGCTGCGCGACCAGAACGGCGCCCGCGTTTCGCTGTCGGCCTACCGCGGCAAGGTGGTCGTGCTCGCGTTCCTGTCGTCGACCTGCGGCTCGACGTGCCAGCTGATCGCCCAGCAGATCCGCGGCGGGCTCGACGAACTGTCGACCGCTCCGCCAGTGCTCGTGGTCAGCGCCGACCCCGCTGCGGACACGCCGGCTCACGTCAGCCGCTTCCTGCGGCACGTGTCGCTCAGCGGACGCGTGCGCTGGCTGAGCGCGACGGCCGCAGCGCTGCGTCCGATCTGGAGAGCCTTCAGGGTTCGCCCGGTGAGCGCCGGGCCGGCCGCGTTCGCGAGCTCTGCGTCGATCTACCTGATCGATCGCAACGGGTTCGAGCGCGTGATCTTCCAGCTCGAACAGCTCACGCCAGAAGCCCTGTCGCATGACGTTCGCAAGCTCCAGCCATGACCCGGAGCGCCGATCGACGGCTGATACCCTAGCGCGCAGGTAGGTATTCGAGCGATGATGTTCTCAACGAAGGCCGAGTACGGCGTGCGCGTGATGGTCGAGCTGGCTCGGCGAGCCGGCGGGGACGTCGCGGGCGCCGATCCGATCTCGCTGGCCGAGATCGCCGAGCACGACGGGATGCCGCTTGCCTATCTCGAGCACGTCGTCGCGCGCCTGCGCAAGGCCGAGCTCGTCGACTCGCGGCGCGGCTCGCGCGGAGGCTACCTGCTCGCGCGCCCTGCGACCGAGATCACGATGGCCGAGGTCGTCGAGGCGCTCGAGGGATCGATCGCGCCGATCGAGTGCATCTCCGAGGGCGCCGACGGCTCGATCGTCTGTTCGCGCGAGCGCCACCCCGGCCGGGCCTGCCCGTCGAAGCTGCTGTGGACGCGCGTGCGCTCGTCGATCGTGCGCACGCTGCAGGAGACGACGCTCGCCGACCTCGTGCTCGCGCCCGCGCTGGGCGCGGACGCGAACCTGGTTTCGGGCCCGGTGCTGCCGGCGCTCGCAGAAAATCCGCAAACGATCGCGACTGGAGCTCGATAGAAGACATGGCCGACCTGGAGATCCGAGACCTGCATGTACGAATCGAGCAGCGCGAGATCCTGCGCGGCGTCGACCTGGACATCTCGCGGGGTGAGATCCACGCGCTGATGGGGCCCAACGGCTCGGGCAAGTCGACGCTCGCGAGCACGCTGATGGGCCACCCGTCGTATGAGATCACGCAGGGCACGATCACGTTCAAGGGCGAGGACATCACCGATGCCGAGCCGCACGAGCGGGCCCACGCGGGGCTGTTCCTCGCCTTCCAATACCCCGTGTCGATCCCCGGCGTGACGGTTGCCAACTTCCTGCGAATGGCGATCAACGCCAAGCGCGATGAGCCGATCCAGGTCAAGGAGTTCCGCACCCACCTCCAGCACGCGATCGACCTGCTCGACGTCGACCGCTCGTTCACGTCGCGCCACCTCAACGACGGGTTCTCCGGCGGCGAGAAGAAGCGAGCGGAGATCCTCCAGATGGCGATGCTTCAGCCGGATGTCGCGATCCTCGACGAGACCGACTCGGGCCTGGACATCGACGCGCTGCGCACCGTCGCCGAGGGGGTCCAGCGACTGCACGACGAGCAGGGCCTCGGCGCGCTGATCATCACCCACTACCAGCGCATCCTGCACTACGTCAAGCCCGAGTTCGTCCACATCCTGATGGACGGGCGGATCGTGCTCGAGGGCGGCGTCGAGCTCGTCGAGCGCCTCGAGCGCGAGGGCTATGACGAAATCCGCCGCGAGTTCGGAGGCGACGAGATCGACGCCGTCGCAGCCAGTGACAGCGGTGTCTGAGACGCAGGTCCCGGGCACCAACGGGGCGGCGCCGGTGCAGACGAAGCCCGGGCGCCACCGCGAGGCGACGCTCTACCACGCGCTCGCCGGCGCGGGCGCCGGCGACGGGCGCACGCTCGCGCAGCTGCGCGAGGTCGCGCTCGCCCACTTCTACAAGGCCGAGCTGCCCGTCTGGCGCCGCTCGGGCTTCTGGACGACGAGCCTGGAGAGCCTCGACGTCGACGCCCTCGAGACCGAGCCTTCGCCGGCGCCGGCGGGAGTGCCCGGCGTCGTCTCGCGCACGCTCCCCGAGCGGCCGCGCGCCGGGCGGATCGTGCAGAGCGCGGGCGCCGTCGTGCACGTCGAGCTCGACCCGGCGCTGCAGGCGAAGGGCGTGATCCTTTGCTCGCTGGAGGACGCCTTCCGCGACCACGCCGAGCTGGTCGCGCCGTGGTATTCAAAGCGCCTGGTGATCGACCGCCACAAGCTCGAGGCGGCGAACGCCGCGTTCTGGAGCGGCGGCGCGTTTTTGTACGTGCCCCCCGGACTGGTCGTCGAGGATCCGTTTGAGATCGTCTACGCGATCGAGTCACCGGGCGTCGCGCAGTACGGGCGCACGCTCGTACTCGGCGCCGCGACGAGCGACTTTCGCGTGCACGAGTACGACCTCGCCGAGGACTTCGACGGGCAGGCGCTGCACGCGGGCGCGTTCGAGCTGTACCTGCAGGACGGCGCGCGCTGCCGCCTGGCCCAGCTCCAGGATTGGGGCTCGGGCGAGGTGTTCGACGTGTCGACGCGGTTCGTCGG
>DASXIJ010000050.1:0-23448 GCA_036498045.1 Solirubrobacteraceae bacterium
CACGCGCTTGAGCAGGCGGTTTGCCACGCGCGGCGTGCCGCGGCTGCGCGTGGCGATCGTCGTCGCGCCGTCGTCGTCGAGCTCGATCTCGAGGATCCCCGCCGAGCGGCGCACGATGCTCGCGAGGTCGTCGACGCCGTAGGGCTCCAGGCGCGCCTGGATCCCGAAACGGTCGCGCAGTGGCGTCGTCAACAGCCCCGTGCGCGTCGTCGCGCCGACCAGGGTGAACGGCGGCAGCTCGAGCGTCACGACCCGCGCGCCCGCCCCCTGACCGACGGTGATCGGCAGACGATGATCCTCCATCGCGGGGTAGAACGTCTCCTCGAGCGTGCGCGGCAGGCGATGGATCTCATCCACGAAGAACACGCTGCGCGGCTCGAGCGCGGTCAGGAACGCCGCGATGTCGCCCTTGCGCTCGAGCGCCGGTCCCGCCGTCTGCACGAACGGCACGTCGAGCTCGGCCGCGACGATCTGCGCGAGCGACGTCTTGCCCAGGCCGGGCGGCCCGGCGAGCAGCAGGTGATCGAGCGCGTCGCCGCGTGCCGTCGCGGCCTCGATCGCCACCGCGAGCTGCTCGCGCAACGCCTCCTGGCCCACGAAGTCGTCGAGCCGCCGCGGGCGCAGGGAGCGATCGAGCTCATCCTCGGCGACGAGATAGGGCGTCTGGATCCGCTCGCTCGCGGCGACTGCCGCCGGCTCGCCGCTCATGTCGCGCTCCGCGCCAGACGCAGGGCATGCGCGATCAGCTCCTCGGCGTTGTCGCCCTCCGCGTCGAGCAGCAGGCCGTCCGCTTCGCCGGGCGCGTAGCCCAGCTCGATCAGCCCGGCGCGAGCAAGCCCGCGCCCGTCGCCGGGCTGTGGCGCAGCGCGTTCGCCCCGGGCAGCGAGGATCGCGCCATCGGCCGGCTCGTTGTCGCTGCGCACGACGACCTTCTCGCGCAGCTCGACGATGATCCGTTCGGCCGTTCGCTTGCCGATTCCCGGGACAGCCTGAAAGCGTTGCGCGTCGCCGCCGGCGATCGCCGCGATCAGCTCGCGCGGCGCGCCGCCGGAGAGGACCGCCAGGGCGACCTTCGGCCCGACTGCCTGGACCGACAGGAGCATCAGAAACAGGTCGCGCTCCTGCTCGGAGTGAAACCCGTACAGCGCGAGCGCATCGTCGCGGACGACGAGGTGCGCGTGCAGCGTGACGTGCTCGCCGACCGGCGGCACGTGACGCAGCGTCTCGGCCGAGACGGCCGCGCGGTAGCCGACGCTGTCGCAGAGGACGACGACGTGGTCGGCGCGGCGCACGGCCACCTCGCCGCGCAGCAGCGCGATCATCGCTCGGCCCTGGCCAACGCGGCCGACAGCGGAGCGCAGTTGGCGTGGCAGATCGCGACGGCAAGGGCATCGGCGGCATGGTCCTCGCGTGGCTCGACCTCGAGCGCGAGCAGCGTCTTGACCATTCGCCCGACCTGTTCCTTGCTCGCGCGGCCGTTGCCGCAGACGGCGCCCTTGACCTGCTGTGGCGTGTAACCGGTGCACGGGACGCCGCGCTGGCCGGCCGCGAGCATCACCACCCCGCGAGCGTGGCCGACGGCGAACGCCGTGCGCACGTTCTGCCCGAAGTACAGCTCCTCCAGCGCGACCGCGTCGGGGTCGTGCTCGGCGATCAGCCGGTCGACGTCCTCGTGGATCTCGGCAAGGCGCCGCTCGCGGGCGAGCTCGCTTGCCGTTTCGATCACGCCGCCGTCGAGCGCCACGAGGCGCCCGCCGCGCCGTTGCACGACGCCGTAGCCGGTGTTCGCCAGGCCGGGATCGATTCCGAGGACGATCATGGTCTGGGGATTCTGCGCCCGCCTCCGGACGCCTGCCTCGCGGCGAGCGCGGGCGCGGCGGGCCGTGAGGCTGCGGCGTCGCATACGCTGCGCTCGGGATGGGCGACTCGCAGATCGATTTCGCCGCAGAGGGGTTGCTCGACGGGCTGCAGGGCAACTTGCGCGCCGAGCGGTTGGTGCTGCTTCAGGAACTGACGGCCGAAGGCGTGCCGCTGACGGAGCTGCGTCGAACGACGGCGTCGGGCACGATCGTCTACCTCCCGGCCGACCGCGTGATCGTCAGCGGTCGCCGGTACACCTCGGCCGAGGTGGCCGAGCTGACGGGGATCGACGAGGGGTTTCTCGTGCGGATGCGCCGCGCGATGGGCCTGCCGATCCCCGAGCCCGACGAGGCGGTCTACGCCGAGGCGGACGTCGAGACGACGCGCAACATCCACGTCGCGCGCGCCGCTGGGGTCTCCGACGATGAGCTGCTCGACCTGATGCGAGTGCTCGGGCGCGGCCTGTCACAGGTCGCCGAACTGCTGCGCGCGGTGCCGCTGAAACTGATCCTCCAGCCGGGCATCAGCGAGTCGCAGCTCGCGCAGGACTACGCGCGGGCGGCTGCACAGCTGTACCCGCTGGTCGACCCGCTCGTCAGCAACGTGCTCGCGCTGCACATGCGCCACGCGACGCAGAGCACGGTCGTATCGGAGCTCGAGCGCAGCGGCGGCCAGCTGCCCGGCTCACGCGAGGTCAGCGTCGCGTTCGCCGACCTCGTCGGCTTCACGCGGCTTGGCGAGGAAGTGCCGCCGGACGAGCTCGGGCGCCTTGCCGTTCGCCTGGAAGGCCTCGCCGCCGAGGCCGCCGTCGCGCCGGTGCGCCTGGTCAAGACGATCGGCGACGCGGCGATGCTGGCCTCGCCGGAGCCCGAGCCGCTGCTCGACGCGACGTTGACGCTGATCGATGCGGCCGACGCCGAGGGCGAGGACTTCCCCCAGCTGCGCGCGGGCGCGGCGCTGGGACAGGCGCTGCCACGCGCCGGCGACTGGTACGGGCGCCCGGTCAACCTCGCCAGCCGAATCACCGACGTCGCGCGCCCGGGCAGCCTGCTCGTCGACCGCGAGCTGCAGGAGTCGGCGGTGGATGCCTACCGCTGGTCGTTCGCCGGTGAGCGCCGCCTGAAGGGCGTGCGCGGCGCGGTCCCGCTGTTTCGCGCGCGCCGCCTGGCGCCGAGCGGCGACTAGGCCGTCGCGACTCGCTCCAGGACCTCTGCGGGCGCGTCGAAGTTGGCGTGCACGGCGTCGACGTCGTCGCTCTCTTCGAGCGAGTCGATCAGGCGCATCAGCGTCGTCGCCTGGCCCTCGCCGATCGGGACGAGGCTCGACGGCCGGTAGGCCATCTCGGCGCTCTCGAGCTCGACGCCTGCCTGCTCGAGCGCGTCGCGCACGGCGGTGAACTCGGCCGGCTCGGAGACGACCTCGAAGACGTCGCCGTCGACGGAGATGTCCTCGGCGCCCGCCTCGACGGCGGGCAGCAGGTCGTCTTCGGAGTAGCGCGATGCGTCGACGACGGCCGTCCCCTTCTTGTCGAACAGGTACGCGACGGAGCCCGGCTCGCCGAGGCTTCCACCGTGCTTGGAGAACGCGTGGCGGACCTCGGCGCTCGTCCGGTTGCGGTTGTCGGTGAACGCCTCGACGAGCAGCGCCACGCCCCCGGGTCCGTAGCCCTCGTACAGGACCGACTCAATCGCGTCGGCCTCCCCGCCCTCGCCGGTCCCCTTGGCGATCGCGCGCTCGATGTTGTCCTTCGGCATCGACGCTTCTTTGGCCTTGCGGATCGCGAGATCGAGCGCCGGGTTGCCGACCGGATCGCCGCCGCCGTCGCGCGCGGCGACCATGATCGCGCGCGTCAGCTTCGAGAAGTGCTTGCCGCGCCGCGAGTCGACGATTGCCTTCTTGTGCTTGATGCTCGCCCACTTGGAGTGTCCTGACATGTATTTCATTTTAGGAGTCAGCCGTGCACGGGGCGGCCCGGCATCCCACAGCGGCTGAGCCACGCGATCGCGCGGGCCCTCACCGTGGACGCATAGGATGCGAGGGCGTGAGCGCCACGGTCCCATCCGAGATCTTCAAGGCCTACGACATCCGCGGCCTGTACGGCGAGCAGATCGACGGCGACGTCGCGCAGCGGATCGGACACGCGTTCGCGCACGTGCTCGCCGGACTGGCGGGCAAGCCGCGCACAGAGCTGCGCGTCGGCCTCGGGCGTGACATGCGCCTGTCGGCGCCGGAGCTCACCGCGCGCTACAGGGAGGGCCTGCTGGAGGCCGGCGTGAACGTGATCGACGCCGGCCAGGTCGGCAGCGAGATGCTCTACTGGCTGGTCGGCGCGCGGGAGCTGGACGGCGGGCTGATGTGCACGGCCTCGCACAACCCGAAGGCCTACACGGGCGCAAAGCTCGTGCGCGAGGGCGCGATCGCGCTGTCGGGCGAGTCGGGGATCGAAGACGTGCGCGCGCTGGTGCAGGCCGAAGACTCCAACCGTGACAACGGGACGGATGCGCAAGACGGCGCGCGCGGGACGCTCGAGGAGGTCGACATCTACCCCGACTTCCAGGCCGCCGCGCTCGGCTTCATCGACCCCGACGTCGTCGGCTCGACGCCGCGGCCGTTGCGGGTCGTCGTCGATGGCGGCAACGGCATGGCCGGGCCGATGGTCGGTCCGCTGCTGGAGAGGCTGGGACTCGAGCTGATCGAGACGTACTGGACGCCCGACGGCAACTTCCCCGACCACGAACCCAACCCACTGCTTCCGGAGAACCGCAAGCTGATCATCGACCGCGTGCTCGAGACGGGCGCCGACCTGGGCATCGCCTGGGACGGCGATGCCGACCGCTGCTTTTTCATCGACGAGACGGGCGCGTTCGTCGACGGCGACTTCCTCACCGCGCTGCTCGCCGAGTCGCTGCTGCGCAAGAGCCCGGGCGAGGCGATCCTGTACGACGTGCGCGCATCGCGCGCCGTCCCGGACACGGTCGCGCGGGCGGGCGGGACGGCGTACATCAACCGCGTCGGCCACGCGTTCTTCAAGACGCGGATGCGCAAGGAGGGCTCGCTGTTCGGCGGCGAGGTCTCCGGGCACTACTACTTCCGCGACTTCTACTGCGCCGACTCGGGGACGATCCCGGCGCTGCTCGTACTCGAGCTGCTCGCGGGCGAAGGCAAGTCGATGTCGCAGCTGCTCGCGCCCTACCACGAGCGCTACTTCATCTCGGGCGAGATCAACTCCGAAGTCGCCGAGCCGGAGGCGAAGATCGAGGAGATCGCCGACCGCTACTCCGACGCCGAGCAGAAACGGCTCGACGGCATCTCGATCGACTACGACGACTGGCACTTCAACGTGCGCCCGTCGAACACCGAGCCGCTGCTGCGCCTGTGCCTGGAGTCGCTGGTCTCACGCGACGACATGGGTCGCCGGCGGGACGAGGTGCTCGCGTTGATCCGCTCGTGAGAGCGTATGGCGCCGCCGGGGCGCCGTCCTCGGTCGCTCGCGTGCTGGCCGATCGGCGATCCCGTCGATCGACGATCGGTACGCCACGCTCCCTGCGTCCTTGCCCCACCACGGCCTTCGGCCGCGGTGCCGGCCCTGCGCACTCACGTCAGGTGACGGAGGAGGCGAGATCATGACCGAGGAAAACAAGCCGCGCGAGCAGCAGGCGCCAGAGCTGCTCGCCCAGGCGGCCGCGGCTGGGATCCACCGGCTGGCGATCCCCACGCCGTTTCAGGTCGGCCGCGTCAACGCATATCTGATCGAGGACTCGCCGCTGACGCTGATCGACTCGGGCCCGAACTCAGCCAAGGCGCTGGACGAGCTCGAACGCGCACTGGCCGACCTCGGCCACAGCGTCGAGGACCTCGAGCTGCTGATCGTCAGCCACCAGCACATCGACCACTTCGGACTCGCGTCGATCCTCGCACGACGCTCGGGCGCCGAGGTGGCAGCGCTCGAGCCGCTCGCGCCGTTCCTGGCGAGCTTCGGACGCGAGACCGATCTCGACGACGCGTTCGCTCAAGGACTGATGCTGCGCCACGGGATCCCGGCTGACGTCGTCACCGCCCTGCGCGCCGTGTCGGCGAGCTTCCGTGGCTGGGGGGCGTCGGTGGAGGTCACCCAGCCGCTGGCGCCCGATGGCGAGGTGCGCCTGCGCAACCGAACGCTGCGGGTGCTGCACCGACCGGGGCACAGCCCGTCGGACACGGTGTTCCTCGACGAGTCGAGCTCGACGCTGCTCGCGGCCGACCACCTGATCGCGCACATCTCGTCCAACCCGCTGCTCGCTCGCCCGCTCGGGGCCGAGCCCGACGTGGGCACCGCGCGCCCGCAGGCGCTGCTCACGTATATGGCCTCGCTCGAGCTGACCCGCGAGATGGAGCTGTCGCTCGTGCTGCCCGGCCACGGGGACCCGATCGTCGATCACGTCGCGCTGATCGACGAACGCTTTCGGATGCACCGCCGCCGCGCGGAGAAGATTCGCCGGCTGATCGCCGACGAGCCGCGCACGGCGCACGAGATCGCGCAGGAGCTGTGGGGGAATGTCGCGGTGACCCAGGCGTTCCTAACGCTCTCGGAGGTGCTCGGCCACGCTGATCTGCTGCAGCGCGACGGCAGCGTGGTCGAACAGGAGACCGACGGGGTCGTGCGCTTCCGCGAAGCCTAGGCGCGCCGCTCGATCTCGCGCAGGTGCTCGACATTCGCCCGATCCTCGGCGTCCTCGCTGGGCTGGCCCGCGAACCAGGCGTCGAGGATCTCGACGAGTTCGGCGTGTGAGGTGCTCCGTAGGCTCAGCGCGAGCACGTTGGCGTCGTTCCAGCGCCGCGCGCCGCCGGCAGAGCTCGCGTCGAGGCACAGCGCGGCGCGCACGGCAGCGACCTTGTTGGCGGCGATCGATGCCCCGGTGCCGGTCCAGCAGCAGACGATCGCCTGCTCTGCTCGCCCCTCGGCGACGTCGCGCGCGGCCGCCTCGCTGGCCCATGCCCAGTCGCTGCGCTCGTCCCCAGCGAGCGCGCCGTGCGCAACCGTCGCGTGGCCCCGGCGCTCGAGCTCGGGGCGGAGCAGCTCGGCGATTCCGGTCAGCTCGTCGGCGGCGATCGCGATCTGCACGTGCGCGAGTATCGCCTATCGGCCGCCGGCCGGCTCGCGCTTGGCGACCCGGTTTAGGAACAGACGATGCAGGCGATCGTCGTCGCCGAGCTCGCTGTGGAAGGCGACCGCCAGCAGCTCGCCCTCGCGGGCGGCGATCGGATGGCCGTCGACCTCTCCGAGGATCTCGACGCCCGGCCCGTGCTCGGCGATGACCGGAGCACGGATGAACACGCCGTGGACCGGGCCGCCGTCGAGGCCCGCCAGCTCGACATCGGCCTCGAAGCTCTTCACCTGGCGCCCGAACGCGTTTCGCTCGGCACGGATGTCCATCAGCGCGAGGTGCGCGCGGTCGAGCATGATCAGCCCCGCGCACGAGCCGAGCACGGGCATCCCCTCGTCGGCGAGCGCGCGGATCGGCTCGGCGAGTCCCTCGCGCTCCACGCCGAGCGTGATCGTCGTCGACTCGCCACCGGGAATCACGAGGCCGTCGATCCCGGCGAGATCATCGACGACCCGCACCTCGCGCACGTCGGCCGCCAGTCGCTCGAGCACGCGCCGATGCGCCTCGAAGTCGCCCTGCAGCGCGAGAACACCGATCAGCGGCGACTCAGGCACGTCGCCGGCGCACGAGGCAGTCGAGGGTCAAGCGGATCAAGGACGCAGGGAGCGTGGCGTACCGATCGTCGATCGACGGGATCGCCGATCGGCCAGCACGCGAACGACCGAGGACGCCGACCGATCGGAGATCGTCCAGCGCCGCGCCATCGACTGCCTCGCTACCAGCCGCGCTGGGCGAGCAGCTGCCCACCGTCGAGCTTGGAGGTCTCCAGGCTCTCCATCGCCGGCCCGAGGCCGCGCGAGGCGCCGGCGACACGGCGGGCGTCCTGCCAGTGGGTGGTCGCCTCGACGATCGCGCGAGCACGCGCGGGCGGGTCGTCGGACTTGAAGATGCCCGAGCCGACGAACACGCCTTCGGCGCCGAGCGCCATCATCAAGGCGGCATCGGCCGGCGTCGCGATGCCGCCGGCGCAGAACAGGACGACGGGCAGCTTGCCGTCGCGCGCGACGTGGCGGACGATGTCAAGCGGCGCCGCGAGATCCTTCGCGGCGGTCGCGAGCTCGGAGTCTTCGAGCATCGTCAGCCGGCGGATCTCGCCGTTGATCTGGCGCATGTGGCGGACGGCCTCGACGATGTCGCCGGTGCCGGCCTCGCCCTTGGAGCGGATCATTGCGGCGCCCTCGCCGATCCGCCGCAGCGCCTCGCCGAGGTTCGTCGCGCCGCAGACGAACGGGACCTTGAACGCCCACTTGTCGATGTGGTTTGACTCGTCGGCCGGCGTCAGCACCTCGGACTCGTCGACGTAGTCGACCTCGAGCGCTTCGAGCACCTGCGCCTCGACGAAGTGCCCGATCCGCGCCTTGGCCATCACGGGGATGCTGACGGCCGCCTGGATGCCGGCGATCATCTCGGGGTCGGACATCCGCGCGACGCCGCCGTCGCGGCGGATGTCGGCTGGAACGCGCTCGAGCGCCATCACCGCTGCGGCGCCCGCCTCCTCGGCAACGGTCGCCTGCGCCGGGGTGACGACGTCCATGATCACGCCGCCCTTGAGCATCTCGGCCAGGCCGCTCTTGACCTGGAATGTGGCCTCGTCGCGCATGCGGCCAGTCTAGCCTGCGCTCGCTGAGCCTACTTGAGCCGAAACGCCTTGATTCGGTCGTCGTACTGCGCCGTGTCCTGAGCGTAGACGCCGTACGCGAGCGCCTGGATCAGGCTCAGCAGGGCCGTGTGCGAGCGCACGTAGGCGGGGCTGTTGGACGAGTAGTAGAGCTTGATCTGCGCGAGCTTTGCGACCTCCGACAGCGTCGCGTCGGTGATCGCCGCCGTCTGCGCCTTGCGGTGGCGCGCGAGCTTCATCGCGCGCACGACCAGCGGATGCGGCCGGCCGGCGGAGAGGCCGACGACGAGCGTCCCGGAGTCGATCCGCCCGAGCCGGCTGAGCGCCTCCTGCGACGGGCTGGCGACGACGTCGACGCGGAGGTCGAGCAGCATCAGCAGGTGGCGCAGGTAGCTCGCGAAGAACGCCATCTGGTCGGTCCCGGCGACGAGCACCTTCTCGGCCGAGACGATCGCTTGAATCAGCGCCTCGATCTCGCTGCGCGACACCTTGCGCGCGGTCTCCTCGACGTTGAGGTGATCGGCCGCGAGCGCGGTCTCGAACTCGTTCTGGTCGAGCGAGAACAGCGGCGCGGACGAGCTCGGCGCGGCATCCTCGCCGGCCTTGGCGTGCACGCGCCGGTATTCCTCGCGCGCGGCCGCCTGCAGCTCGGGAAAGCCCTCGAACCCGAGCGCTTGGGAGAACCGCACGACGGTAGAGCTCGACGTGTTCGCGCGGCGGGCGAGCTCCTCGGCGGTCTGGAACGCTGCCTCGTCGAGGTGGTCGACGATGTACTGAGCGACGTCCTTCTGGGACCGCGAGCACTCGTCAAAGCGCGCGCGGATGTACTTCGACAGGCTCTGGTGCTCGCTCGTGCCGCTGACCGGCGGCTGGCGATCGCTCGTGGGCGTGGCGACGCGCTTCATCGGCGGTCTTGTTCGACGTCGGCGCCTCGCACTCCTCCCACGCGCTCGACGCACTCGACGCGATCGCCGATTCGTCGCTCCCGCGGTGTGCGACGATTGATCCGCCGAAGCGGCCGCAGCGTACAGTCACAAGCGAGATGCGACCCACCGACGACAGGCGCGCAAGATCATGAAGATCGCGATCGTCGGTGCCGGCGTGTCGGGGCTCGTCGCGGCGCACCTGCTGCACCGCGAGCACGAGATCGTCGTATACGAGGCTGCGTCGTACGCGGGCGGACATACCAACACGATCCGCGTCGACACCGCCGATCAGACCCACCACGTCGATACGGGCTTCGTCGTGATGAACGACCGCAACTACCCGACCTTCACCCGCCTGCTCGACCGGCTAGGCGTGGCGCGCCAGCCGACGCACATGAGCTTCTCCGTCAAGGGCGAGGAGATCGACTTCGAATACAGCGGCACGCCGAGGGGCATCTACTGCCAGCCGGGCAACATCGCGAGCGTGCGCTTCCAGCGGATGATCGTCGACCTGCTGCGCTTCAACCGCGCCCTGCGCCGCCTGCTCGAACGCGAGGAGAGCGGCGAGTCGATGCACGAGTTCCTCTCCCGTCACCGCTTCTCGCGCGCGTTCGTCGAGCGCCTGATCGTGCCGCAGCTGTCTGCCGTGTGGTCGGCCGACCCCTACCAGACCGGCTCGTTCCCGGCGCGGTTCATCGCCGAGTTCTTCGCCAACCACGGGATGCTCGGCTTTCGCGATCGCCCGCGCTGGTCGACCGTCGTCGGTGGCTCGGCCCGCTACGTGGAGGCGTTGACAGCGCCGTTTGCCGACCGGATCCGCCTCGCCGCGCCGGTCGACTCTGTCACGCGCGCCGCCGACGCGATCGAGGTCGTCGCGGCCGGCGCCGGTCCGGAGCGCTTTGACCACGCGATCCTCGCGACCCACCCCGACCAGGCGCTGGCGATCCTCAGCGATCCGTCCGAGCGCGAGCGCGAGCTGCTCGGCTCGATCGCCTACCAGCCCAACGAGGCCGTCCTGCACACCGACTCGAGCCTGCTCCCGCGCCGCCGGGCAGCGCGCTCGGCGTGGAACTTTCACCTGCTGCGCGAGCCCAAGCCTCTGAGCACGGTGACTTACTACATGAACCATCTGCAGCGCCTGCGAAGCGACGTCGACTTCTGCGTGACGCTCAACCGCACCGAGGCGATCGACCCGGCGAAGATCATCCGCACGATCTCCTACGCACATCCGGTCTACACGCCGCGCGCGGTCGCCGCCCAGGCCGAGCATGATTCGATCAGCAACCTCTCGACGCGGACGCACTACTGCGGCGCCTACTGGGGCTGGGGCTTTCACGAGGACGGCGTCGTCAGCGCCGTGCGCGCCTGCCGGCCGTTCGGGGTAACCCTCTGACGATGGCCGTGCAAGCCGCCACCGCAAGCTCCACTCCGACTCCGCACGAGGCCAACGCGGTCAAAGAGTCGTGCTTCTACGAGGGCAGCCTGCGCCACCGCCGCCACGGCGCGCTTCGCGATGAGCTGCACCATCGGCTGTGCCTCGCCTACGTCGACCTCGACGAGCTCCCGCACCTGTTCGACGGGCGCCTGCTGTGGTCGGCGCGGCGCCCGGCGATCGCGTGGTTTCGCCGCGCCGACTATCTCGGCGATCGCGAGGTGCCGCTGGATATGGCCGTCCGCGAGCTCGTGCGCGTGCGCGCTGCGATCGAGCTCGACGGTCCGATCCGGCTGCTCACGCACGTGCGCCAGCTCGGCCACTGCTTCAACCCGGTCAGCTTCTACTACTGCTTCGACGCCGCCGGCGAGCGCGTGCGCGCGGTCGTCGCCGAGGTGACGAATACGCCCTGGAGAGAGCGCCACGCGTACGTCATGGCCGTCGCCGAGCAGGCGCCCGGCGGCGTGATGCGCGGCGTCTTTGCGAAGGCGCTGCACGTGTCGCCGCTGCTCGGCATGGACCACACCTATGAGTGGCGCCTGACCGAGCCGCGCGAGCGCCTGTCGGTCCACATCGCCGCCACCGCCGACGCCGGCGGTGACCCGGTCTTCGACGCGACGCTCGCGCTGCGTCGTCGCGAGATGACCGCGCGTGAGCTGCGGCGCGTGCTCGCGCGCCACCCCGCGCCGACGCTACGCCTGACCGCGCAGATCTACGCGCACGCCGTGCGGCTGCGCCTGCGCGGCGCGCGCTGGCACGCCCACCCGAGCACGGCGGGAGCAGGCGGGTGAGCGTCGCGACCCCCAAGCGACCGCCGACCAGGCGCGAGCCGCTCCCGGCGCCGGTCGCGGCGCGGACACCTGCAACCGTGCTCGATCGCCTCGCCCGCCGGATTGCCCTGGCGCTGCTCTCGCACACGCGTCGCGGCGAACTCGTCCTCACCGAGGGACAGCGGTCCACGCGCCTTGGTCGAGTCGAAGACGAGTCCGCGCTCTGCGCGCGGGTCGAGGTCCGCTCGCCGCGATTCTACCGCTCGTTGCTGCGCGGCAGCGTCGGCCTCGCGGAGTCCTACGTCGACGGTCTGTGGGAGTGCGACGACCTCGTCGCGCTCGCGCGGATCGCGGCGCGCAACGTGCGCTCGATCGACGCGCTGCGGCGCGCGTTCGCGCCCGTGCTCGCGCCGGTCCAACGCGCGGCAGGCTGGCTTCGGCGCAACACGCCGGCACGCGCCCGAACGCGGATCGCCGCCCACTACGACCTCGGCAACGAGCTGTTCGCGCAGTTCCTGGACCGGACGATGATGTACTCGTGCGCGGTCTTCGACGAGCCGGGCGCGACGCTCGAGCAGGCGTCGCTGGCGAAGCTGGAGCGCGTCTGCAAAAAGCTGCGCCTCGCGCCGGAGGACCACGTCCTCGAGATCGGCACGGGCTGGGGCGGGTTTGCGCAGTACGCCGCCGAGCGCTATGGCTGCCGCGTGACGACTACGACGATCTCGGCCGAGCAGCACGAGTACGCGGCGCGGCGGATTCGCGCCGCGGGGCTGCAGGACCGCGTGACCGTGCTGTGCGCCGATTACCGCGATCGCGCCCAGCTCGACGCGCACGGGCAGTACGACAAGCTCGTCTCGATCGAGATGATCGAGGCCGTCGGCTGGCAGTACTTCGCGACGTTCTTCCGCCGCTGCTCGGACCTCGTCGCCGAGCATGGCGCGATGCTGCTGCAGGCGATCGTCATCGAGGATCGCGCGTATGAGGTCGAGAAGGCCGGCCGGAGCTTCGTCAACACGCACGTCTTCCCCGGCGGCTGCCTGCCGTCGCTGCAGCTGATTGCGCGGATGGTCGCGCGCGTGACCGACTTTCGCGAAGCGCAGCTCGAGGACATCACCGCCCACTACGCGACGACGCTGCGCCTCTGGCGCGAGCGCTTTCTCGCGTCGGCAGACCGGCTCCCCGCGCTCGGCTACGACGAGCGCTTCCGCCGGCTGTGGGAGCTCTATCTGAGCTACTGCGAGGGCGGCTTTCGCGAGCGGCGGATCCAGGACGTGCAGTTGCTCCTGGCCAAGCCCGGCTTCCACTGAGGAGGCCGTGGGCCTGCGCTGGCCGATCTTCGATCGGTGGCGTCCAGGTAGGGTCCGCGGCGATGCGCCGCGAGCTGTTCGACGACGTCCACGAAGACTTCCGCTCGAGCTTTCGCACGTTCCTGGAGCGCGAGGTCGTCGGCGACGAGGGACGCTACGGGCAGTGGGAGCGCGACGGGATCATCCCGCGTGAGGTGTTCGAGCTGGCCGGCCGCGGCGGCTTCCTGGGGATGGCCGTGCCCGAGCGCTATGGCGGCGCGGGCGCCGAGGACTTCCGTTTCAACCTCGTGATCGGCGAAGAGGCCCAGCGCGCCGGCGCGGGGAGTTTCGGTCTCGGGATCACGCTGCACAACGACATCTCGCTGCCGTACTTCCTGCGCTACTGCACCGAGCCCCAGCGCGAGCGCTGGCTGCCGGGGATCGTCTCGGGCGAGCTGATCACGGCGCTCGCGATGACCGAGCCGGGGATCGGCTCGGACCTCGCGGCGATGACGACCCGCGCGCGGCGCGAAGGCGCCCACTACGTCGTCGATGGCTCGAAGACGTTCATCACCAACGGGATCAACGCGGATCTCGTGATCACCGCCGTCAAGACCGACCCCTCAGAGCGCCACCGCGGGATCAGCCTGCTCGTGCTCGAGCGCGGGATGGACGGCTTCGCGCGCGGGCGCAACCTCGAGAAGATCGGCCAGCATGCGCAGGACACCGCCGAGCTGTCGTTCGCGGACGTGCACGTGCCCGTCGAGAACCTGCTCGGCGAGGAGGGCGCGGGGTTCGTCGCGCTCGTCTCGAACCTCCCGCAAGAGCGTCTGTCGATCGCCGCGTCGGCCGTTGCGGCGTGCGAGGCGATGCTCGACTGGACGCTCGAGTACGTGCGCGAGCGCACCGCGTTCGGCCAGGCGATCGGCTCGTTTCAGGCCTCGCGCTTCACGCTCGCCGAGCTGCGCGGCGAAGTCGACATCGCCCGTGCCTACATCGATCGCTGCGCGCGGGCGCTCGACGCCGACGACCTGACGTCCGAGGACGCGGCGACCGCGAAGTGGTGGTGCACCGACCTACAGGGCCGCGTCGCCGACCGCTGCCTACAGCTGTTCGGCGGCTACGGATACATGCTCGAGTACCCGATCGCCCGCGCCTGGGCCGACGCTCGCGTTACGCGGATCTACGGCGGCGCCAACGAGATCATGAAGGAGATAGTGGGCCGCTCGTTGGGCCTCTAGGAACTAGCGGGCGTCGTTGCTCGAAACCGAGGAAAAGGGAGCCGAGGAACGGTCAGCGCGGGACGGGCGAGTCGGCCGGCTTGAGGTTGAGCTCGCGGGCGAGCTCGATGAAGTAGTCGAGCGCGCGCGGGTTGGCGAGCGAGTCGACGCTCGCGGCCTCGCTCGCGGGCGCGCCCATCAGGATTCGCTTGACCGGGACCTCGAGCACCTTGCCCGACAGGGTGCGCGGCACATCGGCGATCTGGCGGATCTCGTTTGGCACGTGGCGTGGCGAGCAGTCCTCGCGGATCCGTCGCTTGATCTCACGCGCGAGCTCGTCGTCGAGCGTCGCGTAGTCGGCGAGCACGACGAACAGGATCATCGACAGCTCGCCGTCTCCCCCGGGCTTCGGCACGTCGACGACGAGCGCATCCAGCACCTGCGGCAGTGAGGTCGCGGCGCGGTAGATCTCGCTCGTTCCCATGCGCACGCCCTGGCGATTGATCGTCGAGTCCGAGCGTCCGTAGATCACGGCGCCGCCGCGCGGCGTGATCTTGATCCAATCACCGTGGCGCCACACTCCGGGATACATCTGAAAGTAGCTCTCGCGCAGGCGCTCGCCGTCGTCGTCGCCCCACAGGAACAGCGGCATCGACGGCATCGGCTCGGTGATCACGAGCTCCCCGACGCGATCGACATGTGCGACGCCCTGCTCATCCCACGACTCGACCGCGCACCCGAGGATCCGGCACTGCAGCTCGCCCTCGTAGACGGGCAGCAGCGGGCAGCCGCCGACGAACGCCGTGCAGACGTCGGTGCCGCCGCTCGTCGAGAACAGCCAGACGTCGGGGTCGACGTGCTCGTAGACCCACCTGAAGCTCTCCGGCGACAGCGGCGATCCGGTCGAGCCGATCGCGCGCAGCGCGCCGAGGTCGTGTTCACGCCCGGGCTCGATGCCGGCCTTCTCGCAGCTTGCGATCAACCCGGCCGAGAGCCCCATGCAGGTGATCTGCGCGCTCTCGGCCAGGCGCCACAGCGCGCCGAGATCGGGGTATGCGGGGCTGCCGTCGTACAGGACGATCGCGGCATCTGACAGCAGGCACCCGACGAGGAAGTTCCACATCATCCAACCGGTCGTCGTGAACCAGAACATCCGATCGCCGGCGCGCAGGTCCAGGTGCATGCGCTTCTTCAGCTGCTCGACGAGGATCCCGCCGTGCCCCTGCACGATCGCCTTCGGCAGGCCGGTCGTGCCCGACGAGTACAGCACCCACAACGGGTGGTCGAACGGGACCTGCTCGAACACGAGCTCCTGACCCGCGCCGCGCGCCAGCAACTCATGCCACTCCAGTCCGTCGAGCTGCGAGCCCTCGTCGAGGTAGCCCAGCAGGACGGTGTGCTCGACCGTCGGCAGCTCGGCGCGGATTCCCTCGACGACGGCCGTGCGGTCGAAGTCCTTGCCGCCGTGGCGGTAGCCGTCGACTGCGAGCAGCACCTTCGGCTCGATCTGCGCGAAGCGATCGATCACGCTGCGCGCGCCGAACTCCGGCGCGGCGCTCGACCAGATCGCCCCGAGTGAGGCCGTTGCGAGAAACGCGATCAGCGTCTCTGGGATGTTCGGCATGTATGCGACGACGCGGTCGCCGCGCCCGACGCCGAGCGCGCGCAGCCCGCCGGCCGCCGCCGCGACGCGGTCGCTGAGCTCGCCCCACGTCAGCTCGTCGATGTCGCGCAGCTCGGAGGAGTGCACCACCGCGACGGTGTCGCGCTCGCGCCACCCACCATCGGCGTCCTCGTCGCGCAAGCGTCGCGAGAGCATGTTCTCGGCGTAGTTGAGCTCGGCGCCGGAGAACCACACGGCGCCGGGCATCCGCCGCTCGGCGAGCACGCGCTCATAGCCGCGCGATGCGCGCACCCCGCAGAACTCCCAGATCGACGCCCAGAAGTCCTCCAGCTCGGCCACCGACCAGCGCCACAGATCGTCATAGGTGGGCAGCTCGCGTCCGCTGCGCTGCGCGGCGTGGCGCATGAAGCGGGTCATCTCGGCCGCCTCGCGATCGGCCTCGCTCGGCTGCCACAGCGGCGTCTGGGCGCTGGACATGGGGGTATTCTCGCGGTTTGTGGATCACTTTGGGCTGCGCGGCGAGTTCCCGGTCCTGCGGACGCTCGCCTACCTCAACGCGGGGACCGACGGCCCGCTCCCGGCGCGCGCGGTGCGCGCCGCGAGCGAGGAGCTCGAGCGCGAGGCGGCCACCGGTCGCGCGTTCGCGCACTTCGAACGCCGCAGCGAGCTGAACGGGCTGCTGCGGGGCGCCTATGCTCGCGCGCTCGGCGCCGATCCGACCGACGTCGCGCTGACCACGTGCACGAGCGAAGGCATGGCGGTCGTCGTCGCGGGCCTGTCGCTGCAGCCGGGCGACGAGATCCTGACAAGCGATGAGGAGCACCCCGGCCTGCTCGGCGCGCTCGCCGCGGCGCGCGAGCTGTGCGGCGTCTCGGTCAGACAAGCCCCGTTGCCCGACCTGGCCGAATCCGTCGGGGCGAGCACCCGCCTCGTCGCGTGCTCGCACGTCGGCTGGGTCAGCGGCCGGCTCGCGCCCGCCCAGCTGGCTGAGCTGGACGTTCCGGTGCTCCTCGACGGAGCGCAGGGCATCGGCGCCGTGCCGGTCGACGTGCGGGCGCTCGGCTGCGCGGCGTACGCCGGCGCGGGGCAGAAGTGGCTGTGCGGCCCCGACGGCACGGGCATGCTGTGGGTCGAGCCCGAATTCCGAGAGCGCCTTGCGGTCTCTCGTCGCGGCTACGCCAACCTCGCCGATCCCAACGACGGGGTCGACTCGCGTCTGCACGAGGACGCGCGCCGCTTCGACACGATGTCGCTCAGCGCCGAGGCGGTCGCGTGCGCGCTGGCGGCGATCGACCTGCTCGAGGCGTTCGGCTGGAGCTCGGCGCACGAGCGCGCGCGCACGCTCGCCGCGCACCTGGCAGACGAGCTGACAGCGCGCGGGCGCGCGGTCGCGCCGCGCGACGACACGACGCTCGTGTCGTTCGAGAGCGCGGACGTCGAGGCCGAGCGCGACGCGCTCGCCGAGCGCGGCTGCGTCGTGCGCAGCATCCCCGGACGACCGTGGCTGCGCGCGTCGGTCGGCGCGTGGAACGACGAGAGCGACCTCGAGCGTCTGCTCGACTCGCTCGCGGCATGAGCATCACGCAGCCGGCGGCGACGCTGGCGCGACCGCGCCGCGCGCTCGCGAGCCCGCTGCAACGGCTCGGCCTGCACCACCTCGCGCTCGCCGGGGTGCTGGCGCTGTCGGCCGTGCTCAACGTGCACCGCCTGTCGCAGAACGGCTACGGCAACATCTTCTACTCGGCCGGCGTGAAGTCGATGCTGCACTCGTGGCACAACTTCTTCTTCGTCTCATTCGACCCCGGTGGCCTGATCATGGTCGACAAGCCGCCGCTCGCCCTCTGGCTGCAGGCCGCCAGCGCGAAGCTGTTCGGATTCACCCCGCTGAGCCTGCTGCTCCCGGAGGCGATCATCGGCGTGCTTGCGGTCGCGGCGCTGTACCTCGTGCTGGCGAGGCGGCTGGGCGGCTGGGCGGGGGTAGCGGGCGCACTCGCGCTCGCGGTGTTCCCCTCGTTTGTCGCGATCTCGCGCACGAACAACGTCGACGCGCTGCTGATCCTGTTGATGATCCTCGCCGGCGAGGCCGCGCTGCGCGCGTGCGAGCGCGGTCGCTGGGTCCCGTTGCTGTGCAGCGGCGCGCTGGTCGGCCTGGCGTTCAACACGAAGACGCTCGCCGCCTACCTGATCGTGCCTCCGATCGCCCTCGCGTTCGCTCTCTGCGCAACAGGGTCGCTGCGCCGCCGCGCGCTGCAGCTGCTGGCCGCGGGCGCAGTGCTGCTCGCGGTCTCGGCGGTATGGATGCTCGCAGTCGAACTCACGCCTGCGTCGCAACGGCCGTTCGTCGGCAGCTCCACCGACAACACCGAGCTCGGGTTGACGTTCAGCTACAACGGCTTCGGGCGCGTCGGCGGGCAGACCGGCGGCCCGGGACAGATTCCCGTCGGCACCGGTGGATTCCCACACGCGGTCAAGCGCGCGCCAGCCAGGACCAAGCAACCCAGACCGACGCACACCGCGACCTCCGAACCGGTGTTCACTTCGACGGGGCACGTCGCCCCGTCGCCGCCGGTGTTCCTTGCAAGCGGGCGCGAACGAAACCCGATCCCGTTCGGCGGCGCGGTCGGGCCGCTGCGCCTGTTCGAGCGCGGCCTTGGCGATCAGGGGGCGTGGCTGCTGCCGTTCGCGCTGATCGGGCTGCTCGCGTTCGCGCTGTTCGTGTTTTGGCCGGCGCCAGCGGACGAGCGTGACGGCGACGCCGCCGGCGCCGGCGCCGGAGCCGGCGCGAGCTCGAGTGAGCGGTGGTGGACGCGGGTCGAGCGCAGGC
The DNA here is from genome assembly GCA_036498045.1 of Solirubrobacteraceae bacterium. GTDB lineage: Bacteria > Actinomycetota > Thermoleophilia > Solirubrobacterales > Solirubrobacteraceae > Palsa-744. Next base: position 18,705 of record DASXIJ010000050.1, read on the forward strand.
GGCTGGCGTTGCTGATCGTGTTCGGCGGCTGGTTTGTCGTCGAGGCCGCCGTGCTGAGCCTCTCCAAGGGGATCGTGCACCCCTACTACGTCTCCGCCCTCGGCCCCGGCGTCGCGGCGATGGTCGGCGCCGGCGCGTTCGCGTTCGCGCGCTTCGCCCGCCGCCGCGACGGGCGGGCGCTGCTGCTGGTGGTCGCCGCCGGCACGACCGTCCCGGTGCAGCTGGCGCTGCTGCACAAAGCCCACTACTTGACCTGGTTTCGAACGCCGCTGGTCGTCGCGACCGTGCTCGCGCTGCTGGTGGTCGTCGCCGCGTCGCTGGTTCGCCGCGCGCTCGCGCCGGCGGCGGTCGCGCTGGTGCTCGGCGTCCTGCTGATCGCGCCGGGCGTGTACGCGTCGACGAACTGGCTGGCGCCGGTGCAGTCGACGTTCCCGGCGGCCGGTCCGCGCGCCGCGGCAGGGCCGGGTGGCTATGGCGTCAATGCCCAGCACGTCGACGTCGACCGCGCGCTGGTTCGCTACGTGGCATCGCACGGGCCTGGCTCACGCTGGTCGGTGCTGGCCGACGCGTCGAACACGGCGTCGCCGATGATCCTGCTCGGCAGCGACGCCGGCGCGCTGGGCGGATTCAGCGGCACCGATCCCGCGCTCGACGGGCCCGGCCTCGGCGCGTACGTGCGAAGCGGCCAGGCGCGCTACGTGCTGCTCGGCGGCGAGTTCTCCTCACGTGGTGGAACGAAGGCGACCGAAGCGGTGCAGCAGGCCTGTCGCGTCGTGCACACGCGCAGCTGGCTGCCGCGCCCGCTGCAGGCCGACGGGCTGATCCTGTTCGACTGCGCCGGGCGCGCGAGCCAGCTCGCGGCGTCCTGAGCCGCGCGTCGCGGGCCAAACCGCCGGCAGCGCTCGCCGCCGGCGGGAATCGGTCGGGCGCTCAGGCGGCGACGGCGAGTTCGCGGTGAAACGCGCGGGCGAACAGCTCGGTCTCGCGGTTGGCGGCCCATCGCGGCACGGCTGCCTCGCCGTCGGCGACGAGGCGCAGCTCGACCTCGCCATCGCGCAGGGCGATGCGCGTTTCGCGCACGAGCTGGTCACGGGAGCGCTCGAGGTCCTCGGCGAGCCGCAAGAGCGCCGCGCAGCGATCCAGGCGCTCGCTGTCGCCCTCGCCGAACAGCGCACGCAGCGGCCCGGGATCGGGCATCCCCTTGCGGTGGTAGCGCGCCGCCTGAGCGATGATCGCGACCTCGACCGGCGAGAAGCCGGGCAGCCCGGCGTTGAGGATCAGATAGCGCGAGTGCTTGTGGTGGTCGTCGTAGTCGACCGACATGCCGACGTCGTGCAGGATGCTCGCCGCCCACAGCAGCTCGCGCTCGCGCGGGTCGCCGTCGTGCAGGCCCAGCCGGGCGAGCTCGTCGAACATCCCGAGCGCGAGCGTGGCGACGTGGCGCGTGTGCGCGACGTCGAGGTGGTACTGACCGGCCAGGTTGAGCACGCTCGCGCGGCGCACGTCGTCGATCAGCGGAGGGTCGGCGGGCTCGAGCAGACGCTCGAAGAAGACGCCCTCGCGCAGCCCGGCCTCGGTCGTCTCCAGGCCATCGAAGCGCCCGGCCTCGAGCACGCTCTGCACGACGACGGCGCCCGCCAGGATCAGGTCGGCACGTGCCGGCTTGATCCCGGGCACGCTCGCGCGGTCGGCCGCCGGCAGCGAGGCCAGGCGCGCGACGAGGTCGTCGAGCGCGGCGCGCTCGATCACCATTCCCTGCACCCCGTTGGATGGCAACCCTGCGGCGCGCTGAGCAGCCGCGGCGAGGTTTCGCACGGTGCCGCCGAGGCCAACCAGGCGACGTCCGCGGGCGCGCGCGTCGGCAAGCCACGCCGCCTCTGATAGCTGCTCGCCGACGTGCTCGCGCAGCGCGTCGAGCTGGCGGCGCTTGGCGGGCCCGTTGGGCGGCAGGAAGCGCTCGCTCATCCGCACCGTGCCGACCGGCCACGACCCGCTTTCGCGCACGAGCCGGTCTGCGACGCGCACGAGCTGCAGCGACCCGCCGCCGAGGTCGAGCACTCCCCCGTCGCTCAGCGTGGTCGAGTTGACGGCCGCGAGGTAGCCGTAGCGCGCCTCCTGCTCTCGCGAGAGCACGCGGATTGGCAGGTCCGAGCGGGCGCGCGCCTCCTGCAGGAAGTCGTCGGCGTTGCGCGCGTCGCGGATCGCGCTCGTCGCGACGGCGTCGATCGAGCCGCGCTCCAGGCCGCTGGCCTTGGCGAAGTGCGCGAACACGTCGAGCGTCGCGAGCGCTCGCGCGATCGGCTCCGGCGCGAGCTCGCCGCTGCGCACGAGCCCCTCGCCGATTCGCACCGGCTCATAGATCTCATCGGTCCGCTTCCACCACCCCTCGCCGGCGAGGAACACCACGAGCCGAAACGAGTTCGAGCCCAGGTCGATCACCGCGAGTCGTTCGTTCGGCTTCATCGCCTGAGCGTATTCACCGTCCCGGCGGGCCGATCCGGCTCTTGCGCGTCCGCTCCGGCGCTCCCCGCGCGCGTCAGACGAGCAGGTCGTCGGGCGAGGCGATCACGCGCATGTGCTCGGCGACGCTGGTGATGCTCAGCAGGCGCTGGACCTGCGGCGATCCGGGCGTGATCGCGAACTCCTGGTCGCGGCCTCGCGCGCTCTCGTGGGCGAGCAGGATGATCCGCAGGCCGGTCGAGTCGACGAAGCGCAAGCCGTCGAGGTCGAGCACGAGCAGCGGCGTCTCAGCGATCTCCGGACCCTCGAGCGCACGCTCGAGGACCGGCGAGCTGGCGAGGTCCAGTTCGCCCTCCAGACGCAGCACGACACGATCCTGCTCGCGTCGCGCGTCGACGCTTAGGTGCTCCTGGGCGCCCACGGGCGCATCGTACAGCACGCCGATTGCAGCCTCGCTCGGCCCCGCGCCCGTCTCTGGGGAGACTGGCCACGCGTTGCGGCTCTGGCTTGTGGCGGCTACGCCAACGCCGTCGTGGGCGGCCCTGCGCAGCAGCGGCAAGATGAACCAGAGCAGTGCGAAGGCCGAGGCGACGAGCGCGGCCGTGATCGTCCCGGCCGTCGCCCCGTAGAGCTTCGTCGTTACGAGCAGCACGCTGCCGCACATCGCCAGCGCGAGCAGGACGAGCCCGACCAGTGTCACCCGGTTGGCGACCTGCACGACGTAGCGCTTGTCGTCCTGGCGGAACAGAATCCGGTGGTAGGCGGCAGGCGTGATCACGCACAGGGCAGCGAGCGCGGAGCAGACGAGCGTGACGAGGTAGACCGTGCGCTCGAACGGCCCGATCCCGACGAAGCCCGAGTTGAACGGGACGATCAGCAGGAACGCGAACAGCACCTGCACGCCGGTGACGACGACGCGCAGCTCGCCCATCATCTCGTCGAGGTTGCGGTCGAGGCGCTCCAGCGCCGTCTCCCCGCGGCGAACGTCGGCTTCGGACGTCAATCGTCCGTCGGCCTCGACCCCCTCGTGCGAGGAGTGGTACGCCGGCTGGCTCACGGCCGGCGACCGCTAGCCGGGCGCTGCCACGGTCGCCGGTCGCCCGGCGTGCATGTGGACTCGCACGACGGTGCCGCTGGGCGCCGATCGGATCTGAACGAGGTCGCACAGCTGGTTGACGATCCACAGGCCGCGCCCGCCGAACTGCTCGACCGGGGGCGCCATCCGACCGACGAGCGGGTCTCGGATGAAGCCGCGGTCGCGCACCTCGCAGACGACCGCGTCCGGCTCGCGCCAGACGCGCAGAGTCCCACCACCGCCCCCGTATTGGACGCTGTTGGTCGCGATCTCGTTCACCGCGAGGACGAGCTCATCGGTGGTGTCCTCGCGCATCCCGGCGTCCTGGGCGTGCGCGGCGATCAGGTTGCGCAACGCGCCGAGACCGAGGCGCGTGAACAGGAGCTGCTCATGATCGGCGCGCGGCGGCGGCAGCGAGCCGTTGAACGGCCCAGGCGCGATCTCCAGCGGGAGGAAGGCGCCATTGCGGCGCGAGACGCCTTCGTGCATCAGAGCCGGGTGTGTCAGCAGCGCATCGTCGATCACCTCGCGATCCAGCGCATCGAGGTCGTACGGACAGAGCAAGCGCCACGCGTCGCCGCACGAGAAGGCGACGTTGAGCAGCGACTCGTGTCGAGCACACTCATCGAGCTCGGCCGGGCTGCGCCCGGGCCAGATCGCTTCGCCGATCGCGCGCACGCCGGGCGGCTGCTGGGCGTGCTCCAGCAGAAACGCCCGCCAGGCGGGGATCACGCGCGCCGGGTTGCGACCGACCTCGTGCATGTCGACGAAGCGCACACGCTCGGCGTCGGCGCCGAGGGCGTCTCGCAGCAGCGCAGCGCGCTCCCTGCCGACGCTGACGAGCGTCGGTTCGCCGATCGCGAGGCCTTCGCGCACGAACGGGAGCGTTCCCCGCAGGAAGCCGTCTTCGCCGTTGTAGAAGAGCGCTTCGTGACGAAACGAGTCCTCGACGAGGGCGACCTTGACCGCCGTCGCAAACGGCGGCGGCTGCACGGCAGGAGGCATGTTCGGCTTCGCGGCTAGTCCGTTCAAATCAATCGCTCCGCGCTACCGTCCGTACCAGCGCCGCCGACCGCCATCACCGATTCCTCCGATGAAGAAGCCGACCAGCCAGAGCAGCACGGCGAAGATCAGGACGTACCACAGCACGTGTACGGCAAAGCCCAGGCCTCCCAGGATCGCCAGGATCAGCACGAGTGCGACGAGAGC
>DASXIJ010000051.1:0-31212 GCA_036498045.1 Solirubrobacteraceae bacterium
AACACCTCATAGCGCCCGCCGCCGGCGCCCTTGGCGCGGTACATCGCGACGTCGGCCTCGCGCAGCAGATCCTCCGGGTCGGCGTCGGCTTGGCCCGTCAACGCGACGCCGATGCTCGCAGGCATCGACACCTCCGTGTGGCCGATATCGAACGGAGCGAGCAACGTCCGCACGACGCGCTCGGCGAGCGCGAGCGCTTCGGCTTCGCTCTCGATCTCGTCGCCGAGGATCACGAACTCGTCGCCGCCGAGCCGCGCGACCGTGTCGCTGTCGCGCATCATCTCGGCGAGCCGCTCGGCGATCGCGACCAGCAGCCGGTCGCCGACGTCGTGGCCGAAGTTGTCGTTGACCGCCTTGAAGCGGTCGAGGTCGACGAATAGCAGCGACACGACGCCGCCGCCGCGGCCCAGCCGCGCGAGCGCCTGGCGCGCGCGGTCCATCAGCAGCAGGCGGTTCGGCAGCCGCGTCAGCGGGTCGCGCAAGGCCTGGCGCTCGAGCAGCATCCGGTCGGTGACGTCTCGCGCGGCCGCGTACCACGTGTCGCCGTCGCAGCGTGCGCTCCACAGCAGCGAGCGCCACGAGCCGTCGCGGTGGCGGTAGCGGTTGGTGAAGTTCTCCAGGTGCGCCGGGCGATTGTTTCCCGCCAGCAGCAGCGCCAGCGTCCGCTCGACGTCGTCTGGGTGGATCAGCTGCTGTACCGGGTTGGCCGCCAGCTCCTCGCGTGTCCACCCGAGCGCCCGTTCCCACGCGGGGTTCAGCAGCGTGAAGCGCCCGTCGAGTGAGATCGTCGCGAGCAGGTCGCTCGTCATCTCGAACAGGCGCGCGATCCGCGGATCGCTGCCCGGCTCGGAGCTCGCAGAGTCGGTCGTCTGTGGAGAAGGAGTGCCGCCGCCGCGCCCGTCGCCCACGCGCGGCGCGACATCAGCGACCGCCTCCGCGCGGGTGCCAGAAGTGGATGAGCGCATGCCTGAGCTTCATCTCGGCCCCGCGCAGCCGCAAGGTCCGGCCCAAACACCGCTTTGGACGGATCTACGAGCGCGCCGCTGTTGCGCGCGATCTCGGCCGGCGCCGTGGGCGCCGCCGCGAACGGCCTGGCGCCGTGCGCTCGATCAGCGCGCCGCGCCGAGCGGGTTGCCGGCCGCGTCGGTCGCGACGTCGGACGTCGGCCCGCGTGCGGATGGAGCCCCACGCAAAAAGCGCCACACGGCGAGGCACATCAAGATCGTGACGATCACGGCGCTCCCTACGCAGTACTCGCAGATGTGGTGGATCGAGAACAGCTCGCGGTAGGTGAGATACGCGCTGAAGCCGAACCCCACGACCGTGAACGCGACCGTCGCGAAGCGTGTTGTCTCCGTGTCGGGCGCGAGCAGCGATCCGACGATCACGACGTAGCCGATCAGCCCGATCAGCGCGACCGGCACCCCGGCGAGCTCGGAGTACACCGACGTCTGCACGATCTCGCAGCCGCCGCCGTTGGTCCCGCAGAACGGTTTGATCCCCGAGTAGTGGATGTAGGTGAGGTATGCCGCGTCTGCAAGGCCGATCGTCGCGAGCACGAGCATCGAGATGCGCAGGGCCCGCGGGCTCATCGCTGAGCTATGCCTTCAGCGCGCTGGCGATCGCAGCTTCAAAGCCCGCCGGGTCGGTCAGCGAGGAGTATTCGTACTTCTGGCCCGCCTGGCCGCTCTTGCCGATCAAGAACGACGGCGTCCCGTTGAAGCCGGCGTTGTTCGCCGCCTGAGCGTCGGCCGTCAGGACGTTCGTGAACTGCCCCGACGCGCGGTCAGACGTCCACGTGGCGAGGTTCAGGCCCGGCACCTGCTGGGCCAGTTCCTGGAGGTATTTCTCGGTCACGTACCCGGTGCCCTCAGCGCCCTGCTCGTGGTAGAAGAGCTCCATGTAGTCCCACCCCTTGCGCTGCTTGCCCGCGGCCATCGCCGCGATCTGCTGCGTGCGGAATGTTTCCGGTTCGCGTGTGGCCGTCTCGAGGTTGCGGTATTCGATCTTCAGCTTGCCCGCGCGGACCTCGTTTTGGATCAGCTTCGGCAGGGCGCCGAGCGTGAACTCCTTGCACACGGGGCACTCGAGGTCGCCGAAGTACTGCATCGTGACCGGCGCGCTCGGGTTGCCAAGCGTCATCGCGGTCTGCGGGATGCCCGCGAGCAACGACGTCACCGCGGCGACGTTTTCGTTTTTTTCGTGCTTCGTCTTAGGCACGCCCGAGCTGCCCCCGCCGCTCGTCGCGGCGACGATCACGATCACGATCACGATCACGACGCCGATCACCGAGCCGAGCTGGATCAGCCGCCGCCGCCGCTGCGCGCTGGCGGCCTCGGCCTCCTCGAGCGCCCGCCGCTGCTCGCGTGCCTGCTCGCGGCGCTGCTTGCGCGTCAGATCCTGCTCGTCGCCCTCCACCGTGCTCATGCTCGCAACTTATAGAGGTTTCGGTTCAACCGTGCCTTAAGTTACTGATGGCCGCACGCGCACAGGGCGCCTTCGCTGCCTCCGTAGCTCAACTGGATAGAGCGCCGGCCTTCTAAGCCGGGGGTTGCTGGTTCGAGTCCAGCCGGAGGCACTTGCTTTTCGGTCGCTACGCCGTTTCCGCGCTCGCCGAGCGGGTAGAGAGCAGCCGGGGCCTCGCTCACCCCGGCATGAGGCCCCGATGGGGATCGGACCGTCTCCGACCGCTTCCAAAAACAGCCCCAATCCCCCGCGCGGGGCTGCCGGAGGCGGCCGGACGGTCCTGGATCAGCTTGCGGCGCGCTTGGCACAGACGCCAAGCGCGTCGCGAGATCCACAAAGGTAGCTCACCGTGGGCGGTCGCGTGCGTTGGCGCCGGCCCCCGCTTGGGATGATGGCGCGAATTGTTCGCGCTCACGGTGCTCGTCTACCCGCTCGCGCTCGCGCTGCTGTGCGCCGGAGCCGGTCTGCTCGTCGACCGCTGCAGCGGCAGCTTCTTGCCGGCTGCGCTTCTGCCGGTCGTCGGCGCGGCCGCGCTGATCGCGCTCTCGCAGCTGACCACGTACATCCCTGGCATCGCGGGCTCGACGCCGTATGCGATCGCCGCCGTCGCGCTCGCCGGGCTCGCGCTCGGCCGCGGCCGCGTTCTTGACCTGGCGCGCTCGCTGCGCTGGCGCCGTGCGCTAGCCCTTTCGATCGGACCGGTCGCTTACGTGCTGGCGATCGCGCCGGTGCTGTTGTCCGGCCGGGCTAGCTTCTCGTCGTTCATGGCGCTGTCGGATTCGGCCGTGCACCTGCTCGGCGCCGACTACCTCGTCCACCACGGCCAGCACTACGCGCACCTCGACCCGCGCAACTCCTACGGCCAGTTCGTCGCCGATTACTACGGGACGGGCTACCCGTCGGGCGCCGACACGCTGTTCGGCGGCAGCTCGCTGCTGCTCGGGCTGCCGCTGATTTGGACCTTCCAGCCCTTCAACGCGTTGATGCTCGCGCTCGCGAGCGGCCCCGCATGGCAGCTCGCGCGCGGGCTGGGGCTGCGCGGTGCGAGCGCCGCGGCGGCGGCGCTCGTGACGACGGTGCCGGCACTCGTCTACGCCTATGAGCTGATCGGTTCGGTCAAGGAGATCGTCGCGCTCGCGATGCTGCTCGCGCTAGGCGCGCTCGTCGTCGCGCACAGGCGCTGGCTCGGGCGCGGCGCGCGCCGGGCGCTCCCGTTTGCACTCGTCCTCGCCGCCGGCGTGTCTGCGCTCGGCGCGGGGTTCGGCGCATGGGGGCTCGCCTCGGCGCTCGTCCTGCTCGTCGCGCTAGTCGTCGAGCTGCGCACACGCGCGGTGACGGCGCGGGCGGCGCTTGCGACGGTGGCGAGCGGCGCGCTCGTACTGCTCTTCGCGGCTTGGCCGACGTGGCATCACATCTCCGCTTCGCTGCACGTCGCGCAGGCGATCGCAACGACCGCCAACGCCGGCAACCTGCACGCGCCGCTGAAGTGGCAGCAGGCGTTTGGCGTGTGGCTCGGGGGCAGCTACAAGCAGTCGCCGGTCGGCGCCTGGGCGGCGCTGACCGACGTGCTCGTCGCCTTGGCGCTCGTCGCGTGTGCGCTCGGCGCGGCGCACCTTCTGCTCAGCCGGCGCTTCGCGCTGGCGGGGTGGATCGCCGCGATGCTCGCGGTGTGGGCGGTTCTCGCCCGGACGGCGACGACCTGGGTGGACGCCAAGGCGCTCGTGCTCAGCTCGCCGGTCGTCGTGTTGCTCGCCTGGGGCGGCGTCGCCGCGCTGGTCGGACGGTCGCGAAGCCCGGCGCGTCGTCTGGTCACGAGCACGTGGCAGACGGGCTTTCGCTCAGAGCGCGCACGGCGCGCCGGCGTCGGCGCCCGAGTCGCCGGCACCGCCGTGGCGCTCGCGCTCGCGGTGGGCGCGGTGGGCTCAGACGCCGCGCAGTACCACAGCTCCAACCTCGCGCCGACGGCACGCTATGAAGAGCTCGCGTCGATCGACAGGACCTTCCGCGGCGGCGGTGGGTCTTCGTCGCTCCGCGGCGGCCCGACGCTGTTCACCGACTTCGACGAATACTCGATGTACGTGCTGCGCGACCTCGACGTCGGCGGTCCCGACTTCGTCTACCCGCCGCCCGCGCTGGCGGCGCTCGCCGGTGGGTACGGGCGCCCGGTGGCGCTGGAGCGCGCGTCGGCGAGCGCGTTGCGCCCGTATCGCCTGATCGTCACCCGCCGCGACCCGAGCGCCGCGCCGCCGCCGGCGGCATACGCGCTCGTGTGGGAAGGCGCCTACTACCAGGTGTGGGCGCGCGGAGCCCCGGCCGCCGGCGCCTCGCACTCGGGCACGCGGGCGCTTGCCGCGCCCGCGTCGATCGTGCGCGTGGACCTGCGCGCCGCACGCCACCCGCGCGGGTGGGGACGCGAGCACGCCGGCTGGGCGATGCGCCGGCCGGGCGCCCTGTCGGCGAGCTTCGCGCTGCCGCGCGGGGGGGCGTGGACGCTGTGGCTGCAGGGGCAGTTCATGCCGTCGGTCGGCGTCTCGGTCGACGGCCGGCGCGTCGCCGCGCTCGCGGGACAGCTCGCCGGAAACTCGCTCGTCCCCGACACGGCGACGCCGATCCCGCTGCGTCTCAGCGGCGGACCGCACGTGCTGACCGTCACCCGCGGCGGCTTCAGCTTGGCCCCGGGCAACGGCGGCTCGGCCGTGCTCGCGGGCGCATTTCTGACGCCCGGCGTGACGCCCGTCGATGGTCTCGCCGTCGGCGGCGCCCAGTTCGCGGGCGGAGTCCGACCAGCGGGCGGCCGCCGCGCTGCTCGCGCGAGCGGCTCCATCGGCGGCTGACCGTACGCTGGCGAGCGTGAACGCGCGCGAGGTACCGCACGGCGACCAGATCCTGCTCGCCGAGAACCTGTGCGTGCTGCCGTCGTTCGCCGACGCGTCGTTTCAGCTCGTTTACATCGACCCTCCATTCAACACCGGCCGCGCTCAGGTTCGAAAGACGCTGTCGGTCGTCGGCGACGAGCACGGCGAGCGCACGGGCTTCGGCGGCCGGCGCTACCGGTCGCGACTGCTTGCACAATCGTCCTATCGCGACGCGTTCGACGACTACCTCGGGTTCCTCGCGCCGCGCCTGGAGCACGCCCACCGGCTGCTGCGCGACGACGGGACGTTGTACTTCCACATCGACTACCGCGAGGCGCACCACTGCAAGCTGCTGCTCGACGAGATCTTCGGGCGCGAGCAGTTCCTCAACGAGCTGATCTGGGCGTACGACTACGGCGCGCGCGCCCGGCGGCGCTGGCCGGCCAAGCACGACACGATCCTCGTGTACGTCAAGGACGCCGGCTCCTACTACTTCGACTCGCGCGCGGTCGACCGCGAGCCGTACATGGCGCCGGGTCTCGTCGGCGCCGAGAAGGCCGCGCGCGGCAAGCTGCCGACAGACGTCTGGTGGCACACGATCGTGCCGACGAGCGGCGCCGAGAAGACCGGCTATCCGACGCAGAAGCCCGAGGGGATCGTGCGGCGGATGCTGCAGGCGTCGACGCGCCCCGGCGACTGGTGTCTTGACTTTTTCGCCGGCAGCGGCACGCTCGGCGCGGTGGCGGCGAAGCTCGACCGCCGATACGTGCTGATCGACTCCAACCCAGAGGCCGTGCGCGTGATGCGCGAGCGGCTCGCGACCGAGACACGCGACGCGGTCGTAAAGGCCGGGGACGCCTGAGCCGATCAGGTGGACGTGTCCGAGCATCCAGTACGCCTGCTGCTCAGCGACGATCTCGAACGCGACCGGCTGACGGTCTTCTTCCGCTTCGTTCTCGCGATCCCTCATTTCATCTGGCTCGCGTTGTGGAGCATCGTCGCGCTGCTCGTTGCGGTGCTCAACTGGGTCGCCGCGTTGATCCTCGGTCGCGCGCCCGCGCCGCTGTATCGCTTCCTCGCCGCCTATGTCAGGTACGTCACCCAGTTCTACGGCTACTACCACCTCGTCGCGAACCCCTATCCGGCGTTCAGCGGGCGGGCCACCTACCCCGTCGATCTCACGATCGCCGCGCCCGGGAGACAGAGCAGGTGGAGCATCGCGATCCGTGCGCCGCTGCTGTTGCCAGCCGCGCTGATCTTCCTCGGGCTCGCCGGAGCCCCGGCCGGGGCCAACCGCGCCAGGCCCGGCACCAACGCCAACTACACGGTCAGCCTCGGGCTGCTGAACGTGACGGCGTTCCTCGGTTGGTTCGCGAGCCTCGCGCGTGGCAGGATGCCCCGCGGGCTGCGCGACGCCGGCGCCTACTCGCTCTCCTACGGGGCCCAGTTTTGGAGCTACGCCCTGCTGTTGACCGACCGCTACCCAGACAGCGACCCGCTCGCTGCCGTGCCTGGGCTGCCCGTGCGCTCGGACCCGATCCGACTCGAGCTCGCTGACGATCTGCGCCGCTCGCGCCTGACCGTGTTCTTTCGCGCGCCGCTCGCGGTGCCGCACCTGATCTGGCTCGAGCTGTGGTCGATCCTCGCGTTCTTCGGCGCCGTGCTGAACTGGCTCGTCACGCTATCGACTGGGCGCTCGCCGAACTGGCTGCATCGGTTCCTCGCCGCGTACCTCCGCTACGCCTACCACGTCTACGCCTTCCTCTACCTGATCGCCAACCCGTTCCCCGGCTTCGTCGGCAAGACTGGCAGCTACCCGTTCGAAATCGTGATCGCCCCGCGCGAGCGCCAGAGCCGCTGGAAGACGGGATTTCGCATCATTCTTGCGGTGCCCGGGTTGATCCTCACCAGCGTGTACGGCGCGCTCGCGTTCGTCGTCGTCGTGCTCGGCTGGTTCAGCTCGCTCGCGCGCGGACGGATGCCGCGCGGGCTTCGCAACGCCGGTGCGCTCGCCCTGCGCTACCAGGCGCAGACCCACGGCTACCTGCTGCTGCTGACCGACGCATACCCGTACAGCGGTCCGACGCGCGAAGCCGACTGAGCATCGTGCGCTGGCTGCGCGATGCCTACCGGGGGGCGGCGGCGCGCCCATGGCGCGCCCTGGCATCGCTGCTTGCGCTGCTGGCGCTCGCGGCGTTGTGGGCGCTCGCGGCGCAAGCGTTGTGGCGCTCGAGCGTGCCGAGCGGGTTGCGGCTGCCACACGTCGGCGCGCGGTCGGCGTTCTCGAGCTCGCTGTTGAGTCGCAGCTCCTCGTATGAGACGTTTCTGGCGATCGATCGCCTGCTCGCGACGGTCGCGCTCGTCGTCGCGCTCGTGGTGTACGCGCGCCGGGGTCACCGCCTGATGCGCGAGTCGGCGGCGGGTCGAATCGGCACGGGGATGATGCTCGGAATGCTCGGCTTCGCGGTCGTGTGGCTGGCGGAGCTGCCGTTCGGATTGGCGGCCGTGTGGTGGGAGCGCCGCCACGGGGTCTCCCACCAGGGCTACATCGCCTCGGTGCTCGACGGCTTCATCGCGCTGGGCGGCGAGTTCGTGTTCGTGTCGCTTGCGCTGCTGATCGCGATGACGCTTGCGGGCATCATGCGTCGCTGGTGGTGGGTCGCGGCAGCGCCCGCGTTTGCGGCGCTGGCGCTGCTGTCGGCGTTCGTCGCCGTGTACCTCGTGCCGCAGACCCACGTGCTCGACCGTGGGCCGACGGCTGTCGACGTGCGCCGGCTCGCGCGCGTCGAGGGGGTCGCGGGGACGAAAGCTGACGTGCAGAACGTCAACCGCGAAACGACCGCGCCGAACGCCGAGGCCGTCGGGTTCGGCCCGACGCGGCGCGTGATCCTCTGGAACACGCTGCTCGACGGTCGGTTCGGTCGCGCGGAAGTGCGCGCGGTGGTCGCGCACGAGCTCGGTCACCTCGCACACGATCACACGCTCAAGCGCGTCGGCTGGCTGGCGCTGTTCCTGCTGCCGGCGGCGGCGCTGGTCGCGCTCTTCACGCGCCGGCGGGGCGGCTTGGCGCGGCCGGAGGCCGTGCCGGTCGCTCTGCTGGTGTTCGTCGTGCTTCAGCTCGTGACGACGCCGCTGACGAACATCGTCTCGCGACGTGAGGAGGCCGAGGCAGACTGGTCGTCGCTGCGCGCTACCCGTGACCCGGCAGCCGAGCGTGCGCTGTTCGTCAAGCTCGCGCAGACCACCCTGGGCAACCCGGACCCACCGACGTGGGCGTACGTCCTGTACGGCGATCACCCGACGATCGTGCAGCGGATCGCGATGGTGCAAGCGTGGCGCGCGCGCAACGCTCGCTGAACGCCACCGACGTGAGAGCCTGTCGGGCGTGTACCACTTCGAGCTGCGCAAGTTCCCGCATACGGTGTCGCGCTTCAACCAGAGCGAGCAGCAGGTGAAGGGGCTCGCGGCGCGCTGGGTGGCCGAGGAATGGATCGACATCGCAGAACGCAAGTGGAACGTCAACGAGGCGAAGCTGACGGTGCTCGAGGGCCCAGAGCTGTCGCTGCAGGAAATGGCGATGAACAGGGGGTGGCGCAACGCGATGCGCCGCAGCGAGGACGTGACCGGGCGGGTGCTGGGGGCCGCGCGTGAGGGCGTGACCGCGGCGCGGGCGAGCCGTACGAGCGGGCTCGGCGCGGGGGCGACGGTCGCATCGGGCCCGCAACCCGCTGCGCAGCCGGCGAGCGGCGATCTTGGCTTGCTCGCCGACTCGCTTGGACTCGAGGTGCTCGACGCGCTCGATGCCGGGCCCGCGCCGCTCGCTCGCGTCTGGCAGCTCGCGCGCGAGCGGCTCGACGGCCGGTCCCCGTCGGAGTCTCTCGCGCTGGCCGACCTGGCCGTGCGCTCGCTGCTCGGCCGCGGGCTCGTCGTGCTTCAGCGGGGAAATGCCGAGCTTCCCGAAGCCGTGCTGGACGACGTCCAGAGCTGGACGAGCGACGACCGCGAAGCGGTCGCGATCGCTCGCAGCGCCTAGGCGCGGCGCTAGACTGCGCGTCTCCTGGTGGGCGTAGCTCAGTTGGTAGAGCTCCTGGTTGTGGTCCAGGCGGTCGGGGGTTCGAGTCCCCTCGCTCACCCCTCAGGAAAGCCCTGCTGACGAGCGGCTGACAGCGCGTCTTAACTCGTGGGATCCTCGGTTTGTGTTGCGCCGTCGCTGGATCGTCCTGGCGGGAACCCTCGTTGTGGCTCTTGCCGGATGCGGAGCGTCCTCCACGACCAGGCGATCATCCGTCGTTATTCCGCCGAGCCTGCGGACATTCGCGGTTGGTGCAAGCTCGACTTCCGTCGGGGAGGTCCCGGAAGCGATTCCGATCCCTTCTCGCGCCGAGGAACGCCGTGCGACGCGCCTCCTGCACGCAAGCCAGTCGCTCGCGCGTCTCCTGCACGGCGCGAGCTACCGCATCGCCCACAAAGGGCCGTGGACTACTGGCGGAAGGAGGGACCGCCTCGTCGGCATTGTCTACTGGCTGGACCTCGCGCGAACGACGGCCAGCATCGCCGGGAAGTGGCCCACGGCGGTCTACGAACCGAAGAGATTTCCGCCGTACATCGAGCGAAGCGAGTACTTCAAGGCTTTCGAAGTGGGGACCCTGTTTGTCGAAGTCGACCTGATTCGCGGACGAGTTGCAGGCGTGACGCCTTCGCAGCCCGAACCGCAGCATCCTGAATCAATCGGCGGACCGACTACGATCCCGGTAGAACCGCCCAGCCCGGTTGCGCGCGCGGGTGGACACCAGCTTGCCGAGTTCTACTTCGGACGCGCCGTAACCGCTCAGTCGGGCTGCCTCGCCTGTCATCGCATCGGTGAGACGGGCAACACGGGTCCCGGCCCCGACCTCACGCGGGTCGGCGCGAGACTTCCAGCGCGCGCCATCGAACGCGCGATCGTCCACGCCAGTGCACCGATGCCTTCATTTCGCTATCTGCCGGAGGCGAAGCTCGCGGCGGTCGTGACGTTCCTCTCACTCCTGCGTGAATGAGGGGACCGTTTAGTGGACCGGAAGGACGGCCGCCCCTCTCAGCCGGCTGATGGCGCAGTTTGAGTTCGCATCAGCCTCAACTCAAGCTGCCGGCCGGAAGCACGAACCGCACCGGATTGGGCGGCTCGGCATCGCCCGCGAGCCCGATGCGCGGGCCGTGCAGCCCCCGCCGAGACGGTTGCGGTGAGATCGCCTCGGCCACTCCCGCGTGGTCGTCGATCCACCGGATCGCTGCGGCGAAGTCTCCGCCGGACGCGAGGAGCGCGGCACGCTCAACCACGTGGCCGCCCGATGGGTGCGGCCGTGCGAGCCGTGTGACGAGGGCCTGGATCTCGTCGCTCTGCGCGGCGACGGTCACGAGAACTCGGTGA
The DNA here is from genome assembly GCA_036498045.1 of Solirubrobacteraceae bacterium. Taxonomy (GTDB): domain Bacteria; phylum Actinomycetota; class Thermoleophilia; order Solirubrobacterales; family Solirubrobacteraceae; genus Palsa-744. Next base: position 10,729 of record DASXIJ010000051.1, read on the forward strand.
CCGAGTAAACAGGGTGCTTGACGCGCGCCGGCGCGCCGTCGCCGCCATCGTCGGTGTACACCGAGAACGGCTCGAAGCGCCCGTGGTCGAGGATCGCGACGACAACGTCGCCGCCCTCGGACAGCGGCCTGCCGACCTCGATCTCTCGGTCTGCGCCCTCGTAGCGACAACCGAGCTTGAAGATCCGCCGCGAGCGCGCCGGGCAGCCGACCGCGAGGTGCGAGCGCTCGAGCAGCCTGGTGTAAGCCGCCTCGGCCTGAGCCCCTTTTGACTTGACGCCGGCTACGAAGAAGCGGGTCACTTGCGGCGCGCCTTCGCGGGGGGCGCCGGACCGTAGCGGCGGCGCTCCTCGGCGGTCATCTTGCGGACCTTCAGCGAGCCGCTCTTGATCTGCCGCTGAATCTCCTCCAGCTTCACGCGTCGACGCTCTGCTGCACGATCTGCCTGAGTTAGCATCACTTCACACTAGCGCGCTTGGGAGCCCGGCCCCGGGGAAACGCCGGCGCGCTCTTGGCGATCGCATGGTGCCGGGGGCGAACGCGTAGGATGCGCGTCGCCCGAGCACGCGCGTTACGCGCCGGGCTCGCCGACCGGACGACTGAAACGGAGGACGACACACCGATGCTCACGCTCAACGGCCTCGACGAGGTCAAGGCCTACGCAGGGAAGGAGCTCGGCGTCAGCGAGTGGCTCCTCGTCACGCAGGAGAAGATCGACGAGTTCGCCGAGGTCACCGGCGACGACCAGTGGATCCACGTCGACGTCGAGCGCGCCAAGCAGAGCCCGTTCGGCGGGACGATCGCGCACGGCTACTACACTCTGTCGCTGGCGCCGCGCTTCTCGTATGACATGTTCACGTTCGAGGGCTTTGCGTTCGGCGTGAACTACGGGCTCAACCGCGTACGCTTCCCCGCGCCGATGCCCGTCGGCGAGAAGGTGCGGATGCGGGCGGTCCTGCAATCGGTTGACGACATCCCGGGCGGTGCTCAGATCACGACCGAGCTGACGTTCGAGCGCGAGGGCGGCGACAAGCCGGTTTGCGTCGCCGAGTCGCTCGCGCGCGTGTACACGGGCTGAAGCCGGCGGTCGCGGCGGCTCGAGGCGGCTCGCTCGGCTACCCTCCGGTCATGGACGACGCATCCATCCGCAACCGCATCGAGGCGCTTGTCGAGGAGGAGCGGTCGCTGCACGCGCGCGAGCAGACCGATGCCGAGCAGCCGGCGGACGAGCCGCTCGAGGCCGATCGCGAGCGCCTGGAGGAGATCTCGCTCGAGCTCGACCAGTGCTGGGACCTGCTGCGCCAGCGGCGTGCGCGACGCGACGCGGGGCAGAACCCCGACGAGGCGGCGCCGCGTGACGCCGGCACCGTCGAGAGATACCTGCAGTAGCGGCTGACGCGGCGTGAGCGAGAAGCTCGCCCTTGCGCTCCCGCTGGCGCTGCTGTCGACGACGCTCGTCAACCTCGCATACCTGCGCGAGCACGACGCGGCGTCGAGCTTGCCGACGCTGTCGCTCCGCCGCCCGGTGCACTCACTCACGCTGCTGCTCAGTGATCGCAGCTGGCTGGTCGGCTTTGCGATGGAGGGCGGCGGCTTCCTGCTGTACGCGCTCGCGCTCGCGCTCGCTCCGCTCGCACTCGTTCAGAGCGTCGCGGCCGGCGGGATCGGGCTGCTGGCGTTTCTCACCGTGCGCCTCGGCGGCGGCCGCCTCGGCCGGCGGCGGCTGTTCGGCGTGATCCTCGCGACGGTCGGGCTCATCGCGCTCGCCGTGTCGCTTGCCGAAGGGGCGCCCGAAGGCCATAGCGGTTCGACGCTCAACGTGCTGGCGTGGCTCGGCGGCAGCGCCGCGCTGGCCGTCACCGTGCTGCTCGTCGGGCGCCGCCTGCTCGGCGTCGCCGTCTCCTACGCGATCGCCGGTGGCCTGTTCTTCTCGATCGGCGACATCTCGACGAAGCTCGCAACGCAGGGCGGCGCGCGGATCGCGTTCGCGGTGAGCCTGATCGCGGGATACGTGCTCGGCAGCGCGCTGATGCAGGTCGGCTACCAGGCCGGCTCGGCGCTGACCGTCGCCGGGCTGGCGACGCTGCTGACCAACGTCATGCCGATCCTCGCCGCGACGTTCGTGCTCGAAGAGCCTGTGCCGACGGGCGCGCTCGGCGCGCTGCGCGTGCTCGCGTTCGTCGCCGTCACGGTCGGCGCCGTGATCCTTGCCACCCCGGCGGTTAAGCCGGCGGTCGCGCCTGCGTAGGGTGCGGCCCCGGCCGGCGCGAGCGCCGACGCGTAGTTGTCAGCGTCAGCTGTGCCCGGCATGTGACGCGCTCAGCGTCCTGCCGCGCCCGACATTTCGCCGCGCTCGGCGTCCCGCCGCGCTCAGCGTTTCGCCGCGCTCAGCGTCCCGCCGCACTCAGCGTTTCGAGGCGGCGATCGCGACCGCCGCCTCGGGCGTGAGCACGCGGAAGCTGTAGGACTCCTCGATGTACAGCGACACGGCGTCGGCGTCGTGTGACTCGTAGCCGACCGAGAGATCCTGTCCGCAGTCCAAGGCGAAGTCGCCCCCGCGCATGCTCAGCACGACCGCGCCCTTGACGCCCGGCGCCCACGCGATCGGCCCCTTGATCACATTACGCAGGTGATCGAGCAGCGGATAACCCCCGTGCTCGGCGGTTTCGACGACGCTGCGGTAGTCCTCGCGTCCGAGCGCGAGGCCGTACGGACCGGCGATCCCGTTGCGCAGCAGCAGCTCGACCGCGCGCGCGACGCACCCCGGGTAATCGTCGAAGCTCTTGGCCCGGACGATCGGCTCGTGCGGCGTGCTCGCGGTGATCCCCTCGATCCCCGCCTTCGGCCAAGCGTGGAACACCGCGACGTTCTCGGCGTCGACGATCCGCTGCGCGGCGGCGTCGAGCGACGCGAAGTCGACGTCTTCGGCGCCGCGATCTCCGGCGCGCAGCTCCTCGCGCGAGACGGTGAAGCGCGAGCGCAGCTCGAGTAGCGCCAGCACCTGGCGCCTGTTCGCTTCGACGCCTTTGACCTCGCTGACGTTCGCCGGCTCGACACGACCGAGGTTGGTCGCCGAGCGCTCCCAGCCGTGCGGGCCGGAGAAGTCGACCAGCCGGCGGGCGGCGAGGCCGGGGAGCAGGCGTTCGCGCGCCTCGTCGTCGATCAGCCTCCAGCCGGCCTCGGTGATCGGCGCGTGCTCTCGCAGTAGATGGGTCGTGTTCACATTCCCTCCCCGTGAAGGCTGCCGATTCCGAGCGAGCCGCCCTTCGGCACGGACGCCGTCCCGGGCGCGTTGCCGCCCGCCTCCTCGTCGGCCTCCGCCTCGGCCTCCTCGCCGTGCTCGACGATGTCGCCCTCCTGGAACAACACTCCCTGCGCGATCTCGCGCCACTTTGGAGTGCGGCGCAGCAGGAACTCGAGGTCCATGCTGAAGTGCTTGTACTCCTCGCCGACCGCGTCGCTCATGACGGCGCGCGCATCGGGGTCGCGCTCTACGGCAAGGCGCTGCTCATACCACCCGATCGCTTCGGCCTCCTCGGTCAGAGATGCGCACAGGCGCGCGAACGTCCGCGTCTTCTCGGGGAGCTCGTCCGGCGGCTCGTGGTACTGGTCGAATCCCATCGTCTCCTCCTGGACGAATCGTGGCGCGGTGCGGCGCGGCGGTCGACGCTGCGCGCGATTCTAACCCTCGACCCCGGTTCGGCGCACGTCGGCGCGGGCCGCGGGCCTATGCTCCGACCGATGGCCGATCCCGACGTCACGTTTGCCGAGCTCGACTTCGACCGCGACGAGCGCTTTCAGACCGTGCGCCGCGAGCTCGGTGTCGGCGCGTTCGGGATCAACCTGGTCCTGCTGTCGCCGCGCGAGCGCGGGCGGATTCACTCCCACGATCGCCAGGAAGAGGTCTACCTCGTGCTCGCGGGCGAGCTGACGCTGATCGTCGAGGGCGTCGAGCACGTGCTCGGGGCTCGGCGTCTGGCCCGGGTCGGCCCGGGCGTTCGCCGCCAGCTCGTAAACGCCGGCAGCGAGCCGCTCGTGCTGCTCGCGCTCGGCGGTGCCGGCGAGCACGTCAGCCGCGACGGCCATGCGTGGGAGTCGTGGGAGGAGGGTGGCCCGGGGCGCCAGCCGCAGGAGGTTCCGCTGCCCGACGACTTGCCCGAGTCCTGAGATGGACGTCCTCGGCTACTCGCAGATCGACCCGTTCACGACGCTAGACGGCTCGCAGATCCGCGAGTGGGCCGGGCGCGTCTCGCTCCCCGCTGCCAACCAGAGCCTCGCGGAGGCGAGGATCCCGGTCGGCGGCGCGACGACCGAGCACTACCACCGCAGCACCGAGGAGCTGTATCTCGTCAGCGCCGGCACGGGCCGTCTGGCGATCGATGGCGAGGAGCGAGAGATCGGCGAGGGCGACTGCGCGCTGATCGCGCCCGGCGCTCGCCACAAGCTGTTCAACACCGGCACGGTCCCGCTGCGTGTGATCTGCGCATGCGCGCCGGCGTACACCGACGAGGACACGGTCCTGACCGAGTGAGCGCGTCGCCGGACTCGTGCGACAGTCCGCCTGCGCCGCTGGCGCTGCTGAAGCGCTGGCTGGCAGATGCGCGCGAGGCTGGTCTGCCTGCGCCCGCTTCGGTCGCGTTCGTCACGGTCGGCGACGGCGGGCGCCCGAGTGCGCGGACGGTCTCGCTCAAGCGCATACAAGACGACGCCCTCGTCTTCACATCGGCGCTGTGGACGCGCAAAGCGCGCGAGCTGCAGCGAAACCCGCATGTCGCGCTCTTGTTTCACTGGCCGTCGCTCGGGCGCCAGGTGCACGTCGTCGGGAGCGCCGAGCTCGCCGGGCGCGAGCTCACGCAGGAGCTGTTCGACGAGCGGGAGCTGGATCATCGGCTGCAGACGATCGTCTCGCGACAAGGCGATCCGATCGACGATCTGGAGCCGCTGCGCGCGCGGCGCGCGCATCTGCTCGCCTCGATGGAGACGCCGCCGGCGTGTCCGCCGGACTGGGGGGCGATTCGCGTCAATCCACGGGCGATCGAGTTCTGGTCGCACGCCGACGATCGCCTGCACGACCGGCTGCTGTACGAGCGCGCCGGCGACGGCTGGTCGCGCACGCGCCTGTCGCCGTAGATGGCGCTGCAGCGGCGTCGATGAGTGTGGCGGCACAAGCGCGTAAGCTGGCGCTGTGAGCGGAGCGGAGCGTGAGACGGGCGCGAGCGTGCTGGTGGAGCCCGCCCCTCGCGGCCGCAACCCGTTTGACACGAGCGGCGTCGAGCGCGACGCCGACGGGCGCGCACGCTACGTCGGTCGCCCGGACTCGCTCGTGCAGATCCTGCGGGCGAGCGTCGAGCGCGACGGCGACGCGACGGCGATCGTCGAGGTCGGCGGGCGCTCGCTGAGCTACGGCGAGCTGTGGGACGGCGCCGCGCGCGTCGCCGGCGGCCTGCGTGACAAAGGCGTTGGTCGCGGCGAGCGCGTCGCGATCCGCCTGGCGAACGGCGCCGACTGGGTGCTCGCGTTCTTCGGCGTGCAGCTGCTCGGCGCGGTAGTCGTGCCGGTCAACACGCGCTTCACGGACGACGAGGCGGCGTACGTGGTCGAGGACTCCGGCGCGACGTTCACGTTCGCGTCCGGCGACCCGCTGCCCGATGGCACGCCGACGGTGGTCGACGACCTCGCGCCGGATGATCTGGCGGCGATCTTCTACACGAGCGGGACGACCGGCTTCCCGAAGGGCGCGATGACGTCGCACGCGAACTTCACGACGAACATCGAGAGCTGCTTCCGCGTGTTGGACATCGAGCGCTCAGAGCTCGAGGGCATGTCGACGCTGATCTCGGTGCCGCTGTTTCACGTGACCGGCTGCAACAGCCAGCTGCTTCCGGCGCTCGAGTGGGGGGCGCGGGTGGAGATCCTCTCGGGCCCGCTGGACATCGACGGGTTCTTCGAGGCGGTGGGCTCGCACGGCGTAAACCAGCTCGTGTCGGTGCCGGCGATCTATCACGCGGTGATCCGTCACCCGGCGTTCGCCCAGCTCGACGTCAGCCACGTCCGCTGGGTCTCCTACGGCGGCGCGCCGATCGCCGAGAGCCTCGTTCACGCGATCGAGGACGCGTTCCCAAACGCTCGCGTCGGCAACGGCTTCGGGCTCACCGAGACGTCGTCGCTGAGCACGTTCCTGCCGCACGAGGAGGCGGCCGAGCACGCCGACTCGGTCGGCTTCGCGGTGCCGGTCGTCGACCTCGCGATCGATCAGCCCGATGCGGACACGGGCGTCGGCGAGCTGCTCGTCCGCGGGCCGAACGTCGTCGAGGGCTACTGGCAGCGCCCGGAGGCGACCGCCGAGACGTTCGCCGGCGGCTGGTTGCACACCGGCGATCTCGCGCGGATCGACGACGACGGCCTGCTGTACATCGTCGACCGCAAGAAGGACATGATCAACCGCGGCGGCGAGAACGTCTATTGCATCGAGGTCGAGAACGCGCTCGCATCGGCGCCGGGCGTGGGCGAGGCCGCGGCGGTCGGCGTGCCGGACGAGATGATGGGGGAGAAGGTCGGCGCGGCGCTCGTGCCGGCGGCCGGCGAGCAGCTCGATGTCGCAGCCGTGATCGCCCACTGCCGCGAGCAGCTTGCCGGCTTCAAGGTGCCCCAGTACGTCGCGGTGCTCTCCGAGCCGCTGCCGCGCAACCCCGGCGGCAAGGTGCTCAAGGCAAAGCTGCGCGACGAGACCGACTGGGGAGAGCCGCTGCGCTAGGCACGCGCGCAGCGTCGCGCTCGACCGACACGACGAACGATCGCGAGGGAGGTTTTCGATGGCAGAGGTGCAGACCGTGCAGGGGGCAGTCGACGCGGACGAGCTCGGGCTGACGCTCGTCCACGAGCACGTCCGCTTTCGCGACGAGGCGGTCACCGAGCAGTGGCCGGGACGCTATGACGAGCAGCTCGAGCTCGACGCGGCGCTACTTGCGGTCAACGCCGCCAAGGACCGCGGCGTGCGCACGATCGTCGACCCGACGGCGATGTTCGGCGGGCGCGACGTGCGCTTCATGAAACGGATCGCAGACGAGACGGGCGTGCGGATCGTCGCGTGCACGGGCATCTACACCTACGACTACCTGCCGCACTACTTCGAGAACCGCGACATCGACGTGATCGCAGACCATTTCGTCGAGGACATCGAAATCGGGGTTCAGGGAACGGAGATCCGTGCGGCGTTTCTCAAGTGCGCGGCCGACGCGGCCGGAGTGACCGAGAACGTCGAGAAGATCCATCGCGCGATCGCGCGCGCGAGCGTGCAGACGGGGGCGCCGATCATGGCGCACTCGATGCCGGCAGTCGCCACCGGGCCGCGGCAGGTCGAGATCTTCGAGCAGGAGGGCGTCGACATGGCCAGGGTGCAGATCGCCCACTGCGGCGACACCGACGATGTCTCCTACATCGAGGCGCTGATCGACCGCGGCGTGTACGTCGGGCTCGACCGCTATGGCCTGGAGATGTACCTGCCGATCGACGCGCGCAACGCAACGGCCGCCGCACTGCTGAAAGCCGGCCACGCTGAGCGGCTGATGATCTCCCAGGACTTCTGCGCGACGATCGACTGGTTTCCCCTCGAGGCCGCGGAGGCGTTCGAAAACAGCGGCGCGATCCGCAACTGGTCGATGACGCTGGTGTTCGACGAGGTCGTGCCGGCGCTGCGCGAGCAGGGCGCGATGGACGACGCCGCGTTTGAGACGGTGTTCGTCGAGAATCCGAAGCGATGGTTGACGGCGTGAACCGCACGCACGCTCCCGCGCCGGTGACCACCCTCCCGGCGCAGTTCGACGAGTGGCAGATCGAGCTGCACGGACGCCGGGTGATCTACAGGGTCGCCGGCAGCGGGCCGCCGGTCGTGCTGATCCACGGGATGCTCAACTCGTCCAGCCACTGGCGCGAGGTCGCGCTCAACCTCGCGCGCGAGCACACGGTGATCGCACCGGACCTGATCGGTCACGGCGACTCGGCGGCGCCGCGTGGCGACTACTCGCTCGGGGCGCACGCGGCGAGTATCCGCGACCTGCTCGCGGCGATCGGGATCGACCGCGCGACGATCGTCGGCCACTCGCTCGGCGGCGGCGTCGCGATGCAGTTCTTCTACCAGTTCCCCCAGCGCGTTCAGCGGCTCGTGCTGATCTCGAGCGGCGGCCTCGGCCGCGAGGTCAAGGCGCCGCTGCGCACGGCGGCGCTGCCGGGCGTGTCGCCGCTTCTGGCGCTGACAATCCGCCCGCGCCTGCTCGGCGCGCTGACGCTCGCCGGCGCGCGCCTGCGCGAGCGCGGAGCCGAGTGGGGGGTCTACCTGCAGGCCGCGGCGCGCGCGCTGCGTCCGCTTCAGAGCGCGGGCGCCCGCGAGGCGTTCCTGCACACGTTGCGCGCGGTGATCGACGTGCACGGCCAGCGCGTCAGCGCCACCGACCGCCTGTATTTGCTCGAGGCGCTGCCGACGATGATCGTGTGGGGCGAGCGCGACAACACGATCCCGCTCGCGCACGGCCGCGACGCGCATGCGGCGATCCCGCACTCGGTCTTTCAGACATTGCCGCGTGCGGCGCACTTCCCCCACCTCGAGGACCCCGACGGCCTCTCCGAGCTCCTGCGCGAGTTCATCTCGACGACCCGTCCCGGCCGGATCGAGGACGGCGATTGGGGCGCGATCCTCGCGCGGCGCTCGCCGCCGTCGCGCCGCCGCGACGACGCCGCCGCGTAGCGCCGGGGCTCGGCTCTCCTGCGTGTTCGGCTTCGCTCAGGCCTTGGCCTTGGACCACTGCGCCTTGTGCTCGCGCTTGGCCGCCTGGTAGTCGAGCAGTGCCTGGGGCGAGTCGACGTCGCCGAGCGTCGGATGCCACGGGACGAGATCGTGCGCGGCGGCGATGTCGTAGCGCTTGGCGAGCACAGCGCCGAGCGACTTGACCTTCATCTCGCCGAAGCCGGGTAGCGCCTGGATGTTCGCGCGCAGCTGCGCGCCGTCGGCCGCGTCTGTCCAAACGCGCGCGGCGTCGCCGTCGTAGTTGTCGCGGACGTACACCGCGAGGTCGTGGACGCGTTCGGCCATTTTGGCCGGGTAGCGGTGGATCGCGGGTTTCTGGCGGAAGGCGGGCTCGAGATCGGTCGCGGCGAGTCGCGCCGCGTCGAGCGTGCCGACGCGCTGGCGCAGGCGCAGCGGACCTTCGAATGCCTGCTGAACGGTGACCTGCTGGTCCAGACCGAACCCCACCAACAGAGCCATGGGATCCTTCGCGATCAGCTCGTTTGCCTCGTCGGAGTCGGTGAAGTACAGGCGGTCGGGCATGCGGCTAATGCTATTCGTCCCGTTCCGGCTTGCGGCAGACGGTGATCGCGTCGTGGAAGGCGCTCAGGTCGAAGCGACCGTCCGCACCCCATGAGTCGAACTGGTCCTCGACCGCCAGCCCGCGCTCAGCGGCGAGCGTCGCGAAGAGGTGGCGCGACATCGGCGAGCGCCAACCGGTGCGACTGGGCTGGTCGCCGAGGTTCCGTCCATCGGCGTGATGGATGACCGCCACTCCTCCTGGCGCGAGCACGCGTGCGATCTCTGAGAGGTAGCCGGCTTGGTCGACAGGCGCAACGTGGACGAACACGTCGAACGACCAGACGGCGTCAACGAACGAGTCGGCGACTCCTGGCAGGTGGTTGCCCGACGACAGGACGTACTCGACGTTGTCGGCAGCGGCAAATCGCTCGCGACAGAGCGCCAGGGGCCGCTCGGAGACGTCGACCAGGATCAGTCGTCGAGCTCGTGGCTGAAGTACAGATGACCAGCGGGCTGCTCCTGGTCCGATCTCGAGGACGACCCCACCCGCCGAGATCCGTGCGAGCAGCACGTCATCGATCAGCGCCTGCTTCCACTCGGGCGAGAGGGTCCACTCCTCGCCGGCAGCGGTCCAGTCCCAGCCCGTCCAGCGCTCGCGGTTGACGTGGGCGGAGTTGTCTCGCCAGGCGCGATGGGCGGCTCCCAGAACTCCGCGGCGCTGCTCGCGTTCCAGGCGCCGGTAAACGACCGCGGCGGAGAGCTTGGTGATCCGACGCTTCAGCGTCTCCCGGCCGTGCCGCCAGGGCAGCGAGGCGTTGGACAGCCCGTCGGGCACGCGGCGATCCTAGCGTCGGCGCGGGCTATGCGATCGCGGGCTCGGCGGGCGCCGCGGCGAGGACAGCGTCGAGCAGTCCGGGGAAGCGGGCGTCAAGATCGTCGCGGCGCAGCGAGTTCAGGCGCGAGGTCCCGAGCTGTCGCTGCTCGATCACGCCGGCCTCGCGCAGCACGCGGAAGTGGTGCGTGCACGTGGACTTGCTGACGTTGACGTCGAACGCGCCGCAGGGCTGCGGTTCGCTCGCGCTGCTCAGCTCGCGCACGATGCCCAGCCGCTGGGGATCGCTAAGCGCGTGCAAAACGGTTGCAAGCTCGAGCTCGTCAGCCTGGGGGTGGTAGAGGGTCATCTCATTGATTTGATTGTACGACGATTATCGGACTTCTGTTACGATAGTCGTCGAACTTACGAACAGAAGGGTAGCGCAATGCCAGCAACACTCGAGATCAGCCGGCCACCGACCGTCAAGTGCCGCCCGGCTCCGCCGAAGGCGCCGTCGCAGACGCGTATCGCGGCGGCGGTCGAGGCGGCGTACATCCTCGAGGCACGCACGCGATGAGCGCGGTCGCGGCCCAGCGCGCGCTCGCGCGGCGAAACCCGAACGCGCTGCTCGTGCTCGTGTGCCTCGCGCAGCTGATGGTGATCCTCGACGTGTCGATCGTCAACGTCGCGCTGCCGTCGATCAAGGGCGGCCTGCACTTCTCGACGACCGGCCTTCAGTGGGTCGTCAACGCGTACACGCTCACGTTCGCCGGCTTTCTGTTGCTCGGCGGTCGCGCGGCCGACCTGCTCGGCCGCCGCCGCGTTTTCCTGGCGGGCATCGCGCTGTTCTCGCTCGCGTCGCTGGCGTGCGCGCTCGCCGGGTCCTCGTCGATGCTGATCGGCGCGCGCGTCCTGCAGGGCGTCGGCGGAGCCGTGATCTCGCCGGCGAGCCTGGCGATCATCACGACTTCGTTTCAGCAGCCGCACGAGCGCAACCGCGCGCTCGGGATCTGGGGCGCGATGGGCGGTATCGGCGGCGCGCTGGGCGCGCTGCTCGGCGGCGTGCTGACGCAGAGCCTTGGGTGGCCGGCGATCTTCCTCGTCAACGTGCCGATCGGCCTTGCCGTGCTCGCGCTCGCCCCCGCGCTCGTCCCCGAGGGTCGCAATGAGCTCGAGCACAACCACTTCGACGTGCTCGGCGCGACGCTCGTCACCGCCGCGCTCAGCTCGCTCGTGTACGGGATCGTTCGCACCGACACCGCTGGCTGGGGCGCGCCCGGCGTGCTCGTGCCGCTGCTCGTCGGAGTGGTGCTGCTCGGCGCGTTCTTCGCCGTCGAGGGACGCTTCGCGCGCGCGCCGCTGGTGCCGCTGCCGATCTTTCGGATGCGTACGCTGCGCGCGGCGAACCTCGTCGTCTTCCTGCTGTACTCGGCGGTGTTCGCGATGTGGTTCTTCCTCTCGCTGTACCTGCAGCAGGTCCTCCACCACGACGCGCTCTCGACGGGCCTGGCGTTCGTGCCGATGACGCTCGGCGTCGTGCTCGCGACGTCGGTCGCGCCTCGCCTTGTCGCTCGCTTCGGCACGCGCACGGTGATCGCGCTCGGGATGCTGCTCGCGGCGGTCGGGCTGACGCTGCTGACGGGCGTCCGTCCGGGCGGGAGCTACGCCGCGCAGGTGCTGCCCGGCGGCGTCCTCTCGGCGATCGGCCTCGGGCTGGCGCTCGTGCCGGCGACGATCGCCGCGGTCTCGGGCGTGCCCGCCTCACAGAGCGGCCTTGCGTCGGGGCTGTTGAACACCTCCCGGCTGATCGGCGGCGCGCTGGGCCTGGCTGTGCTGAGCACGGTCGCGGCGTCGCAGACGCACGCCCAGCTCGCAGGCGGCGCGAGCGCCGCGTCGGCGCTGAGTGGCGGCTTCCAGGTCGCGTTCGGCGTGGCGGCCTCGATCAGCCTGATCGGCGGGGTGCTCGCGCTCGTGCTGCTGCGCCCGCGATCGGCGGGGGCGGACGCTGTCGCCGCTTCCGTGGGTGCCGAGCCGCGTGTGGGGGCCGAACCGCGTCTGGCCAGCGAGCCGCTCGTGGCCGCCGAGCCTCGTCTGACCACCGAGTCGCTCGTGTCGGCCACCGAGCCCCACTTCGCTCTTCCCGGGCGGCGCGAAGCGATGCGAGCCGTGCCGTCGGCGCGACGCGCGATCACGCGAACGCGCGCTGGCGCACGGGCTTTGACGCGCCGCTGAGCGCGCAGAGCGCGGCGCCCGACGCGTCGGTGGCGATTGCCTCGGGTGCCGAGTTGCAAACATGCGTGGATGCGCGACCCGAAGACGCTGAGCAGGAAACAGTACGACAAGGAGCTGCTGCGACTGCAGACGGAGCTCGTGTACATGCAGGAGTGGGTCGTCGCCCAGGGGCGGCGGCTGGTGGTCCTGTTCGAGGGCCGCGATACGGCCGGCAAGGATGGCGTGATCAAGCGAATCACCTCCTACCTGAACCCGCGCACGTGCCGTGTCGCTGCCGTCCCCACGCCGGGCGAGCGCGAGCGCACGCAGTGGTTCTTCCAGCGCTACGTCGCGCACCTGCCGAGCGCCGGAGAGATCGTGCTGTTCGATCGCAGCTGGTACAACCGCGCGGGCGTCGAGCACGTGATGGGCTACTGCACGGAGGAGCAGTACGAGGAGTTCCTGCGCTTCTGTCCGCAGTTCGAGCAGGCGTTGCAGAACGACGGGATCATGCTCGTCAAGTACTGGCTGTCGGTCTCAGACGAGGAGCAGGAGCGACGCTTTGAGAGGCGCCTGTCGGACCCGCGCAAGCGCTGGAAGTTCAGCACCACCGACCTGCAGGCCCGGGCGCGCTGGGTCGACTACGCCGAAGCGAAGGATCGGATGTTCGCCTTCACCGACATCGACACCAGCCCGTGGAACGTGGTCGAGGGCGACGACAAGCGCACGGCGCGGTTGAACCTGATCGCACACCTGCTGTCGGTGATCCCGTACGAGCACATGGAGCAGATCGAGCACGTCAAGCTTCCGGCGCGCCAGAAGCGCGCGTACAAGCGACCGCCGAAGGCGACCGAGCGGCTCGTCCCCGAGCGCTACGTCGTCAAGTCCTAGCCTCGATCTCACCCGCGCGACCGACGGCGGTGCGCGGCCGGCGTCACCCGGCGCGGCCGGCGTCACCCTACGCGGCGGGCATCACCCGGCCCGCCGGCGTCACCCGGCGCGGCCGGCGACCGCGACGATCGGGGCGGGCTTCTCGTCGCCGAGCCCATTGAGCACGCGCGCGGCGCCCGCGACGTCGCCGGAGTCGTAGAAGTCGGTCAGGATCAGGTTGGGATGTGGTGACGTTCGGCCCGGCACTGGCGGCCGCGGCGATGTCGGTGCGAACGTTGCCCGGCCTGCTGATCCCGTAGTGCGTCGAGATCTTGAACGCGCGGATCCCTTCGTCGAGCTGGCGCGCGATCCCGCGGCTCTGGTTGGCGATGAACCAGCCGGGCGAGTCCGCGGCCGACATCGCGTTGTGCGTTCCCGCGAAGGCCACACCTCGTCGATCCGCCGAGCACGTCGAAGTTGCCACGAACGCTCCCCGCGGCGATCGTATACGCCGAGCGTCATCCCGCAAACACGGACAACGTAAGCGCTCGAAACGGTTGACGCGGGGCGCGGCGGCCGAATAGGTTAGGCCGATCCGGCGGGGGATGGGATGCTCAGGGCACCCCCGACGGCGACGACCAGCCGGAGGGGATCGGTACACCCCGAGGGCGACAACCAACTGGAGGGGGATCAGATGATCAGACGAAGCCGCGTCATCGGCGTCGTTGCAGTGATCGTCGGCGTGCTCGCGCCGGCGTCGGTTGCCGCAGCGTCGCAGTACGTCGATCTCGGCGACTCCTACGCCTCGGGCGTGGGCACTCGGGTGTTCTACTCGGAATCGGGCAGCTGCAAGCGCAGCCCGGAAGCGTACGGGCCGAAGGTCGCGGCCGCAAAGGGCTACACGCTCAGCTTCCAGGCGTGCAGCGGCGCGAAGACGGCGGACGTGATCGCAAACCAGCTCGGAACGCTGAGCAGCTCGACCGCGCTCGTGTCGATCTCGATCGGCGGTAACGACGCCGGCTTCAGCAACGTCATCCTCAACTGCGCGCTGTACTACTTCACCTGCGGCAGCGCGATCAATGAAGCAAACAGCTACATCGCGAGCAAACTGCCGGGCGTGCTCGACACGACGTACAACGACGTTCGCGCGAAAGCGACGACCGCGCATGTCGTCGTCGTCGGCTATCCGCACCTGTTCACCGACGCCGGCGCGACGTGCAACGTCAACTTCCTGACGTCGTCAAACGAGAAAAAACTGAACGAAACTGGTGACAAACTCGACGCGGCGATCAAAGCTCGCGCCGAAGCGCACGGCTTCACGTTCGTCGACCCGCGCAGCGCGTACAAACCGCACGAGGTGTGCGCTTCTGAAGAGTGGCTGAACGGTCAGTCCAACCCGCTCGAAGAAAGCTACCACCCGAACGTCAAAGGCCAGAGAGAGTTCACGACCGAAGTCGAGGCCGTCCTGCCGTAGGCCCCCCCGGGCGTCCGAGCCCTGCCCGTGGCGAGCGCCGCGGGCAGGGCCGGGCGTCTCCCTCAGCGGCGTCTGGTCAGCGCAGCCTCTGCGGTGGCCGCTTGGCCATCCGGGTCCGCGCCCGACGGACCTCCGCGACCGCGTTGTGCGAGCGCCAGCGCCCGACGGCGGTCGACACGACGCATCCGGCGAGGACGAGCACGGCGACGATCGCGGCGTACGCGACACCCGGCGTGGCCAGCAGCAGCACGAGCGCGAGGAGCACGCCGATCGCGATGTCCAGCCGAAGCAGCCCGCGCCGGCGCCGGGCGTAGTTCCGGCGCGCACGAAGCTCGCGCCGGTCGCGGCTGGCGACCGCGGGGCGGCTGCGAACGCGGCGCTCGTCGCTGACCGGCCGCATCGCGCTCATCGCTCGAGCCGGCGAAAGATCGGACGAGGCAGCAGTCGCAGGACGACCATCAGCCAACGGAGCTTACGCGGCGACCACACCGTGTGCGAACCGCGCTCGAGCCCGGCGACGACGTCGCGCGCGACCGCGTCGGCGGTCGTCGCGAATGGCGCTGCGGCAAGCCCTGCGGTCATCCGTGTGCGAACGAACCCCGGTCGCACGACGAGCACGCGCACGCGATCGCTGATGAGCGCGTCGCCGAGCCCCTGCGCGAGCGCGTCGAGCGCGGCCTTCGACGCGCCGTAGACGACGTTTGTCTTTCGCGGCCGCTCGCCGGCGACCGACGACAGGATGACGAGCGTCCCGCCGCCGTCGTCGAGCACCGCCCTCGCTGCGTGCAGGAGCAGCGAGCCGGCGCCGACGACGTTGACCTGCAGGACGGCGACCGCGGCCGAGAGGTCCTCGGGCAGGCCGCCGCGCTGTCCGAGCACGCCGACGGCAACGATCGCGATGTCGACGCCGCCGAGCTGCTCGCGGGCGCGTTCGATCACCTCACCGTGGCGCTCGAGCTCCAGCGCGTCGAGCTCGAGCTCGAACACGCGCTCGCAGCCGTTGGCGCGCAGGTCGGTCGCGGCGCGCGACAGCGAGTCTCGATCGCGTCCGACGAGCGCGATCTCGCGCGGGGCCCGGCGTTGCAGCTCGCGCACGATCTGCAGCGCGATCTCCGAGGTGCCTCCGAGCACGATCACGCGACGTCCGCTGGCGGCCGCGTTACCGCTCAGCACAGCTCCAGCCGCCGAGCGAGGTCCGAGCGCAGCACGCCCGCCGGATCGGCGCGCTCACGCTGGGCGGCGAACCGGTCGAGCTGCGGGTACATCGCGCGGAGCGCGTCGGCGCTCATCCGCGCGTCCTTGGTCAGGTAAACGCGC
Source organism: Solirubrobacteraceae bacterium (assembly GCA_036498045.1). Classification (GTDB taxonomy): domain Bacteria; phylum Actinomycetota; class Thermoleophilia; order Solirubrobacterales; family Solirubrobacteraceae; genus Palsa-744. The sequence goes on from DASXIJ010000051.1 coordinate 26,715, forward strand.
CCGCCGCACCCGGCGACGACGTCGTCGAGCGAGGCCAGCGCCTCGTGCAGCCCGGCCGCGCCGGCCGGGATGTCGATTGCGAGCGTCCAGCCGGCCAGCGGAAACGACAGCGGTCCGCCGAACGCCTCACCGAAGCGCTTGAACACGGCGAGATACACGGGCAGTCGGCGTTCACGAACGATCGCAAAGCAGCGCATGAGCGCCGCCTCCTGTCCGTCGGGTACGACGAACTGGTACTGGATCAGCCCCGCCGGTCCGTAAAGCCGGTTCCAGCGCTCCAGCGAGTCCAGGGGGAACAGGTAGCGCGCGAGCTTCTGCGGGCGACCGCGCACCCGCCGCGGCGCGCGGCGCCAGCGAAGCGCGTTGAAGTCGCGCACCCTGCCGGCGCGCAGAACGCTGGGGAGCCCGCGTGGAACTCCCAGCGAGCGTCCCGCACGAACGCGGCGTTCGAGCGCTCGCGCGTCCTCGCGACGCCCGGACGGGGGCGCGGCGCTGGCTGGCAACGGGTCGGCGCGGCTGATCACCGCACGGCCGTTGCCGGCACCGCCGGCGAGCAGGTCCAGCCATGCGACCGAGTATCGGCGACCGTCGTCGCCTGCCATCGCCGCGAGCGTCTGGTCGAGGTCGTCGGTGCGGTCGATGTCCTCGGCGACCCAGCCGGACGGCAGCGGCTCGACGCGCAGCGTCGCCTGGGCGATGACGCCGGTGAGTCCCATGCCGCCGAGCGTGGCGTAGAACAGCTCGCGATCGCTCTCGGGCGAGACCTCGAGCAGCCCCTCAGCGGGCGTGCACAGCGAGATCGCGAGGACGTGGCGAGCAAGCGCGCCGTCGTGGTGATGGTTCTTTCCGTGGACATCGCTCGCGATCGCGCCGCCGAGCGTCACGTGTCCTGTCCCGGGGACGACCGGCAGGGTCAGCCGCTCGCGCGACAGCGCCGCCTGCAGTTGCGCCACAGTGACACCGCCCTGGGCGACGACCAGGCGGCGATCGCGATCGATCGAAACGATCCGGTTGCAGCTGGTCATGTCCAGCACGTCACCGCCGTCGTTGAGTGCGGCATCGCCGTAGCTGCGCCCGGCGCCGCGGGCGATCAAGCCGGCTCGGGCGGTCTCGTCTGACGCGAGGATCCGGATCACGTCGTTGGAATCACGCGCTCCGAGCAGCCGGCACCGGCTCGTCGTCGTACCGCCCCAACCCGACAGCGAGGTCTGCGGTCCGGGCGGCGGCCCCGCCGAGCGCTCAGTGACCGACATACACCCCCCCGAGGAACAGCACGCCCCACAGGAACAACAGCGCGAGCAGCCGCCGGTCGTTGAGCAGGTCCTCGGGCGCCTGCCCGGCGCCGGCCGCGATCAGTCGCGAGTAGCGCGTGAGCAGAGCCAGGAAGGGCACTGCCGAGAGGACGTAGAGGACGACGTTCTGCGGGCGCGTCACCGCCCATGAGACGTACGCCGAGGCGGCGACCACCGCGGCACCGAGCAGCGCGAGACGCAGGCCCGGGAGCGAGTAGCGGCGCAGCGTCGCCCGCGCCGGTTGTGCGGTCGGCCGATCGCGCAGCTCGGCGTAACGCTTGGCCGCGACGACGAAGATCGCGCACGCCGCGGTGACGATCACGAACCATCGGGAGAGGTAGATGTCCGTCGCGACGCCCCCCGCCAGCGCACGCATGACGAAGCCGGCGGCGATCGCAAGGACGTCGAGGACGACGATGTGGCGCCACCACAGCGAGTAGGTCGTCGTAAGGACGAGGTAGCAGAGCCCGATCGCGCCGACCTTGACGTCGACGGCGGTGGCGATCGCAAGCCCGACGAGCGCCGTCACCGCGGCGAGCGCGACCGCCCGGCCGGGGGAGAGCTCCTCCGCCGCGACGGGACGTAGTCGCTTGATCGGGTGCAGGCGATCGTGTTCGCGGTCGCGCACGTCGTTGAACAGGTACGTTGCGCTGGAAAGCAGGCAGAGCGCGACGAACGTCGCCGCCAGCTGCGCGATCACCAGCGGGCGGTCGATCACGCCCGCCGCGGCCGGAGCCGCGAGCACGAGCAGGTTCTTGCTCCACTGGCGGGGGCGGTAGGAGCGCAGCAGGATGCTCGCCCAGCGCGCGCGTGAGCCGGTCGGGACGTGCGCGACGCTCGCGTCGTCCCAGGCTGCGTGCCCTTCGCCGCCACGCGACGCCAGGTCGGCGCCCGTTGCGGCTGCCTCGAACGAATTGATGTTAAATCTCCACTAAATGCGGCAGGACTAGGGAAACCTGCAGGACGAAGCGCGACCAAGCATTCCACACCGACCGGCTAGCAGCGGCACGTGAGCAGCGGATGCTGGTGAGAGTGTTATTAGGTAAGAGTTCTCTCATGCAAGGTCACCAGGGTGCAATGATCGAGCGGTGCCTGCGCTTACACTTCGACGATGGCGATGAGCACCGCGAGACACCCGCGGCAGCAGGTGCGCCCGCGTCAGATCCGCACGCCGCCGCTCGTTCCGCGGGGCCGCCGGGCACGAAGGATCGCGCTCGTCGCTGCGCTCGTCGTCCTCGTGCCGGCCGCGTTCTCGTATGTCAAAGCGGTCAGCGCCCCGTCGAACTCGAGCCTTGGGATTCGCTCGGTCGAGTGGCTGCGCGAACACGGCGCCGCCGGTGTCGTCTCGCAGATCGAGTCCACGTACTACTCACTGACGGCCCCGAGCAAGGGGGGGCCGACGCTGCGCGCCCTGCCGGCGGTGGGCGCACGCGGCGGGACGCCTCCGGCCGCCGCGGCGTCGGCGCCCCGCACGGTCGTCGCGTACCGGCCGCCGCCGGTCGCGCCGTTGCTGCGCCCGGCATTGCCTGGCGAGGGCGTGTGGCGACCGGCGAGGGCCGAATCGGCAGCGCGCGCGCCGATCCTGCTGACGACGCTTCGCGACCAGCCGGAATACCCCCGCGTGGTCGCCGGGCTGGCCTGGATCGATACGAAGCGGACGACCGTGAGCTTGCACCCGGGCCGTCAGGAGCCCGCGGTCGAACTGCCGCGCGGCTCGATGGAGGTGCCCGAAGCCGGCCGCAGCAAGTTGCTGGCGACGTTCAACAGCGCGTTCAAATTGAGCGACTCGCACGGCGGCGTGACACTCGACGGGCACACGTATGCGCCGATGCGAGATGGACAGGCCACGTTCGTCGGATATGCGGATGGAACCGTCGATGTGAAGGAATGGTCGGCCGGTGCGACAGCTCCAAGCTCGGTTGTCTTCGCCCGGCAGAACCTGCCGCTGATCGTCGACAACGGCAGGGCCAGCGCCAACCTGGATAACGGCGAATGGGGTGCGACCGTCGGCAACGCGGTGCTCGTGTGGCGCTCGGGCCTCGGCGTCGACCGCCACGGAAACCTGATCTACGCGGCGGGCAGCGACCAGTCGGCGCGAAGCTTGGCCGACGCGCTCGCCCGCGCCGGCGCCGTTCGCGCGATGGAGCTCGACATCAACTCCTACTGGGTCAGCTTCATCACGTACGGCGCTCCCGGCGCGGCGGACCCGACGAACATGCTTCCGGACATGAATCGTTCGGCCGGTCGTTACCTCGAACCGGACGACCGCGACTTCTTCACCGTGTACTCGCGCAATTGACCGCCTGCGCGAGCGCGCATGTGCAGATCGCGACGATCTACGACCAAACATAGTAGGTACGGGAAGGATCCGGGCGCACGCGCGTCCTGTTCGTTGACAAGCGCGTTTCAGCGCATCGACAACAGGCAGTGCGACCGCCTCCCCACCGATCCGCGCTCGCCCTGTCGCAACGAAGGGAAAGCCATGATCCGCTCAAGGTCCAGCGCGTTCGTCGTGCCCGTGCTCGGCGAGCCTCCTCACTCACCGCTGTCACCCTCGGCCACCAGCCAGGCAACCCCGACGGCCGACACTTCGCGCCGCCCCGACGACCCGCGCGCGCCGCGTCGCCGGCGCCGGCGCCGGCGCCGGCGCCGGCGTCCTGCAATCGTCGCGATCGCGGCGGTCGCCGTGGCCCTCGTCGTGGCAGGCTGCGGCGCCGCTGCGAGCACGACGAGCAAGCCTGCGCAGACGCCGCTCGCTCCCGCGGCCAAGGCCGCCGTGCCGGCGACGCAGGCGCAGAAGGCGCCGGCGCCGGCCGCTCCGGCGCAGGCAGCCCCGGCGGCGGCGACGCCGGCGAAGACAACCCCGGCGCAGGCCCCGGCGAAGACGACTCCGGCGCCCGCGGCCGTGAACGCGAAGCCACCGGCGCCCGCGCCGCAGGCGACCAAGCCGGCCCCCGGCGTCCCACAGAACAACGGCGGCGACGCCGACCCTGACAACAACGGCGGCGCCGACGATGGCGACGGCGGAATCTGATCGCGGACGCGACACGAGAAAGGAGCTGAAAATGCAACCCCACTCCCACCTTCGATCCAGCTCGCGCGCGAGCCTCGCGGTTCGCGTCTGCGCAGCGCTGCTTGTCCTGTTCGTCGGAGCCGATCATCTGTATGAGTACTCCCACGACGACTACTCCGTGTTGCCGACTATC
>DASXIJ010000052.1:0-34886 GCA_036498045.1 Solirubrobacteraceae bacterium
ATGCAACCCCACTCCCACCTTCGATCCAGCTCGCGCGCGAGCCTCGCGGTTCGCGTCTGCGCAGCGCTGCTTGTCCTGTTCGTCGGAGCCGATCATCTGTATGAGTACTCCCACGACGACTACTCCGTGTTGCCGACTATCGGCACGCTGTTCCTGCTGAACTTCATCTCGGCCACCCTCGTGGGCGCGCTGCTGCTGACACCGGTCAAGCGGATGTTCGGCCGGTTTGGCCCGCGCGTCCTGGAAGTCGCGGCGCTGAGCGGGTTCGGGATCGCGGTGACGTCGCTGGCGGCGCTGCTGTACAGCGAGCAGGCACCGCTGTTCGGCTTCATGGAGTCCAACTACCGCCCGGCGATCATCGTCGCGCTCGCCTCAGAGGCGGCCGCGACGGTTTTCATGGCGTGGATGCTCCTCCTCCTTCGCCGCGAGCGGAGGGGGAGGGGAGGCTCCACGAGCCAGCGCAGCGACTTCTCGCGCGCCCGGCCAACGCCGACGTGAGCCGAGCGACCGTGGCGACGCGCGGCTGCGCCGCGTGGTCGCGCGCCCGACGCACGTACCCGGGGCGTACGGCTCGCGACTCGATCTCGCCGCCTTCCGTCACAACTCAGCAGCCGGCTTCAACGCGAATCCAATCGAAGGGCACATTTCGTGCTTGGACTCGACAATCCAGTTCGCCCTCATGTCGGGGGGTGTTGCGCTCACCTCCAGGTCTTCGCGCCCGACGCGGGTCCGGTACTGCTCACGACTCAAAGGAGGCTCCGAATGGCGAACGCTGTGAAGACGACCAAGGCCCAGAACCGCGCCGACAAAAACAGGCCGAGTACCGATCCCGCGGGCCCGACCGGACGTCTGGCCACTTGGCTAGCGGAGGTCACTCTTGACGATGTGCCGGCGTCGGTGCGGGAGCACGCCAAGCACCTGCTGCTCGATGGTGTCGCGTGTGCTCTCGTTGGCGCCCAGCTGCCGGTGTCACGGAAGGGTGTCGAAGCGATCACCGCCCTGGACGACGCCGGCAGCGCGCAGCTCATCGGCTGGGATGGCCTGAGCACAAGCGCCCCGTCGGCGGCGATGCTCAACTCCAGCTTCATCCAGGGGTTCGAGCTCGACGACTACCACCCGCTGGCGCCGCTGCACAGCAACTCGCTGGTGATCCCCGCGATGCTCGCAGCCGCGCCGCATGCCGGCGCCGTTTCCGGTTCGCGTTTCCTGTTCGGCGCGATCCTCGGGTATGAGACAGGCCCCCGCGCGGGCCAGGCGCTACACGGCCTGGAAATGATCTCCCGCGGCTGGCACTCGGGCGTCGTTTTCGGCACCCACTCCGCCGCCGCGGCCGCCGGCGCGCTCTATGGCCTTGACGCGGCCGGCTTTGAGGACGCACTCGGGATGGCGGGCACTCAGTCATGTGGTCTGATGTCGGCGCAGTTCGAGTCGATGGTCAAGCGGATGCAGCACGGGTTCGCCTCGCGCGCCGGGCTGACCGCGGCCGCGCTCGCGGCTTCCGGCTACGTCGGAATCAAGCGCGTGTTCGAGCGGGAATACGGCGGTTGGCTCCCGGTGTTCGGCGAGGGCCACCACCCCGACGCAAGCGAGATCAGCGCGGGCCTCGGCACGGTGTGGGAGACCGCGCGGATCGCGGTCAAGGCATATGCCGCGATGGGCCTACTGCACGCCGGCATCGACGCCGCCCTCAAACTGCGCTCCGAAAACGTCCCGGTCGACCAAATCAAGCACATCGAGATCGACCTCGCCGAGGGTCCCTACCAGCACGGCGGCTGGCAGGCGGTCCGGCCCCTCCAGCCGATCGGCGCGCAGATGAACATCGCGTACGTCGTCGCGGTCGCGCTCCTAGACGGCAACGTGCTGATCGACCAGTTCGCAGAAGACCGCATCAACCGCGACGACGTGTGGCGACTGATCGACCGCACCCAAACCCACCACGAAGAGTCCTACGACAAGCTTCCGGTAGACGAGCAGCTCAGAACCAGAGTCCGTACTACGCTCGAGGACGGCGACGTCCGGGAAGCGACGGTCACCCACCCCCGAGGAACCGGCGACCATCTGCTGAGCGACTCAGACATCGTCGGGAAGTACCGCAGCCTGACCCACTCGCTGGTGTCACCTGAGCGGCAGGCGGCGATCGAGCAGGTCGTCCTCGGGATCGACGAGCTCGACGACATCTCCCAACTGATGGCCCTCATGACCCCCATGGTCAAACCCGCCCTGGACTGACGCGAAGGAGATCAGTAGTCATGGCATCAAACACGGCAACTATGAAACGCGGTCCCTACGCCGACCTTCCCCCCGTCCCGAGCTTTCCTCCCGACAGCAGCCTTGTCGCCGACGGCGAGACTATGCCGACCGCTCAACGAAGTGGGATCTTGGCGCCGGCGGGCAGGACACCTCGCCCGACCTCATCTGGTCCGGGTTCCCGACCGAGACTCAGAGCTTCATCGTTCACGATTCTGACCCGGACGCGCCAACGCCGAGTGGGTTTTGGCCACTGGGCTGTCATCGACATTCCTGCGTCCGTCACGTCGTTGGCAACAGGAGCAGGCGAAAAGGATCAAACTTTGCCGCAAGGATCGACGCATCGACTAACGACGCCAGCTTGCACGACGTCGACCTGCTCGTCGCGACCGTCGCCGAGGAGATCCTCGGGATCGGCGACTGGGACTCGAACGGGATGGACATCTCGAGAGCTTCGTGCTCGATGGGGCGCGCGCTCCCTGGAGCGGATTCGGCGCGCCCCGCGAAGGGCGGCCGACGCCGCAGGCGCGGTTGACGACGAAGCTCGCGAGAACACGATTGCGAGCACGATCAAGCCGAGCCAGAGGAAATGTACGAGCGCCCCCACGCCGAACGCGAGCGCGATGATTATGGCTGCTATCAGTACTAGTCCCGCGACACCGGTCGGTTGACGCGCGGCGATGGCTCGGATAGCGTCCTTGAGGATCCCCGGTCGTCGCGTACGCTGCTGAGGACCAGATCAAAACGAAGGAGCGCCTCGGGCGCCGCCCGAGTCCACAGCCAGGGGGAGCTGATACGTGCGCCGTGGCTTGATCACGGAGCCGCCGATTGGCTTCGCAACAAAACAGGGAGGAACGATGTCGCAAACGGGGGCTTCACCACGGCACCGGCGAGGGCGAACGGCTCTCCGGATGCTCAGACACGTCCTAGCGGGGGCACTCGCCGTCGCGCTGCTGGGAGCGGTGGCGAGCGCGGCCTCCGCTACCACCGTGCGTGTTGTGAGCAAGACGAAATCCGGTCCCAACATCTACTCGACGATCCAGGACGCGGTGAACGCGACGACGGCCGGAGACTATGTTCTGATCGAACCAGGCGTCTACGACGAAGCGGTCGAAGTCAACAAAGAACATTCAGGCATCTGGGTCAGAGGCCTGAATCGCAACAAGGTCATCATCGATGGCCAGAACAAGGCTGGAAATGGCATCGAGATCCATCAGGCGAACAACGTCTGGGTTGAAAACCTCACGGTGCGCAACTTCGACACCGGCCCGGATTGTCCGGTCGAAGAATGCGGGAACGAGATCTGGTGGGACGGAGCGGTCAACTCGAACTCCAGCAACGTCGAAGCCCACGGCTGGTACGGCTCGTACCTGACCGCATATAACACCGGCTTGAACGGTGGCTACGGGCTGTTCACGAGCCACGAGACCGAAGGCTCCTGGAACAACATCTACGCCTCGGGCTTCAACGACTCCGGCATGTACATCGGCGCGTGTCAGGAATGCGACGCGCGCGTGACGAATGCCGTGATGGAAAACAACTCGCTCGGCTACTCGGGCTCGAACTCGGGCGGCAAGCTGGTGATCGAGAAATCGATCTTCCGGCGCAACTCGACCGGGATCGTGCCGAATTCGGAAGCCCCTGGCGACAAACCGCCGCCGCAGGATGGTGAATGCGGCCGCCCGAACATCGAAAACCCGAACCCGGAACCGATCATCACGACGACCAAGCTCGAACGCTGCACCGTCTTCCGTAACAACCTCATAACCGACAACAACAACTCGACGGTGCCCGTGAACGACAGCACGGCGCGCGCGAGCTTTGGCAACGGTGTCATCCTCCCCGGCACGTACGCCGACCTGGTCGAGCGGAACGTGATCACGAACAACGAAAAGACCGGGCTGTTCGGGATCGAGCTTCCGGTTGACCAATTCGTGTTCCAGGTGGCAGGGAACAGGATCAGCAACAACGTGTTCGCTCACAACGGATCCAAGGGCGGGCCGTTCACTGGCGACATCACGCTGGGGAGCGGTTTCCTCGAACTCTTCGGCGGCGAATCGCAGTCGAAGAACAACTGCGTCAGCGCCAACGTGCTGCCGGACGCCACGTTCCCGGCGGAAATCCAGGGGACCTGGGGCTGCCAGCACGAAACGACCCCGAACCCCGGCGGTGCGCCGGGAATCTACGAATACGTCGCGCAAGTCGAAGCAGAAACGCCCGCGGAACGGAAACCGGTCGGGCAGCCAGCTCCGCCGCCACAGCCGACGATGCCCAACCCGTGCCGCGGACTGGCGAGGAACGCCCTGTGTCCGTAATGGCAATCCGTCGCTGACGACAGTCAGATGTGACGCGCCGCCCCGTGCAAGCGGGGCGGCAACGTCGCATTGGGACCTCGCCAGATCACGGCGACCGCCGGCGACCGCCTGTCGAGATGGCGCACCGACCGAGCATAGCCCTCAGCGCAGTTCTACGCTTGTCGCACGCGGAAGAACGCGGCGAGGAGTACGGCTACGTTAGAGTCGCGGGCGTGAACGAGAAGAGCGCGCTCAGTGCACTGGTGGGACTGAGGCTGGCGGTCGGCGTCGCTTCGTGGCTAACTCCACGGCCCGCGGGCAAGCTGTTTGGACTGGACGTCGCCGCCAACCCACAAGCGCCGTACCTCGCACGACTGTTCGGAGCGCGCGATGTCGCGCTGGCTTGGGGCACCCTCTCGAGCGAGGGCGGTGCTCGGCGCCAATGGCTGTTTGCAGGGCTTGCCTGTGACGCCGCCGACGCTCTCGCCGGCGTCGCAGGTGCGCGCGGCGGGTATCTACCCAAGCTCACGGGCGCGCTTGTTACCGGCACGGCGCTCTCGGCAGTCGCTCTCGGCGCAGTCGCAATGGGCGAGGAGTAGCCACCGACCACCACTGCTCTGCCAGCAAGGCGAGCGCGCGACGCACCGAGCGCGACATGACCGCTAAGGACGAATCTGAACAGTCTCGGTCAGCGAACCGCACACTTGCGCATCGCCATCGCCAAGCAGGAGCACCACCACCCCCTACCATCGGGCCTTGGTCCTCTGCGTGTCCTGCGTCCCGGATCACTTTGTCGCTCACGCTTGAGCGGCGGGGTCGTTTGCCTCGACTCCCGATAGATGAGTAAGTTGCTCGTGCTGGTGTAGCTGATCAGGGGATGTCATGGCCGAAGTGCTTATTCCGACGCCGCGAGTCGACTTCGACCCGACCGAGGTCGCGGTGAGCTGGAGTGTTCTGACGCGACTAGGTCACCGGGTCGTGTTCGCCACGCCCGATGGCGCCGTCGCGCGAGGCGACGAGCTGATGCTGACCGGTGAGGGCTTGGACCCGTGGGGGTTCATGCCAGGCCTTCGGCGTCTCGTCGGGATTGGCCGTCCTTTGCGTGCCGGCGCGGTGGCTCGAGAGGCATACGCACGTATGGAGAAGTCCCCCGAGTTTCGCAACCCGATCCGCTGGGAGGCGATCGACCTCGACACGGTCGACGGCGTGCTGTTCCCAGGCGGGCACCGGGCGCGGGGGATGCGCTCCTACCTCGAGAGCGAGACGCTCCAGCGCTCGGCGGTAGACGCATTCCGGCGCTCGATGCCAATCGCCGCGATCTGTCATGGCGTGCTCTTGCTCGCCCGCAGCATCGACTCCACTACCAACAGATCGGTCTTGTACGGACGCAACACCACGGCGCTGACCTGGTCGCTGGAGCGGAAGGCCTGGCGCATAGCTCGCTTGACGCGTTTCTGGGAACCGAACTACTACCGCACCTACAACGAGCGCCCAGGCGAGCCCGCCGGCTATATGTCCGTGCAGTCGGAGGTCACGCGCGCGCTCGCGCGAGCCGCAGACTTCCGCGACGTCAGCTCCAACGAACCCGACGCCGCAATCAAGAACAGCGGGCGCGTCCGCGACCGCTTCGACGACGAGCGGGCGGCGTTCGTAGTGCGAGACGGCAACTACATATCCGCAAGATGGCCAGGCGACGTGCATACGTTCGCCAAGCAGTTCGCCGACCTCCTCGCCGCCGGGCCAGGCGCGGGCCGGTAGCCCGTCGCTGCTCCCCAAATAAGCCAGGCCGTTAGCCGCGTTCCCAGCCATCCAACCGGGCCGGGAGAGCGGCGGACGTCGAGCTCGTCGTTTTCGTCCCTATCAGTTGGGCCAGCCATCCGGGGCATCGCCAAGGTGTGGAGCCGATCAGCAGCAGCCTCTCCAGCGGACGCAGACTGCCGAATCGCCAGGGCATAGCGGCAGCGCCACCGGCGGGCTTCCGGACGATGGCTCGTCGTCCAACACGAGCGTCTCGCCGACTCGAGACGCGACGACTGCTTTCACGCGAAAGCAAGTAGAACGGTGGGTGGCTCGCGGTTTTGGCTCTGGCGTCCAAGACGCTTGTGGTTGGTCGCCGCCGTTGGCCCCCCCGGCCTCCGCTCCTTTGGCGCGTTTATCGCCTAGCCGTGACGACCCCGTCCGTCGTGCCCACCGCACAGGCCAGTCGTTTGCGTCGGCATGATCTGCGCATACGACGGGCCCCGGGAACGGGGCGCCGGCCCTAGTCCGCTTCGGCCTGACGCGCGTAATTCCGAAACGTCTCCGGCGCGACGCCCAGGTCACGCCCGACATGCGCGATCGGCCGCCCAGACTCGAACACCAGGCGCGTCGCACGCGCCAGCAACTCCTCGGGGCACTTCCTCGCTCGTGGCATCACCGAAGGCTCTCCTCACGCACGGACATAACCGCGGCTCGGAGCCTCCGTTCAAACTCAGCCTGGCTCAGCCTGCCGAGACGCCTCAGGCGCGGTTGACGACGAAGCTCGCGAGAAACACGATTGCGAGCACGATCAAGCCGAGCCAGAGGAAATGTACGAGCGCCCCCACGCCGAACGCGAGCGCGATGATTATGGCTGCTACCAGTACTAGTCCCATGCTCTCTAACTACCCGCGGCGGCAGCGGGACAAACGGCTAGGCGGGGTGCTGTGCGCTAGTCGTTGGGACGTTCACGACCGTAGGTCACCCGGCTTTACAAGCGCCATTCAACAGCTCCCTCCGATCCGACCGCGCGAATACGTGTTTCGCCAGATGTTCAGCGGGAAAACCTTTCGCCGAAGGCGCAGGGTCTCTAGGGCATTAGGTTCGCCCGGCCTGGCACTTCAGGCCGCGGCGAGGGTAGGGGCGCCCAAAAAGGCGCGTCGACCGCGTCGCGGCCGCCTACTAGTACGTCTTGCGGTTGCTCAGCTCACGATCCGCGACGACTTGGGAAGCCGCTCACGTCGCGCGGTGCCACGCTCGAGGGATGGAGATGTGGCGATGTGCCCGCTGCTGCGATGTGATCCGCGTGTACGGCCAAGCGGGTGCGGTCAATGGCCGCGCCCGGCCTCCCTGCGACCGCCGACCTTCCCGCTTGATCTTCGATCTCGCGCAGCGTTTCATCGCGCCGAACCTAGCTGCCCCTGCGTCGTGTCGGAGTTTTTCCGACCGGCATCCGCTCGCTAGGTATTGCGACCGCGCAGTCATAGGCGCTCGGTATGGGAAGCCCCAGAACGGTATTGGTCATTGGAACCGTGGCCTGGGAGGGTTGCCCGAGCGCGGTCCGGGGGGATAGGGCGATGCAGTCTGCTGCCGACAGCCGCGACGATGACAACGTGGACAGGAGAGGACATGCACCGCAGATCACTGTTGCTCGCGCTCACGCTGGCGGCCATGATGGCGCTCGCGGTATTCACATCAGCCGCCCTTGCGGAACTGACGGTCAACGAAGCATTTGAATACGACTCGCCCGGTATGACCCTCGAAGGGAAGACCGTTGGGCCCACTCATTGCAAAGGCAAATACCAAGTCAACCCAAAAAGGTTCCCGGCCACGGAAAACGAAACCATTCTCGGGCAAATGGGACCCGCGGGCGGTCGAGAAGTGGCGGTCTGCAAAAGCACGAACAGACAGCCTATTTCTGGAAACGTCCTGCCGGGTGAAACGTTCTGGCAGCTCGACCCGAACTCTAGCTATTGGGTCTCGGAATGGTTCAAAAGCTTCAACCCCGGTCAGTCGTGCTTTGTGATCAGCTTGCCCCGGGACCGGGTCAAAGCCAAAATGTCGCTCAGCGGCAAGTCTTATCGTGTGGTCGCCTATCTCGAATACGACCGCGAATGCCATCCGAGGGGTTGACCTACTTCACCGCCCTCTAGGTAGCGCCCGCTGCGTAGGAGTGCCCCATCTGCGGGGGCACTCCACGTGACGGCACGCTGGCGCTTCCAGTCGATCTGGGATTCGCCATGTTGGTCCAGAAGGGCCGTCTGGTGGGCGGCACGGGTTCTGTCGAACTTCGCTACGCGGCTGTCGCAGAGTGGATTCACGGATCGATCACGCGTGTCACGAACTACATCGACATCGATGAGGCCCGTGCTGCCGCCGAACGGTCCGCCGCGCTACGCGAATAGCTCGATCGGTTCTTCGAACGTAGTAGTCAGTTCCTGGTTCAGCGAAACAAATTCATGCTTGCCGCCGCTGACTTCCTCTTCAAGGTTACACTTGGCCGGTTTGAGCTTTTCGTCGGTCTGCGGAATCTGGCGGCCTTCGTCGGTTCCACTGCCAACGAAGTTGGTGTGGCCCGTCGGAGACATCACATTGACGTCAGCAACCGGAATCGAGCCGAAGATGCAGTTGTGGCCTTCTTTGCCGCCTTCGCTCACCGGCTCTTCCTTCACGATAACGATCACTGCGCCGCTGCCACATTCAAAGGACGCGAAAGCGCCGCCGTTGACCTTCGGGTGCAATTCTTGCAGCACTTCCTTTTTGGCTTTGTTCGCGTACACCAAGTTGCCTTGAAGCGTGTTGCTGACGATTTCACCTCTAGCCGCGCCCTTGTTCTGGCATGACATGAAACATGCACAACCCTCGCAGCCAGTCCACTTCAACACGACGTTCTTCACGCCTTTGGCTGCGACGTTTGTGCCCGTCTTGTTGAGTTCGCCGGTGGTGCTCGATTCTTCGCAGACGATTTTCAGGCCGCTTTCGCCCTCGAGGTACGTGGTTCCGCTTTTAGACGTGAACTTTGTGTGGGTGATAGCACTCGCTTTCACGCGGTCGAAAGTGCCGCCCGTTGTCGTTTTCGCCGTGCAGTTGGAGTCCGTGTATTTGCCTCCGGCTTTCGCAACGCACTTGCCGAATTCCGGCAGCGCTGACGCGCTGCTTGCGCCGATCGTGCCCAGCGCGAACACCGCGACGAGGCAAAGCCCGATGATTCTGATCAGCCGCATCTGCCTGACGTTCCCAGATATGGGCAGCTCCGTCAACGGCGAGGCTGTCGTCGACTCTGGCTTCCGCCCGGTTGGTTGAGGCGAAGCTGCTGGCGCCTACCCCGTAGCTCAAATGCTCGACAGCAGCGGCGATGTCGTCGTAGCGGTGAGGACGCAGATACCTGGCGTCGTCGCGAGGTACGAGTGGCCAAGCAGCTGCTGGGCGATCACGACATCGGTGCGTCGAGCGATGTGTTCGGCGTAGGCGTGGTGGAGCGTGTGGGGCGTTACATGGATTCCCGCGTCCGCTCACCTCCCCACCCGAATAACGAGCGCCTTGAGCCAATGCGCCGACGCTGGGTGCCACCTGCACTCCAGCGGATCGCGACTGTGCGGAGCCCCCATGATCCGGATCGCGGGCAGGACGTACTCGTTGGGCTCGACATTCGAACGAATCTCGTTCACGACGGCGGCGAGGTCGGCGGTTATCGGGATGTAGCGCTCTCGCCGTCCCTTCGCGATATCAGGCGAGACCCACACTGCGCCGGCCCGTTGGAGATGGCGTCCCCGTGAGCCACGAAGCTCGGCGCTGCGGAGGCCCGCGCAGAGCCCAGAAAGATGTTCGCCGCTCCCTGAGGCTGTTTGCCGTTTCAAGCAACCGCCTCGCTTCGTCTTCAGTCAAGCGCGCTATGGACACGCCCAGATGGCACGCTACCGGGACGACCCGCCCTCCCCGGCCAGCCGCGTCGGACGCGCTCCGAGACGCAAGGCACAATCGGGATGCGAGGCGAATCAAGCACTCCCGCTTCGTCCGGCGCGAGCGAGCGTGTACGGTGGCAGCGTCGGTACGAGTGGTGCTCGTCCGACCGGCGGTCTGACCGGCACCTGTCGAGACGCTTGCTCTTGGCTGAAAGCACCGCTCTCCCGCGCACGTCGTGCGAGCCGGTCTACTCGCGTTCTTGCTCGAACCGCTGGCTTCCGCTTTGCGCGGTGATGGCGAGCGTCTCAAGCCGCGCCCAACTCACTGCTGCTCAGGACGAGAAGCAGGAGTGACGACGCCCAGCGCCACCCGGCATCTCTTCACAGCAGGGCTGCGCCTCCGAGCTCGCCGCCTCGTCAAAGACGATCTCGAGCAGGCCGTTTCGCTGATAGGCCGGAGAGCCAGTGATCAGCGGCACCCAGGTTTGCGTTTCAGAGGTCCCGGGAGTCCGTTGACCGGAGGAACGGCGACTCTAGACGAATCAGAAGTACACCATTCGCACTAGGGAATTAAGGTTACGTTCAGCAGTCGATGCGGGCCATAGCTCGAAGTTTTGAGCGCGCAAAACCATAACTTCAAGACAGCCCGGCTGAGTCGATTCCAGTTTCAGCTTAGTTTTTTCAATAATTATCTCCACGAAGCTGCCCTCTGGCGGTGAGCCATTGCCAAACTCGCCAAAGTTCTTAGGTTTCGCAAGTTTGTATTCACAGCCATTCGCTACGACGTGGAGGCTAGCGATGGTGAGCTTGGCTTTACCGGCTGTCGAGCCAGCAGTAAACAAGTATGACCAAGGAAAGCCTGACGTGATTGCCATGTGAAGTGAACTAGCGGCGACGCAATTGGATTCCCCTGCGATTGCCCCGTATGCGCCGGTCACTGCGATTCGGTCCTTGACTTCGTTGTTGTTTTCAATTGTTGCCAAGAACCCTCCTGGGCAAACGCCGTGAAGTGTCCCCCTAGTTGTGCCTGCTTTGTGCAATTCCACTTCCAAGCCACCCGCGAAACCGCCAGTGACCGCTTCGGATTCTTCAAAGACCGCAGAAGTCGGCACAGGAATCGTGCCGAGTTCGTTGCTTCTCAATTCGATGATGTGGGCTGAGCTAGCGGATGCGCTGCACCCGACCGCAACAGCAACAGCAAGAAGCGCTCCGGTAAGACGATAAAGCCTTGACAACACCGACATTCCATCCCCCCGGGTCTCTCCCTCGGTCAAGCCCCCGCAGTCAGGGCGCGGGGCCGAATCGTACCACGACTGGGGGGGCTTCCGACTAGCGGATTTTCACGACCGCGCTGTTCGCTTGGGCAGGGCGGACGGAGGCTTGCGACCCGCCACGCGTAAGCTAGCTGGGCGACCTCATCGGGGAAGAAGTCGGCGACGCCGAGCGTGAAAATGGCGGCAGACGCTTTTCAACCAGAGCCCAAACGTCGCCCTCGCTGAGCCGTGTCTCACCGCGTCCTTCCCGGATGCCGTCGAGCCGTTCTGCGAACGCCGCGGCCTCCTGGTCGGTGCCGGCGCAACCCCTTGCCCGCCACTTGCTCCACGGTCGCACGAGTGACACCTACATCGGCACATGAGAAGGCCGCGCTGGCTCCAGCCCAGACCCGTGCGAGCGAAAACATCGCATCGCGTGACGTCACTTCAACGAGCTGAGCCGCCCGGATCTTCAGCAGGGACTGACGTTAGGTCGTATCGCGCACGGGACCACTGGGCGTAGCGCGAAAGAAGGCGTTTCGCGAGGGTCGCCGACACGGAACGGCTCCTTGCTCGGGTGCTCACAATCGTCGTGGCCTCTCCTCCAGCCCGGACCCCGGCACCTGAAATGGGATCACCGCCATGACGAGTGTGCCGCCGTCGGCCGGGCTGTCCACCTGGAGGCTTCCGTCGAGCGCGCCAAGCCGGTCGCCCAGCCCGAGCAGACCGCTGCCGTCCGTACGAGCGCCTCCGACGCCGTCGTCGCGGACCCGGATCTCAAGCCTTCCACCCCGGACGTGTGCGGTGACTTCCGCGTGCCGCGCGCGCGCGTGCTTGGTCACGTTGGTGAGCGCCTCGGCGACGAGGAAGTAGGCGGTCGCCTCGACCGCGGCAGGTAGGCGCTCGTTCATCGACACGCCGACGTGGACTGGAATGGGCATCCGCGATACAAGCGCGGCTACCCCTGCGCGCAGGCCTCCGCTCGTGAGGGCCGCGGGCAGGATCCCATGGGCGAGCTCGCGCAGCTCGGCCGTGGCCTCCTCGGCGTGTTTGAGAGCCTCGCTCACGAGCGCGGCCGCGGCGCCGGCGTTATCGTCCAGCGACCGGCGCGCCAGCTTCAACGTGATCACCGTGTGGACGAGACGCTGCTGAGCCCCATCGTGCAGATCGCGAACCACGCGCCTCCGCTCCTCGTCGGCGGCTGCGACGACCCGCCCGCGCGAGGAGGCCAGCTCTGAGCGCGCCTGCGTGTTGGAGATTGCGGTGGCGACGAGCTCGGTGAACTCCCGGATCCGCGATCCGGCTTCCGCTGGGAGCGGCTGGTCTCTCAGCGTCGCCGCAGTCATTGCACCCCACAACTGGCCTTCGACGACGATCGGGCTCCCGACGGCGGAGCCGACCCCACTCTCGCGCGCAGAGGCGCCGATCCGACTCGTCACATGCGAGTAGTCGTCGATGCGGGCGGCCTGCCAGGTGTCACGCACCATCGCCGCGAGGTCTTCCTCTTCGAGGTTCAGGTGTGTGCCGACGGGGAAGGCATCGGCGAGCTTGCCCCATATGGCCACGATCGTGGCATTGCCGTCGCCCTCGTAGCGGTGCATCGTCGCGTTCTCCACACCCAAGAGCAGCGCCACCTCTTCGGCCACCTGTGCGAACACCTCCGCCGGTGAGGACCCGCGTGCAACCAGCGTCGCCACGCGGCGCAGGGCGGCCTGCTCCTCGGCCAGCTTGCCGCGTTCGGCCTCCGAGCTCACGATGCGGCGTCGGGTCGTAGCGAGCACCGCCCCCACGAAGACGCCAATGGCGATATACATCGCGGTGACCAGGTAGTTCACCCACTCGCGTGAGCTGAACGTTCGATACGGCGCGATGTAGAACGAATCGATTCCCACGGCAGCAGCCAGCGCGAGCGGGACGCCGAGCAGGGGCCCCAGCCGCCACGCCGCGACCCCGACCGCGCCGGCGAGTAGCAGGCACCAGAGGACCACGAGCACGGTCTCCCCTCGCAGCGGCACCGCCGCGACCGTCGCGGCGAAGAAACCAGCGCTACTGACGAACGCCACCGCGGCGGCGGCGACTCGATGCGCCCTCAATGCGCCCGCGCCTTCCCCCACATGCCAAGGCTAGCCGACAGCCGGAGGTCCTCGCCGACCACCCCCCGGCACTCATCCCGCGACGTGGTGGCTGGGCGACCCTTCCCGTTCATGTCCGGGCGGCCAACCAGTGGGCCTTTCGCCACGCTCCAAAACGGGGAGGGCGCCCCGATTCGCTGCCCAAATGCGTGATGACCATCAAGTATTTGGTTTTGGCAGCCCTGCCGTTATCCGCCGAGATCGGACCGATTTAGACCGTGATCCGATCGACGGCGCGAAGCGCCCGAGCGGGTGAAAAGCCCGGTGCTAGCGAGCGTTCGCGCTCTCGACGCGCTTCAGCCGTGACGCTTTTCGAGCAGGCAGCCGAGCACGCGGACCTCCTCCGGCGAGAGACCCTCGAAGTTGGCGGTCACGCGGCGCGGCCCTCTGCCCGGTCGATCGGGACAACTGTGGCCTTGTGCCTTTATGTGCCTTTTCCGGGTCCATAAGCGCCGCCAGGGCGCCCTGTTCGTCGTCGCTGGGCCTCGTCTATGGGTGCCGACTTTTGCGATCCCGGTGTAGTCCAAGCAGTTGCCGCCGTGGCCATCGGTCGGAGTCAGGTCATCGGGACCCGATGAGGGAGCTCCCGACCCGGTGAACGGTGTTGCTGTCGATCGCGAAGCCGATGCCAGGCGCTTGGCTAGCACCCATTTGCGGGTCGAGCGCAGCGAGTGTCGGGATGCCGATCAGCCGGCCGGAGAGGTCCGCAAGCGCGCCGCCCGAGTTACCCGGGTTGATCGCGGCGCTGGTCTGGATGACTGACCGGAGTGTGACGCCGTCGCCCTCGGGAACGCCGCGGCCGATCGCCGAGACGATTCCTTGGGTTACGCTCGAGCGCAGCCCCAGCGGGTTGCCGATCGCGAGTGCGATATCGCCGACCTGGACCTGGGCGGAGTCTGCGAACGTCGCCGGGCGCGGCCGTGCGCCCGTGAGGCGGATCATCGCGAGGTCGTCGGCGGCATCGACCCCGACGACTCTCGCGGGATGGCTGTCCCCGGCGGCCAGGGTTACGATGAAGCGCGCCGCGCCCCCGACCACATGAGCGTTGGTGACGATGTCGCCACGCGTATCGAACACGACGCCCGAACCCAGGGCTTGTGGCGTGCGGATCTGGACCACCGAGGGTGACACTGACTTCACCACGCTCACGAAGCGTTGCTGCAGCGATGTCATCCCATTCACCGAGGCGACCGGCGCAGCGGAGATCCCATTGCCGGCGTGACCGCCGCTTCCGCATCCGAGAATTACGGTCGTCGCCGCCGCGGCCGCGACGGTCGTCAAGTGCCGTGGCATGGATTCGACGTCGAGGCAATGCGGATCCGCTGCAAACCGGTGCCATTCGCGGCCAGAAAGATGAGAAGAAAGGCGATCGCGGCAACCTCGGCCACTATCGCGACGACGATCGCCATTCGGTAACCGTGCTCGACGAACCCGAACAGACCAGCCGTCTCGGAAACGAACAAACCCGCGAGCGAGCCAGCGGCAAGCCCGACCCCGCCAGCCGCCATGAGGGCTCGGATCACATCGGCATAGCGTCCGGCGATCCGCTGCAACGGCGCGATCAGGCCGATGCTGAGAACGACCGCCGAGACGAAGTTGAGCAAGAACAGCGTGCCGATCGTCGGGACCGTCGAGTAGCTGTCGACCGCATACTGCTCGATGTGGTCGACACCGGTCGCCAAGACCGCCAGTGCGCCGAGGTACAACGCTGCGCGCGCGATGATCGCTCGGCGTCGCGTAGTCAGACCTCCGATTCTGGCCGAAGGATTCATTGCTGTTGAGTCGTGCATCAGGTTCTCCTCGCGTCTGACTTGGACGTCGCCGCGCCTAAATGTCGAAGCTCGACACGGCTCGCTCTAACGTGGCCCCTGCTCGTTCCAGAGCACACGCGGGGCGGCGGCGACGACGACCTCGCTGGAGCCGGGGCCGGACACCAGGCACGCGCTGAAAATCACGTCTTCAATGGTGGATGCGGCGAACGCGTCTGTCGTCGCCTTGGAGGCGACTCTTTGCCGTGCTTCAGTCGATGCCTAGCGACCGGCCGTCTACTCCCGGCGCAGTAGGCAGCCAGCACGTCACCAGGACTTTCTCAGTCTCGACGCCGCTCTGATTGCGTCGTGGCCGCGTGGAGTACCCACCTCCTACTCCAGCCGCGTCAGCTACCGGTCGCAAAGAGTCGTCCGGGAGCCGACGACAACACGGCTCGCGCAAGCGACGATCGAGGAGCGCAATCACTGACTTGTCGCCGCTTGGCGGCCGGCAAGGTTCCTGTGGTCCGCGCTCAATCCACGAATACACAAGTAAGGAAGACAAACCATGGCATCAACCGAGACTCGGAAGAGCAGCAACGGCAAGCGTCCCGAGCCGATTCAAGGCGATCGCGGGGCATCGATTCTCGGACCGCGGAACGTTGCTGTCGAGGAGGCCAATCCCGATCTGCTGCTCCCGCCCTACACCGACGCCGGCACAATCCCCAACCTCAAGTTCCCGTACGCCCAGGCGCGCAACCGCGTGCTCTCGGGCGGCTGGGGCCGTGAGATCACGACCCGCGAGCTGCCCGTCGCCAAGGACATCGCCGGGGTCAACATGCGCTTGAAGCCGGGCGGGATCCGGGAGCTCCACTGGCACAAGGAGGCCGAGTGGGCGTACATGATCGTGGGCACGGCGAGGGTCACCGCGGTGGACTCCGAGGGCCACAACTTCGTCGCGGACGTCGGCGCTGGCGATCTCTGGCTGTTCCCGGCCGGTACGCCGCATTCCATCCAGGGTCTCGAGGACGGCTGCGAGTTCCTGCTCGTGTTCGACAACGGCGGCTTCTCTGAGAATGAGACGTTTCTGATCACCGACTGGTTCGCGCACACGCCGCCCGAGGTCCTGGCACAGAACTTCGGCGTGGCCGAGTCGGCCTTCGCCGATCTGCCGGGTGACGTCGAGCATGACCGCTATATCTTCGCCGGCGACATTCCGCCGGCGCGCGCCAAGGACATTGTCCCCGGCCCGGCGGGCTCGGTACCCGAGGACTTCATCCACCACATGCACGCACAGGCACCTGTCTCCTGCCCGGGTGGCCGCGTTCGCATCACCGACTCGCGCAATTTCCCTGTCGCGAAAACGATCGCGGCGGGATTGGTCGAGGTCGATCCCGGCGGCATGCGCGAGCTGCACTGGCACCCAAATGCCGACGAGTGGCAGTACTACCTCTCCGGCGAGGGCCGAATGACCGTCTTTGCCGCCAGCGGCAAGGCTCGTACGTTCGACTATCAGGCGGGCGACGTGGGCTACGTGCCCTTCGCAATGGGCCACTACGTCCAGAACACGGGCGATGAGCCGCTCGTCTTCCTCGAGCTATTCAAGAGCGACCACTTCGCCGACATCTCCCTGAACCAGTGGATGGCCCTCACGCCGCCCGAGCTCGTCCGGGCACACCTGAACATCGACGATCAGACGATCGCCGCGCTGTCCAAGCAAAAGCAGAGCGTGGTCTAGAGGTGAGTAGGATGAACGACACCCGCATTCGGGACGCCATGCTGGTGGCATTGACGGTGTCGACCGGAGCGGTCGATGCGCTCAGCTGGCTCGTCCTCGGCAAGGTCTTCTCCGCGTTCATGACGGGGAACGTCGTGTTCCTCGGGTTGGACGCCGCCGGTGCCGCAGGACCGAGCGTGTCGCGCGTCGGCTCGTCGCTGGCAGCGTTCGCGGCAGGCGCCCTGCTCGCCGCGCGGATCGTCTCATCGAAGACGGATACCAGCGCTACGTGGCCACGCCGGGTCACGATCGCGCTCGGCGTAGCGCTCTGCGCTCAAGCCGCGTTCTTGGGGCTCTGGTTGGGAACGTCCGCGCATCCATCAAGCGGCGCCGGCGACGCGCTGATCGGGCTGTCGGCGCTGGCGATGGGGATGCAGACCACCGCGATCTTCGCGCTCGGTGTGCGCGGAGTCTTCACCACGGCCGCAACCGCCACATGGGCGCTCCTGATGGGCGATTTCTCCGGGTGGTCGCAATCCCGCGGCGAGCGCCGGCGTCTTGCCTCGGTCATCACGGGGTTGTTTGCGGGTGCGGCGAGCGGAGCGCTGCTGGTCCTCCACGCGCGCACCTGGGCGCCCGTCTTGCCGCTGGCGGTGAGCGCTTTGGTCGTGACCGGTGCGACGGTCGCCTTCGACGGTGCCGGACGCTTGGCTGGCGTGCGCCCGCTGCGCCCGCGCCCCGACCGGCCGCGGCCAAGACGCATGTCAGCCGGGTGATGACGAAGCTCCACGCCCGCCACAGAGCTCGGCTCGTGGGACGTGACGTCAAGCCTCGCGCGGATGCCGCGGCTGCTCGCGTTCGGGATCGTGGCGGGCACCGAAGCCGACTCGCCGGGTCCCAAAGTGCTCGACGTGCCGTCGACCACGACCTCGAAGCTCCCTTCGAGCACCGCGTACTCCTCGACCTGGTGAGGATGGACGTGAGGAGGCGGTGGCACGCATCCCGACGGCAAGACGAACTCCATCTCGACATAATCGCCACCCGTCTCATCAGACGGGCGCACCACGATGTACGCGCTGCCGTCCGGCATATCGAAACGGTCGCGGCCGTTCGCCATCTCGGGCAAATCTACAGTTCCGCGGTCGTCCCGCAAGATTCGCGCAACTCGCGCGTTGCGGCGCGTTCGTCCGGCGTTCTAGCCCCTGCCATCTCTGGGCGAAGCGAATCGTTGTTGTGAATTGGCCGGAGCTGCGGATATCGCGCTGGTCAGCCGGCGGCCGCGGCGGCTAGGGCGGTGAGCACCGCGGTCTGCCGCTCGAGCGTTTGCTGGTGGCCGTCGAGGGCATAGCGGGTCGGCCAGCTTGCGGGGGTCGAGGTAGCCGACGTGCGTCCCGTCGGGGTCGTGCCAGATCAGCATTCGCAGCGGCAGCTCGATGCCGACGTGGGGGTCGGCCTGCATCAGGGGGGTGCCGACGCTCGGGTTGCCGAAGATCAGCAGGACGTTGGCTTCCAGCTCGACGTCCGCTGTGCGGGCGCCGGCGGCATGGTCGATGCGCGCAAAGCTGCAGGCCGTGCGCGTCGAGCGCCTCGCGCAGCCGTGCCTCGACTTGGTCGGCCTCGCCTCTGGCGGTCAGCTCGACCATGTGGCGTATTTTATTCCGAATCGCGGTCAGGCGCGCGACTCGCCTCACGCTACGCCAGCGCGGCAGCGTCAGAGCGCGATTTTGGGCAGCAAGTGGGCAGCAGCGACCGGTTCAGTGGCGAAGGCAGATGAAGCTCCACGGTACCTCGCGTTGACGGAAACCGCTCATTAGCGGGTCTTTCTCGAGCATGCCCCCGCCAGGAGTCGAACCTGGATCTACCGCTTAGGAGGCGGTCGTCTTGTCCATTGGACTACGAGGGCTCGCGCCTGATTCTGACTGCTGGCCGGACGGGTCGCGCGGTGCAGGTCTCGACGCCGACGGCGCAGCCCGCGTCAGGCGCTCACGAGCTCGGGCTCGCGCGCCTCTGCTTCCTCCTCGCCGCCGCCCAGCTCCCGCGCGACAGCACGCGCGCTCGCGTTCGCGCGTGCGCCCGTGCTTGCGAAGCCGAGCGCGAGCACCACGACGCCGCAACCGGTGATCAGCCACCAGCCGGCGTGGCTCGCCACGACGAAGCCCGGGCCGACACGCGCCAGGCCGCCCGCCGCGATCGCGCCGACGATCGCCACGCCGAGCGTCTGGCCGAGCTGGCGCGAGGTCGACGCGACCGCCGCCGCGACGCCGGCCTGCGCGGGCGGCATCCCGAGCACGGCGGTGTTCGTGATCGGCGGGTTGACCATCCCGAAGCCGATCCCGAAGATCAGGTACGCGGGCACGAGCGATGGGATCGACGTGTGGGCGCCGAGTCCGGTCAGCAGCGCCGCGCCGAGCGTGATCCCCGCACCGCCCACCAGCAGCCCGATCCGCGGGCCGCGCCGGCCGACGATCCGGCCCGACAGCGGCGCGAAGATCAGCGTCATCGCCGCGATCGGCAGCGTGCACAGGCCGGCCTGAAGCGCCGAGAGGCTGCGAACCTCCTGCAGGTAGAGCGTGTTGAGGAACAGGAAGCCGGCGAGCGCCGCGAACGCGCTCACGGCGATCGCGCTCGCGCCCGCAAACGGCACGCTGCGAAAGAAGCGCGGGTCCAGCAGCGGTTCGCGGCGGCGGCGCTCGTACGGCACGAGCGCTGTGAGCGCGGCGGCGGCGAGCGCGAACAGCGCGACGCTCTGCGTGGACAGCCAGCCGGCTTTCGGCGCCTCGATGATCGCGTACGTCAGCGACCCGAACAGCAAGATCATCAGCACCTGCCCGATCGGGTCGAGCCGGCGCGCCTGCGGAGCGCGCGATTCCGGCACGAACCGCAGCGTCAGTGCGAGCGCGGCCAGCCCGACGGGGATGTTGATCCAGAAGATCGCGCGCCAGTTGACCGAATCGACGAGCGCGCCGCCGACGACCGGCCCGAGCGCGAGGCTGATGCCGACCGTCGCCCCCCACATCCCGATCGCCCACGCACGTTCGCGCGCGTCGGTGAAGACGTTGCGGATGATCGACAGCGCGACCGGGTTGAGCATCGAGCCCCCGATCGCCTGCACCGCGCGGAACGCGATCAGCAAGCCGAGGTTCGGCGCGACACTGCACAGCAGCGACCCGAACGTGAACAGGACCAGGCCGAGCGAGAACACGCGCTTTCGCCCGAGCCGGTCGCCCATCGACCCTGACAACATCAGCAGGCTCGCGAGCACGAGCGTGTACGCGTCGACCCCCCGTGCAGTCCCGAGACCGTCGTGTGCAGCTCGCGCCCGATCGACGGCAGCGCGACATTGACGATCGTGTTGTCCAGGCCCACGATCAGCAGGCTCATGCAGCAGATCGCGAGGATCAGCCGCCGCCGCGAGCGCGTGCGGGTCGCGCTATTGCCGATCGTCGGACTCCGCCGCCAGACGCGCGAGCTCCGCGCCGTCCAGGCGCAGCGACGTCCAGCCGTCCATCAGCCGTGCGCCGAGGCCCCGGTAGAAGCCGAGTGCCAGCTCGTTCCAGTCCAGCGCCGCCCACTCCAGGCGCCCATCCGCGCCGGGCACCCGCGCCGCGACGGCCGACAGCAGCGCCCGTCCGACGCCCGCCTTGCGGTGCTCGGGCAGGACGAACAGGTCCTCCAGCCAGATCCCGCGGCTCACGCGAAAGCTCGAGAACGTGGGGAAGAACAGCGCGTAGCCGGCCGTCTCGCCGCCGCGCTCTGCCAGCAACGCAGACGCCGCCGGGCGCTCACCGAACAGCGCCTCGCGCAGGCTGTCCCGATCGGCGCGGAGCTCGTCGCGCAGCTGCTCGTAGTCGGCCAGCGCCGCGAACAGCTCGAGCAGCCGTCCCACGTCGCCCGCCACGGCGCCGCGCACGATCGTGCTCGTGTCGGTCGCCGACACCGCTTAGGCCTCGGCGCGATCGGGGCGCTCGGGGTAGATGTCGTCGATCGTGCTGAGCGCGACATACGGCGCGCCCGCCGCGTGCTCGATCGCCGCGCCGCCGCCGGCGAGCCGGTCGAGCACGCTGACCACCCCGCAGATCGTGTGGCCCGCGTCGTGCAGTGCGTCGATCGCCGCAAGCGTCGAGCCGCCCGTCGTGACGACGTCCTCGACGACGACGCAACGGTCGTCGGCCGTCAGCGGGGGGCCCTCGATCCGCCGCTGCAGGCCGTGCTCCTTGGCCTCCTTGCGAATCAAGAACGCCTTCGCCTGCGCGCCTCCTGCGAGCGCGGCGCAAGCGACCGGGTCGGCGCCGATCGTCAACCCGCCGACCGCCGTCCCCTCCCACTCCGCTACGTATGACGCGACGAGCGACGCGAGCGCGGCGAATGCGGGAGGGCGCAGGATCGCGCGCTTGGCGTCGACGTAGTACTGCGCGAGCGCCCCGCTCGTCAACGTCACCTCGCCGATCACGAGCGCGTGCTCGCGCAGCTCTTGCACGAGCCGTTCGCGCGCCTGCGCGCGTGTGCTGGAACATTCGGCCAGTACGTCCATCTGCCGATCTAATCTAGCGATGTGATGTCATCGCTAGCGCGCGTCCTCAAGCTCGCGTCGCTTGCGCTCTGCCTGGTCGTGATCGCGTCGTTCGCGCTGTTCGCGATCAACCGCACGAGCGACGCCTCAGCGCATCAGCAACAGGAGGTCAACGGCGAAACCACCGGCGGCGCCGGCGAACCGTCGAGCGCGATCGCTCCCGACAACGGCGGGCGCAAGGGCTCTGCGCGACGGACGATCGACGAAGTCGCCGAAGCCGTCGAGTCCCCATTCGCGGCGATCACCGAAGGGTCCAGCAGCGAATGGTTGATCCACAGCGTCCAGCTTGCGATCGCGCTCGTCGTCTACGGCTTCGGGCTCGGCTACATCGCGCGCACGATCCGCATTCGCGCGTAGTCGCGCGAACCCCCCGGCCGGCGGACGCCCGTGCTGTCGACGGCGGCTTCGGCTAGGGCCCGGCGTGGCTGGAGACCCGGTGGCTGCCGCCGCCGCTCTCGTTGTACACGTCGACCGGCGTGCCTTCGCGGATCCACGCGAAGATCGCCGGGGCGTTCGGGATCGGCACGCGCAGGCAGCCGTGGCTCGCCGCGTACGTCGGCACTTCTGCGTAGCCGTGGATCGCGTAGCCGCGGATGAAGTAGTTGGAGTCGACCATTCCCTCCGAGTTGGTCCCTGCAGTCTTCGAGTACACGCTGAAGCGCCCGATCACAGTCGGCGTCGACGGCTTGCCCGAGCTCATCGTGTACAGCGCGTGCACGCGCCCGCCCGGTTCGATCTCCGCCAGCACCTGGCGCGTCAGGTCACCCTCGACGTGCCTGCCGTCGTGCCGATAGCGCACGTGAAACGCGCCCGCGCCCTGCTGCAGCCTGCGGAACACCGTCAGGGTCGTGTACGGAACGCGCGCCAGGCCGGTCATCTTGCGGTAGGCGATCACCGCGCGCCCGGTCGCTTCGTCGAATGAGCCGCTCAGCGGAACGACGTAGTGCAGCGCATTGAGCTCTGACTGCAGCAGGCGCACAGAGGGGCCGGTCGCGCCCGGAGAGAGATTCGGCGACGCGTAGTGGACGGGTTCTGAGCGACCGGTGAACTGCGCCTGCGCGGGCGTCGCGTAGTGAACG
Organism: Solirubrobacteraceae bacterium; assembly: GCA_036498045.1. GTDB lineage: Bacteria > Actinomycetota > Thermoleophilia > Solirubrobacterales > Solirubrobacteraceae > Palsa-744. The sequence continues at coordinate 22,680 of DASXIJ010000052.1, forward strand.
GCGTGCACCTGCACGAGCGCCGCGCTCGAGCTGGTGTATCCGAGGTGAAACTGACCAGCGCCGTTGCCGAGCGGAAGGACCGCGACGGTCTTCACTTCGACCTTGCGCCCGTTGCGATAGATCGTCACCTTCACCTTCTGGGCCGCGACATACGGGATCACGATTCCGCGGACGACCATCCGCGAGCCGGCGACGACGAACGGCGGTCGCCCGAACGCGCGCTGAATCACGAGCTGGATGTGACCCGGCGCGACTGCCGGCGGCGGCGGTTGCGCCGGCGGCGGCGGCGGCGCTGCGGCCGCCGGCGTGCTTGCGGCCGCCGCAGCCAGCACGACCGCAACCGTCGCGGCGTTCCGCATCGCTCTCATGCGGCGATCCTATTGCGCAGGCGCGACGGGTCGCCGCGCTTATGTCAGGGGCATTGGCTACGCGACCGCGCGCTCGCGCGAGGCGATCCCGAGCTGTGTGAGGACGATCGCCACGATCGCGAGCACCGCGAGCGCCGAAGCCATCAACACGACGACAGGCCAAAACCCCCATTCCTCGAGGCTGCCGAACGCGATCGAGTTGTTGACGCAGTGCGCGGCGACGCACGGGTACAGCGACCCGGTCGCCCGATACAGCAAGCACAGGCCGAACCCGAGCGCGGCGAGTGGGACGAGGTCGATCGCCGGGGCCGATCCCGCGTGGACCGCCCCGAACAGCAGCCCCGTGATCAATGCCGCCGGCAGCACCCCGCGCCAGTTGCGCAGCGCGGTGAAGATGAAGCCGCGAAACAAGAACTCCTCGGCGAACGGCGCTAGGACGCACGTCAGCGCGGCGCTGAGCACGAGCAGCGCGGTCGTTTCGTTCGCGCCGAGCTGTTCGAGCAGCTTCTCCTTGCTCGCGTGAAAGGCCGACGTCCAGATCACGCTGAAGATGAGAAAGCTGACGAGCAGAACGACCACGAGCCACACGGCGCGCCACAGCCGCGTCGGGCGCAGCCCGAACATCGCCGCGTCGACGTTGCGGCCGCCGAGCTGGGCGAAGAACACCGCCACCGCAACGAAGCCCACATCCTGCACGGCCGTGTCGGCGATCGTCAGCCCAGGCGGCAGGTGCGACGAGCTCACGTTCACCCCCAGGGCGAGCGCCGGGATGTCGACGAGCAGGCTGCCGACCGCCGCGAGCACGAGTCCGCCGACAAGCGCTGCCGGCGCCATCCACGGCGGCCACGACGCCGGCGGTGGGCGCGAGGCGAGGGCGTCCGTCGGGCGATCCGTCGGCGACGGCGGCGGACCGTCGACGTTGGGCGCGACCGGCGGCGGCTGCTGCGGTGCGGCGGGCTCGCCCACCGCTACGCGACCCAATGCCACGTCGCGAACTGCGCCGTGGAGAACGCGAGCAGCAGCCCCGAGCAGACGAGCGCCGGCACGCGCGCTCGCGGATGCGCAGCCAGCCACGCCGCAACCCAGATCGTCAGCGGGAACAGCACGACGAGAAACCGCGGCAGCGACATCAGCGGCTGGGTGGTGACCGGGTAGGACAACGGCAGCGCGAGAGCCGCGATCACGTACGCGCCATACGCGAACGGAAGCGTTCGCAGCACGCCGACAGTCGCGACGGTCGCCGCGAGCAGGAACGCCGCCAGCACGAGGTTGTGCTCGGCCGCGACGAACGCACTTTCGCCGCCGACCGCGAAGTACGCGTGGCTCTGCTGCATCGACACGAGCTGGCGCGCGCTCTCGAACGCCGCACGCAGGCCCTCCCACGCCCCCACGTACGGCCCGGCGAAGTGGCGCCCCCACACGTCCTGTGCGTGAAACGGAGCGAGCGGGTCGCCGCCGGCAAGCCCGAGGTACAGCATGAACAGCCCGAGCCCGACCGGCGCGAGCGCGAACCACAGCATGTCGCGGCGCGGCCGGTAGCGCGGCACGAGCCGCCGAGCGTGCGAGAAGTCAGGCGCGCGATCCGCGCGCGGGCCGTACAGGTAGATGATCAGCGCCGGGACGACCAACACGATGCCCGCGCTGCGTGTCGCTCCGGCGAGCGCCGCGAGCACGCCGACGAGCGCAAACCGGCCGCGGCGCGCCGCGTACAGCAGGCCGACCGACAGCGCGAGGTACAGCGACTCCGAGTAGACCGCCGACAGGAAGAACGCCATCGGCGCAAACGCCGTCGCGAGGACCGCCAGCCGCGCGACATCGCGTGGCGAGGACTCGCCGGTGCGCGAGCGAAACCGCGCCCACGCCGGCTCGCCCGCCGCGCCGAGCTCGAGCATCGTCAAGCGGTGGATCCCATACAGCGCGACGAACAGGGCGCCCGTCGAGAACAGCACGCCCCCCAGAACGATCGGGACGCCGATCGTGCCGAGCGCGCGCAGGCCGAGCGGGTAGAGCGGAAAGAACGCGTCGCGCGAGGCCGTGAACGTGCCGAGGTCGGGACGGTAGCCGTAGTGCGCGATCACCTCATACCAAGCCGCGTCCCACCGCGCCGCCGGCGCCGACAGCGCGTCGCCCAGCCAGCCGAGGCCCCGCGTCAGCCCGTACGGGTTGAACGCGTGGCGCATCGGACCGGACCCGTACGTCGCGACCGTGACGAGCGCCGCCGCCCAGATCAGCACGCGCGAGCTCCACAGCGCGCGCCAGCTGTCACGCACGGCGAGGCGGCGCGCCGGGTCGGCGCGCGCCGCCACGAGCGGCGCGAGCGCGCGGCGGCCGCGCTGCGCCCAGCCAGGCGCGCCAGTTACACGCGCGCGCGACGGCTCGGCGCTCGGGGCGGCCGCCGCGGTGGCGCTTGCGGCGAGCGCGTCCGCAGCGCGCAGCTCACCCGCCTGGGCGATCGCGAGCTCGGCTGTGTCCGGGGTCATGGGCGAGGAAGACGGGGAGGCGTCGCGCGGCGGAATCGTGCGTACCGGCAGGAAATCACAATCTGGCGGGTAATCTCGAAGGTCCAGCGATGTCACGACAGTCTCGACAGCGCCGGCGCAGGCATCAGCGCGGCGGCCCGACGCGGTTCCTGCTGATCGGCGGCGGCGTCACCGTGGCCGCGCTCGTGATCGGCGCGATCGCCGCGGTCGGCTACGTGCTCAACGTCGAGCAGTCGGCGCCCGCGATCGGCTCGCTGCGCCCGATCCTCGGCGGCGGCTCCTCCCAGGTGTTCGCCGCCGACGGGACGCGGCTCGGCTTCATCCAGTCCGACCAGCTTCGCACGCCGGTCTCGTGGAGTCAGATCCCGACCAACCTCAAGAACGCGACCGTCGCGATCGAGGATCAGCGCTTCTACAAGAACAACGGCGTCGACCTGACCGGGATCTTCCGCGCCGCCGTCAAGGACATCACCCACGGCAAAGCGCTGCAGGGCGGCTCGACGATCACGATGCAGCTCGTACGCAACCTCTACCTCGGCGGCGACCAGCACACGCTCAAGCAGAAGATCATCGAGGCCAAGCTCGCGATCGAGTACAACAAGCGCCACAGCAAGCGCACGGTCCTGACCAACTACCTCAACAGCGTTCCCTACGGGACGCTCGGCGGCCAGACGGCGATCGGCGTGCAGGCCGCCTCGCGCGAGTTCTTCGACAAACCCGCCTCGCAGCTGAACCTGCAGCAGTCGGCGCTGCTGGCCGGGCTGCCGCAGGCGCCTTCGCAGTACAACCCGTTCGGCGACGCCAGCGAAGCCAAGCGCCGGCGCAACGAGGTGCTCGCGAAGATGGCCGAACTGCACTACATCAGCTCGAGCCAGGCCCGCGCGGCGGAGTCCGCGCCGCTGGAAGTCAAGCGCGGCTACTTCTACACCCAGCGCAAGGAGGACTTCTTCTTCGAATACGTCCACCAGCAGCTCGCCAAACGCTACGGCGCGCAGACCGTCGCGCAGGGCGGCCTGCGGGTGTACACGACGATCGACTTGAACATGCAGCGCCTCGCGCGCAAGGCGATCGCCGAAGTGCTCAACCAGCCCGAAGACCCCGCGTCGGCGATCGTCACGATCAATCCCGCCAACGGTGACATCGAGGCGATGGCCGAGTCGCAGTCATATGAGGAATCGCAGTACAACCTCGCCTCGCAGGGCCATCGCCAGCCGGGCTCGACGTTCAAGGCGATCGTGCTCGCCGACGCCCTCTCGCGCGGGGTCGATCCGAACAGCACCACCTACAACTCCCACACGCTCTCCCCCGGTTGGCTCCCCACGTACCCCACCTACGAAGTGAAAACGTTCGGCGGCGAGCAGAACGGCACGATCGACCTCGTCCAGGCGACGCTCAAATCGGACAACACCGTCTACGCCCAGCTCGCGGCCGACCTCGGCGAGTCGACCGTCACCGAGATGGCGCGCAAGATGGGCGTCGTCAGCCCGCTGCACAGCTACGCCGCCGAGGCGCTCGGCGGCCTCACGCTCGGGGTGACGCCGCTTGAGATGGCCAACGTGTACGCGACGCTCGCCGACGGCGGCTACCGCAACAGCCCGATCGCGATCACGAAAGTCGTCTTCCCCGACGGGCACGTTGACAACAACTGGGGCCAGCCCCACCGCGTCAAAGTGCTCAGCGAAGCGGTCACCGCAGAGGAGACGAGCATCCTCAAACAGAACGTCGAATCGGGCACCGCCGTGCGCTCGGCGATCGGCTGCCCGACCGCCGCCAAGACGGGCACGACCAGCGAACTCGTCGACGCGTGGCTCGACGGCTACACGCCCAACTACTCGACCGCCGTCTGGATGGGCTATCCGACCAAACGCGTGTCGATGACCGCCGTGCACGGCCAGCCCCAGCAGGGCGGCTATCTGCCGGCCGAAATCTGGCACGCGTACATGTCCGCAGTCGTGGAAGGCAAGACGTGCGTGCCGTTCAAACCGTCAAGCGAATCGATCTCTTACACGCCGTTCTATGGCAAATTCGCGACGACTGGCCAGTCGGGCTCCTCCTCTGAACGCGGCGAAGAACGTTATGAACGAACCGTCAAGCCGGCCAAGCCGCGCAAGCCCGAACAAGGCGGCGCCGGAGCGCCCGCCCCCGCGCCCGCCCCACTGCCGGCAGAACCGACGCACGAACCGCCCGGGCAGCGCGGCGGCGGGCCGCCCGGCAAGGAAAACGGCGCCGGCGCGACCGGCGGCGCCTCGCCCGGCTGAGCAACGCTGGTAGTTTGGGGCGCGAGTTGATCGTTGATTACGGGGCGGCGTTGAAGCGGGCGTCGGCCAGACAGGAGTTGCGCGGCGTGGCAAAGGAGGACAAGGTTGAATTCGAGGGCGAGGTGATCGAGGCGCTGCCGAACGCGATGTTCCGCGTGAAGCTCGACAACGACCACGTCGTGCTCGGACACGTAGCCGGAAAGATGCGGCGCTTTCGGATCCGCATCCTCCCCGGCGACCGCGTGCGCTGCGAGCTCTCCCCGTACGACCTCGACCGCGCACGGATCGTCTACCGCCACCGCTGATCGTCTCATCGCCGAGCGCGCCCTGATCGAAGCGATCGAAGCGGAGCTCGCCGGCGCAACCGATCGCGCCACATCGCAAATCATCCGTGGACCCGGCGACGACGCCGCCGTCGTGCGCGCGCGAGCGTTCTGCGTCGTGTCGGTCGACACCGTCGTCGACGGGGTCCACTTCCGCCTCGACGACGGCTGGACGGCGCCGCGCGACGTCGGCGCGCGCGCGCTCGCCAGCGCCCTGTCCGATCTCGCCGCGATGGGCGCCGAGCCCGGCGAGGCGTATCTCGCGCTCGCGCTGCCTGAGGCGCTCTCGGAGGACCAGGCGCTCGCGCTCGTGCGCGGCGCCCACGAGCTCGCGCGCGAGTGCGACACGACGATCGCCGGCGGCGACGTCGTTCGCTCACCCGTCCTGTCCGTCTACGCGACGGTCGTCGGCTGGGCCGACGACGAGCGCCAGCTGATCGGGCGCCACGGCGCGCGCCCGGGCGACATCGTCGGCGTGACCGGCCCGCTCGGCGGCGCCGGCGCCGCGCTCGCCGTGCGCGAGGGGCGCGTGCAGCGAACTCCCGAGCGCGAGCGACTCGTCGCCCGCGAGCGCCTCCCGACGCCGCGTCTGGCAGCCGGCCGCGCGCTCGCCGCGCTCGGCGCCCACGCGATGATCGACCTGTCAGACGGGCTCGCCGCCGACGCCGGGCACCTCGCGCGCGCCAGCCAAGCATGCCTCCGGATCGAGCTGGCGCGGCTGCCGCTCGCCGACGGCGTCGCCGACGTCTGCGCCGCGCTCGGCGTCGACGCCCACGAGCTCGCGGCGAGCGCCGGCGAAGACTACGAGCTGTGCTTCTGCGTTGCACCCGAGCTGCGCGCGCGCGCCGACGCGGCCGTCGCCGAAGCCGGTCGCGCACACGTCACCTGGGTGGGCGAGGTCCAGGCCGGCCCGGCCGGCCTGTCGCTAGTCGCCGGGGATGGCCGCGATATGCGGCTCGGGGGGTTCGAGCACGCCTGGCAGTGACTCACCGGGGCGCGCGCGCAGTTCCCGACGCGCCGCCGCCGGCTCTTCCAGCTGGTTGCCGGTCAGCGCTTCGTCGGCGCCCGGCGGACGGTTCGCGACCGGGACGCGCGCGGCGCCGACCGGCAGCGTGCGCGTCAGCCGGGCGAACACGAGCAGCCGTTTGGCGGCGCTGAACAGCGGCGTACACGCCGACAGCACGAGCCGCGTGTAGCCGACGTTGCCGACCGCAGCCGTGACGTTCGTCGGTGCGACGACGCGCCCGCCGATCACCGTGTACGTGAAGTGCGCGTAGGGCATGTCCAGCTCGATCACGCTGCCCGCGCGCAGCAGATCGATGTGACGAAATGGCGCGAGGTACGTCGTGCGATGCCCCGCGATCGCTGTCGTCCCCGCGATCCCCGGGAAGACCGTTTCCGAGTAGATCCCGGGACCGCTCTGCAGGTCAGACGTGCCCGTCCCCTTGACGATGACGAAGCTCGCCCCGATCCGCGGGATCCGGATCCGCCCGACCGGGCTGCCGTCGCGCGTGTGGCCCTCGAGCGTGCCCGCGAGGAACGCGACGCGCCGGCGCACGTCGGCGAGGTCGACCAGCGCGCGCTGCTCGCCGGCGCTCGGCGCGGCGCGTTCGACCTTCACCAGCGCGCCGCTGAGGTGATCCTGGCGCAGTCGCGCGTACAGCGCCGAGAACGGCTCCTGCCAGACGAGCGTCACACCCGCGTCGATCAACGCGATCGCGCCGGCCGCGAGCAGCGCGATCGCGAGCACGCGCACGGATTTCTGCGTGCGCGAGCGCACGCGCCGCGGCTCGGCCGTCGCGCCGCCGCTGGACGCGCCCTGCAGGTCGCCCTCAGCAAGCGCCGCCTGACCCTCTGCGCCGCTCATCGGCGAAGCGCCGATTCTGTGCCGCCGAGCGAGCCCGGACCCGCGTATGACAGCGGCCCGCGAATCGTGATCTCGCGGAAGTCGTCGCCGTCATCCAGCGCCGCCGGCGCCGGGCCGCTCAGCGCGAGCAGCGCGGTCGCCGCGGCGCATCCGAGCGCGACGCACCACAGCAGCGCCCCCGCAGCCCCGACGTGCCCGCCGGCGAGCAGCAGCACGCCCATCCACGCCGCCTGGCCGACGCCGAGGCCGAGCTCAGCGGCGTAGAACGCGCCGAGCAGGGCCAGCGGCACGAAGCCCAGCACGACCAGCAACAGCCCAGCCGGCGGACGCGGGCGCAGCTCGGGCGACGCGATCAGCAGCCAAGCGTGCAGGGCCGGCAGTAGCAACAGAGCTGCAAGCGGGTTGACGATCCACACGACGACCGCGACCGGCACCAGCACGAGCAGCATCGCGACGCCCGCGCCTTCGGAGCTCGGGCGCACGCGCAGGCCGATCCGACGGATCAGCGCCGGCCACAGAAGCCACGCGAGCGCGAACGCCAACAGCGTCGCGCCGACCGTCGCCGCCGCCTCGCCGCCGAACGACAGCCCAGCCGGCGGGACCGGCGCGCCCGGGGCCGCGCCGATGATGCCGACCGCCGCGAGCACGATCACGAAGGCGGCGGTCGCCAGAAACGGAACCGCGCACATCAACGTCCACAGCGACCAGCGCGCGATCGCCACGCGCCGCCGGCGCGCCCGCGCGAGCCCGTCCGCCGCGACGACCAGCGGCGGCAGTAGCAGCGCGCCGAGCAGCAGCCGAAGCGCCCACGACGGAAGCGTCTTGCGCTGAACCGAGAGCCCCGCCTGCATCGCCGGCGACAGTTCGGGCCCGGTGTCGAGCGCGTCGATCGCGCTCAGCACCGAGCGCCCGAGCGCTTCCAGACGCCCGGCCGAGACCGGCGCGCGAGCGCTCGGACCCGGTTCGCCCGACGCCTGCACGAGCACCGCCGGAATTCCCGCCGCGTCGAGCGAACCCTGTTCGCCGACGGTCAGCGGCAGCGCGAGGTGGGCGAGCTGACCCAGGCCGCTCGGCGCTCCCGGGTCGTTGCCGGTCTCCTGCTTGATCGCGTCTGACACCGTCAGCTGCAGCCGCAGCGGCGCCGACCCGAGCGCGTCGGAGAACGGCACGACGAAGGGCTTTCGCGACCGTTTGCTCGCGAGGTCGCCGAGCACGATCGCGGCGTCGTAGGGGCCCGCGGCGTGCGCCGCGAAATCGGCCGCCCCCGCGTCGCCGCCGCTGCCACCGCTCGTCGACACGAGCACGATCGTGCGCTTGGTCTCGCGCGCAGCGAACACGCGCGCGAGCTCGAGCAGCGCAGCCGTGCCCGACAGCTCAGCGCGCGCGCCGTGGCCCGCGGCGTCGCGGTGGGCGATGATCACGATCGGCTGCGCGCCCGTCGATCCCGGCCGCTGGGCGATCACGGTCTGCAGCGTGCGCTCGCCGTCGATCGTCTGCGCCGTGAACTCGCGCGTGTGAACCTGAAAGCCGCCTCCCGCGGTGCCGCCGAGCCCGCGCAGTGCGAACGCGACGTACGCCGCCAACCGGCGGTCGCCGCTGCTGCCCGGCCGGCGGTCGGGGAACTCGCGCGCGAGCGTGCCCAGTTCGGAGAACGCCTGGGCCCCTTCGAAAGCGTCCGGGGCGAGCGTCGAGCGCAGCGGCGCCGGGCGGCCGGTCAGCGAGAACGCCGCGACCGCGAGCGCGAGGAAGAACGGGATGAAGGCAGCGCGGTACAGGCGCCCGTTGAGCATCTCTAGACGATAGTTCCACGTGCGGCCCCCAAGCGCACCCCGAACGCGCTCGATCCGGCGCCCCGCGAACGTAAGCGCCGCCTGCGATCTTGGGTATCGTGCGGCCGCGTGCTCCAGCCCGTCGCCGTTGGCAACAAGACGCTCGCCGATTACACGCACATCTGCGGCCGCGAGCTGATCGCCGAAATCCGCGAGCTGGCCGAGCCGCTGCAGGGCGATCGCGTTGTGCACATCTCGGCGACCGCGTTCGGCGGCGGCGTGTCGGAGATCCTCTACACGCTCGTCCCGCTGATGCGCGACGTCGGGCTCGACTGCGAATGGCAGGTGATCTACGGCCGCGAGGAGTTCTTCAACGCGACCAAGCTGATGCACAACGCGCTGCAGGGCGCGCCGCAGGACCTCGACGACGAGCAGTGGGCCACGTGGCTCAAGTACAACGAGATGAACGCGCGCGAGCTGTCCGGCGGATGGGACGTGTGCGTCGTGCACGACCCGCAGCCGGCCGCCCTGTTCGGGCTCGTCCCCGAGAAGGCCAAGGGCTGGGTGTGGCGCTGTCACATCGACCTGTCGACGCCCAACGAGCAGACGATCTCAAAGCTCCTGCCCTACATCGCCGACTATCCCGAGAGTCTGTTTCACACGCCCGCGTACGTGCCGCCCGGAATGAACGGCCACGTCAACGTGGTGCCGCCCGCGATCGACCCGCTGACACCGAAGAACATGGCGCTCTCACCCGAGGACGGAGCATTCGTCTGCGGCCAGTTCGGGATCGACGTCGACCGACCGCTGATCTGCCAGGTCTCGCGCTTTGACCCATGGAAGGACCCGCTCGGCGTGATCGACGCCTACCGGATCGTCAAGGAGTCGATGCCCGACGTGCAGCTCGCGCTCGTCGGCTCGATGGCCAGCGACGACCCCGAGGGATGGGACTTCTTCAACGCGACGATCGCGCACGCCGACGGCGACCCCGACATTCACATCCTCAACAACTTCAACAACGTCGGAGCGATCGAGGTCAACGCGTTTCAGTCCCACTCCGACGTCCTGATCCAGAAGTCCACGCGGGAGGGATTCGGCCTGACCGTGACGGAGGCGATCTGGAAGGCGCGACCGTTCATCGGCGGCGACGTCGGCGGCATCCCGCTGCAGATCGAGGACGGCGTCACCGGCTTTCTCGTGTCGAGCGTCGAGGAGTGCGCCGCGCGGGCGCTCGAGGTGCTCAAAGACCCCGCGCTCGGCAAGTTCCTCGGACGCCGCGGCAAGGAGTACGTCCGCACGCACTTCCTCACCCCGCGCTACCTGCGCGACTATCTGCGGATCTTCAACGACCTCGAGACATAATCGCCGAGCACGGATGCAGAGCGTTCCCATCAACGGAGCTGGCCGGATGGAGGCGCGAGCATGAACTCTAAACAGGTGCCGCTGGTCCTCGTGAGCAACCGTGGCCCGGTCACGTTCGACGAGCGCGGGGAGACCCAGCGCGGCTCGGGCGGAGTCGTCACCGCGCTGACCGGGCTCGCGACCCACCGCGAAGCGATCTGGATCGCCTCGGCGATGAGCGAGTACGACGCCGAGGCCTCGCGCGAGCACGGCGGGCGCTCGTTCCCCGTGCGCTCGCCCGCCGGCGACGTCGACTTCCGGGTGCGTCTGGTCGTCTCCGACCCCGATGCGTACGACCGCTTCTACAACGTCGTCGCCAATCCGATGCTGTGGTTCATCCAGCACTACCTCTGGGACCTGTCCAACGCACCCGACATCCGACGCGAGGAGATCGAGGCGTTCGAGTTCGGCTACAACGCCGTCAACGACGACCTCGCCGAGGCGGTCATCGAGGAGCTGGAGGGCGCCGAGGAGCCGGTCGTGATGATCCACGACTACCACCTGTACACGCTCCCCGGCCTCGTCCGGCGCGCACGACCCGACGCGTTCCTTCACCACTTCGTGCACATCCCCTGGACCCAGTCGGACGCCTGGCGCGTGCTGCCGACGCGGATCCGCGAGGAGATCTTCAGCGGCCTGCTCGCCAACGACATCATCGGCTTTCACACCCGCTCGTACCGGCGCAACTTCCTGCAGTGCTGCCGCGACCTGATGGGGCTCGAGATCGACTTCGAGCGCGGCGTGGTGGTCGCGCCCGACGGCGACCGCGAGGTCTGGGTGCGCGCGTATCCACTGCCGATCGACCATGAGGCGACGCGCCGCGTGTCGCGACGCGCTGGCGTCGGCGAGTTCGAGCAGTAGCTGCTGCGCCGCCGCCGCGACTTCTTGATCCTGCGCGTCGACCGCGCCGACCTGAGCAAGAACGTCCTGCGCGGCTTCTCCGCGTTCGACCTGTTCCTCGAGCAGCACCCCGAGTTCTCCGAGCGCGTGACGTTCGTCGCGCAGCTGATGCCGTCGCGGACCGATGTTCCCCAGTACGCCGAGTACCTCGAGGCTATCGAGGCGCTCGTCGCAGTCGTCAACCACCGTCACGGCACGCCCGACTGGATGCCGATCCAGCTCAAGCTGCGCGACGACCTCGAGGAGGCGATGGCCGCGTACAAGCACTACGACGTGCTGCTGGTCAACGCGATGTTCGACGGAATGAACCTCGTCGCCAAGGAGGGACCGATCGTCAACGAGCGCGACGGCGTGTCGATCCTCTCTGAGAACACCGGCGCCCACGAGGAGCTCGGGGAGTACGCGCTGTCGGTCAACCCGTTTGACATCCAGGAGCTCGCCGACTCGATCCACGCCGCGCTGACGATGCCCGCCGAGGAGAAGCGCCGGCGCGCCGACGGCCTCACCGAGATCGTCACCTCGCGAGACCCCGGCGACTGGATCGACGAGCAGCTCGCTGACATCCGCGCGAAGGGCCGAACCCGCTAACCTTGCTCGCCGGCGCTGCTGCGGCGGCGCCCGCTTTCGCATGACTTTGCCCGCGCCGACATACGACCTCGTGGTGCTGCTCGACCCGCAGGCCGACGAGGCCGTGCGCGCGAAGCTGATCGACGACACGCGCGCCACGATCGAGTCCCAAGGCGAGCTGCTGCGCCACGACCGCTGGGGCGAGCGCGCGCTCGCCTACCCGATCGACCGCAAGACCAGCGCCGAGTACCACCTGCTGCAGTTCCACGTGACC
>DASXIJ010000053.1:0-37211 GCA_036498045.1 Solirubrobacteraceae bacterium
GTGACGCGCAGCCGGTGCTCGCGCTGCCGGCCGCTTTCGATGATCAAGGGCGAGCGCGCCCCTAGCGCCACTCGCAGCTCGCTGCGAACCGCCGCCTGGTCAGCCCCGGCTGCGAGCATCACGTTGTAAGCGCCCGCCGCGTTGGTCTGAAACGCTCTCACGTAGTCGCTGGGGCTGAGGAGGACCGCCCCTGGCGCCCAGTTGAGGTTCGTGCTAAGTCCCGCCACTCGCAGCAGTACCGGATGCGGGGCGGGAAGCGTTAAGGCGTCGCCGATCCGCAGCTTCTGCTGGGCAGCGAGCGCTTGGGAGACGACCGCCCAGCCACCCGCGCGCACCCTCGCGGTTGTGCTCGCAAGATCTCCCCTGACGAGCTGACTCGCGGGAACGGGCTGTGCCGCCGTAGGCGACGGCGCAAGCACCCATACCAGGCGCTCGCCGAAGCGCAAGAAGCTCGCGCGGTACACACCAGCCGCGCGCACGCCCGCAAGACGGCCGAGCGCCGAAACCGAGGGGCCCGTAAACGGAGTTGTGCCGAGCAAGTCGTTGGTCTCCGGTGGCACGATCCACATATCGCCGGCGCGGGCGATGTCGTGTGCGCCCCGGTCGACGCCCTCCTGAAGGTTGGCGCGGGCCCCCTGGATCGCGACGCTGCCGAACACGGCGATCGCGCCGGTCGCAGCGATCGCCACCGAGCGCGTACGAGTCGCCGGCGAGCGCAGCTCAACGACGGCGATGCGCGCTGCAGCCGAGGAGAACCGATTCTGCACGCGGTCAAACACGCAGATGCTGGCGTCCAGCAGCAGGGGCAACATCAGCAGCAGCCCAACAACCAGGGCTATGCTCCCCAGCACCGCGGCCTGCGGCCTGTACAGCAGGATCGCCGTCGTGAGCGCCAGGCAAGCCACCCCGGCGGCGACCGATCCCGCGTCCCACCCTCGAGAGGTTCGTCCTCTCCTGTGCGGCGGGCCGAACCTCGGCCGGAACACCCCCCACATCGGTGCGAGGACCCCAATTCCCGCCGCGAGCATTCCCGCCCCACACGAGACGACGGCGCTGTGCCAGGTGACGATCCGCTGCGAGCCGACGGGGAAGGCAAACGACAGATAGCCTGGGCTCGATCGAAATACGAGTAGCGACAGCGCGTCGCCCAGCAGAAGCCCGACTGCGCTGGCGCACGCACCGAGCACGAGCGCGTCGAACAGCAGCGCACTTGCGATGCCCGCGCGCGTTGCGCCGTTCGCACGCAGGCTTCTGATCAGTCCCTGGCGCAGGGGAACCGTCAGCAGCATGGCGTTGAACGCGAACAGGAAGCCGACGAGCGCGCTAATCGCCGCGAACAGGCTCTCGCTCTGGTTAGCGGGCGCCGCGGCGACCCCGAACAGCTTCGCGTCAAAGCCCGCCGGCTCAACGTCGGCCGTGTGGCCGGCGAGTCTCCGCAAGCCTTCTCGTACCCCGCGTTCGCTCCCTGGAGCGCTCTGCACGAAGATGCGCGTGATGCGGCCGGGCATCTGGGTGAGGTGCTGCGCGTAGGGGAGAGGCGCGATCAGGATCGGGCTGCCGGCCAGAGCGCCGATCGCACTCTCGCCGAGTTCGGTCCCGACGAGGGCGGTGACATTCCTGCCACCGAGCTGCAGCTCGAGCGGCTCCAGGGGCGCCACACCTGTCGCCCTGGCGATCGGCGAGGGCACCGCGAGCGCCCAGAAATGGGCGATCTGCGCGTATCGGAAGCGTCGCAGCAGCTGGCTTCGCTGCAGTGCAAAGCGCGGGTCGATACCGATCAGCTCAACGGCGCGCTGGCCCGACGGGCCGACAGCATTGGCGGTCTCCTCCAGCGCCGGCGCGGCAGCGCGAACCCCCGGCACGCGCCGCACCTCGCCCAGCAGCCGCTGATTGAAGCCGGCCGGGCCCCGTGCGTCGAGCTGGAGCTGCATCTCGCCGACGAGCTCACGGGTCAGCTGCGTGACCGAGTCATTCAGGCTCGCGCTCGACACTTGGGAGGCGAACAGCAGCGCCACCCCAGCCGCCAGCCCAAGCACGGCGAGCAGCTCCTGGACGAGAACGCTCCGCGCCTGCAGCCGCACGCGGTAGAGGTGGGCGATGCTCGAGAGCCGCATCTATGCGCGCTCGCGCCGCCCGGTGCGGACCGGGAAGACCTCGCCCGCGGTGTAGTCGCAGAGCCGGCCGTCCTGCAGCGCATGGACGCGATCCGCGAACGCTGCGGCCTGCGGATCGTGCGTGACGAGCAGCACGGCCGCGCCCCGCTCACGGCTAGTCTCGCCGAGCAGCGCAAGCACCTCACGGCTGCGAGCGGTGTCGAGGTTGCCGGTCGGCTCGTCGGCGAGCACGAGCTTGGGTGCCAGCGACAGCGCGCGGGCCAGCATGACGCGCTGGCGCTCGCCCATCGAGAGCTCGGCCGGACGGCTTCGCAGGCGCTCGCCCAGCCCGAGGCGCGCCAGCAGCGGCTCGACGATCTCCTCAGCGCGGCGCACGTTGCCGGTCAGCCACAGCTTGAACGCCGCGTTCTGCGCGGCGCTGGCGCCCTCCAGCAGGTCGAATGCCTGGTCCAGATACCCGAGCTCGTGCAGCCGGTAGTGGGCACGTTCGGACTCTGAGAGCGACCATATGTCGCGCCCGTCGAGAACGACCGAGCCGCTGTCCGGCTCGAGCAGCCCCGCGATCAGCTTCAGCAGCGTCGTCTTGCCCGAGCCGCTCGGGCCATACAGCGCCACGAGCTCTCCGCGCGCGATCTCGAGCGTTACCTCGTCGACCGCGGCGACTGGCTCACCCCCAGCGGCGGCATAGCACTTCGACAGCTTGCGCAACTGCAGCACTAGGACGACGCGCGCCGGGCGCTCTGAGACGGGAAGTCGATCACGTTTGCCGGCGGCGCAGCCGGTGCCGGCACTGGCCCCGGCCTGGCGGGTGCGAGCAGCTCCCCGCCGGCGAGCGTGACCGTGCGCTGCGACCACCGTGTCGCGTTCGCGTCGGAGACACACATCAGCACGCCGAGGTCGCGTTCGCGGGCGAGCTCGTCCAGCAGCCGCGTGGCGTCGTCCACCTCGCCCAGATCCAGCGACAGTGTGAGGTCGTCCACGAGCAGCAGGCACGGCTCCCGGGCGATGCCGTGGGCGAGCGCCACCAGCGCGCGCTCCCAGTCCGCGAGGCTCCCCCAGAACTGCTCGGCACAGTCGAGGACGCCGACGCGTTCGAGCGCCGCGCTGGCTCGAGCATAGGCCTCGCGCTTGCCGCAGGTCCCCAGCAGCGGCAACGCGACGCTGGTGCGCACGGGCACATCGAGATCCGGCGCGGCGTGCCCTACCCAGCCGATCTCAGATCCGAGCAGACGTGCACGCCCCGCGGTAGACAGCCCCCAGACATCCCGGCCCGCCACGCGCACCCACCCGACGTTCGGCCGCTGCAGCCCGGCCGCGACACGCAGCAGTGAGGTCTTGCCCTGCGCCCGCTGGGCGAGCACCGACACCACCTCTCCCGCGTGCACATTCAGGGAGACCCCGGCGAGCACCCTCACGGCGTGCCGGCGCCCGCGCTGGAACGTCAGGCTCACGTCCGTGAGCGACAGCAGCGCCATCGTCAATCCGCAGGGAACGTGGAGCCCAGTCCCCGGCCGGCCTGATAGTGCTGTCCTTCCCGCTGCAGGTAGCGGCGGACCTCTCCCAGCCACTTGATCCTGCCGTCCCACCACGCGACATCGCTCGCCGTCACGATCAGGGTCATCAGCTGCCGCCACCCGTCATCCGACGCCACCCGGCGCTGGCTGCGCATCCGCTCGTTTAGTTCGTTCAGGCGCGCGGTGCACGCGAGCTCGGCGTCGCGCACGATCTCGACCATGCGCGGCAAGTCTCCGGGTCCGCAGAACGCGATCTTCGCCAGCAGCTCCTCGCGCGCGGGCGGTATCGAGGCCGAAGCCCGCAGCCAGCGCCGGAAGTGCTCGACCCCGCCTGGGGTCACGTCGTACACCGTGGCAGGGAGGGAGGAGTCTGCCTCCTGCGCTCGCCCCCCCCCGGAGGGCCCCTCCTGCACAGCCCGGATGAGCCCCCGCTTGGAGAGCCGGCGGACCGCGTGGTAGGCAGTGCCGTGGGCGAATGCCGCCGAGCCGAAGCGGTGCTCCAAGCGCCGCTCCAGCTGGTAGCTGTTCGCGGGACGTTCGATCAAAAGTCCCAGCACGGCGTCGCCCGCCGAGAGCCCGAGCGCCTGTGCTGTGCCTGTCTGCACGCCCGGGCCCGTACCGTCACTCAACGGGATGTCTCGCCGTTGTTGTACATCGCATGGGCTGTTCCTCGGGTCATGTGGCCGCGCTGGCGGCGCTCGTCGGGTAATAAACGCTTATTGGCACGTTACACGACGAGGGCTCCGCTAGGGCGCCACGGGCCATCGCGAGGAGCCAGCGACCTGCATAAACGCAACATGTGCCGCTTGCAGACGGATAGGTGGCGGGTCTGCGCGAGTATCTGCCGCGAGACGGCCGGTCGCCCGCTTTGACATCGCGCGGTCGCATTGCCCACACCCTACGCCCCGCTTACGCACAGTCCGGCCGGTGGACCGCCGGCTGACTGACTGCCAGGAAGATTGCCAGCGATACTGTGGCGCTTGACGCCGGCAGTCTCAACGGTGAGCGATCGCGGCAGGGATCTCGCGTCCCGTCGCGCCCGGTGTATATGTTGGTCTCCCATACCCGAGCCCGTTAGGACGTGAGTGTGACCGACCTCCTTGAAGAGCAGCGCAAGCAAATCAACGGCCGGCTGAGCGAGTTGCGCCCAGTGGTCGAGGAATACCGGCGCCTGGAGGCTGCGATTGCCGCCCTGGACGGCATCGGACCCGCCACGCCCCGGCCCGCCAGCGCGACTCAACCCTCGACCCGCGCCAAACGCGGACCTGGCCGCCCGCGCGGCTCTGTGAACCGTGGCAGCAAAGCGCCCCCGGTCACAACGCCGGTGTCAGGCGCACGCAACAAATTGGGTCGCAAAAAACGTCGTGCCGGACGGTCCAAAGCCAGCGCCGGACGGCCGAAGGGGGGCGGGACGCGCGCTGCTCACGCGCTGTCGGTCGTGCAGGGCCAGCCCGGCATCACGATCCCCGAGATGGCCGCGAAGATGGGCATCGGTCCGAATTATCTCTACCGCGTCCTCCCCGGCTTGCAGCAGGAAGGCAAGCTGGTGAAGAAAGGCCGCGGCTGGCACCCCAAGTCCTGAGCGCCGCCGCCGTCACCGTCGCGGATGGCGACGCGCCCTGCGAGTTGCGCAGATGCCCGCGTCCCGCAGAGCACGCCCCATGACGGTGTCACGCAGGTCGACGATGTCGGATGCGAGTGATTCGGCTGCAAGGTCCACGACCCGCTGTACTGCCATCACGCGCGGGCCTTGGGCGCGCCTTCGGTGAAGCTCATTCAGGCAGGCCCCAACCCGGTCAAACAGCTCCCGGTCTTCGTCCTCTGAGAAGTCCTCCCGCGACAGACCCGCGAGCAGCACCTTGCCGGACGCCACGAGCCGCTGTTCTTGGCTGCCCGTGCCAACCGCCAGGCAGCGTACCGCCTCGTCCAGAACATCTCTGACCTCCAAGGCACTCACACGTGTACTCATGCGCTGAAAGCTACTCCGCGGTCCCGCGCCACCGGAAGCAGTGTTTTTCACTCCCACCCCACGAAGTGGGAGCAAGCCTGGGCCGGCTAACCTTGCGCCGATCTGGTTGTCGTGACGCTTCTCGGCGAGATAGCTCAGTTAGGTAGAGCACGCCACTGAAAATGGCGGTGTCGGCGGTTCGAATCCGCCTCTCGCCATCGTCAGACCCGTGGGCACGCACCGGCGCGCCTCGGCTTAGGACTGCCGCAGGATGAGAATAATCAAGAGCAGTGCGATGATGAGTTGATCCATCTGAGAACACCTCCTTCACCCCCACTGCGGGAGGAGGTGTTCGAAGGGTCAGCCAATCTCCTGCCCTTGATCGGCACCATTCGCGGCACGCCAGCCAGTGTTCGCAGTTGCACGGCTCACTCGGTGACGGTCCGGCCTGCCGCTCGGTGAAGGCGCCGCTCCGTGAGCAAATCGGACGCCGGTTTATCGCTCTCCCAAGCGATATTTCCCGCCATCGACTCGCCGAGCGAATAAAGCGTCGCAACTCGCGCGTACCGTCCTCGACATGAACAGGAATCCCACCAATAGCTAACGCATGGCGGCCCGAAACCGCTACGACGGCTGGTGCAGCGTGTGCCGGGTGCCCGTACGCGCATCCGAAGGCATCGTCGAACCCACGAATAAGTGGCTGCCCTACCGCATCCTCTGCCCGGAGCACACACCGGTCGGAGCTCTCGATCCCCCGCGTCCGGTCGAGGCTTCAAAGCTCCCTTCGATCCACCTCGGCGACGAGCGGTTCGAGCGGTGACGGACCATCCGGTGCCCCGCAGCGTCTTGTCATCTCACAAAGCGTCTTAAGCGATGCCTACCTATTCATCGACTCAAAACGGAGGAGTAGAGCCCCATGCAAGTGATGTCCGTAACAGATCAGGAGAGGGCCGTGAAGGCCCGCGACGCCGCCCTGCAGGGCGCGCTGACATATATCGACGGAAAGCTCGGTAAGGGCTTGGTAATGCGCATGGGCGACGAGCGGGCGCGGGTGCGGGCCCATGTCATCCCGACGGGGGCGTTGTCACTCGACCTCGCGCTCGGCATCGGCGGTGTGCCGCGCGGCCGCATCGTGGAGGTGTTCGGCCCCGAGTCCTCGGGTAAGACGACCCTCGTCTATCAAGTCCTCGCACAGGCGCAGAAGCTTGGCGGCGTATGCGCGTTCATCGATGCCGAGCACAGCATGGACCCCTCCTACGCGCGAGAGATCGGCCTCGACATCGATGAGCTGCTCGTGTCCCAGCCGGACTACGGCGAGCAGGCATTGGAGATCGCCGCCATCCTCGTGCGCTCGGGCGCAGTCGACGTCGTCGCGATCGATTCCGTCGCGGCGTTGACGCCGCAGGCCGAGCTCGACGGGCAGATGGGCGAGCAGCTTCTCGGCGCGCAGGCGCGGATGATGAACCAGGCGATGCGCAAGCTCGCGGGCAATTTGAACCGCACGCAGACGCTGTGCATCCTCACCAACCAGATCCGCGAAAAGGTGGGCGTGGTGTTCGGCCCTCGCGAGACGCAACCAGGGGGGCGTGCGCTCAAGTTCTACGCTACTCAGCGCATCGATCTCCGTCGCATCCAGACGCTCAAGAACGGCACCCAGGCAACCGGCAACCGCGTGCGCGCCAAGGTCGTCAAGAACAAGCTCGCGGCGCCCTTCCGTGAGGCCGAGTTCGACATCGACTACGGCAAAGGCATCTCGAGCGCCGGCTGCCTCATCGACCTTGGGCTCGAGCACGCGATCCTCACGAAATCCGGATCGTTCCTCACGTTCGGTGAGACCCGCATCGGTCAGGGGCGCGGTGCCGCCAAGGCGTTCCTCGACCAGACCCCCGCGACCGCCAGCGAGATCGAAGCGAAGATCCGCGCCGTCCTCGAGTCGCGCAAGCAATTGACGCCGATCGAACGCGCCCAGGCTGCGTAAGCCATTTTTTGGGCCAGTGAGCGTTCCCGCCCATTATGCCGACGTCGCGGTTATGCCGACTCTCTCGGCCGCCGGGTGTGACGTGGTGTCACGTTTCCCGCGATTCGTCGGTAATAGGAATGCTTCGTGTAGTCGATCGCTGAGGAGACGGGCGACAAGGATGTCTCGGTGCTGGTCAGAGCCGTTGGTTGATCTGGTCACAGGCAGGCTGGCGTTGCTTGCCGACCCGACCCGGGTCCAGCTCCTTGCGTTGCTCGAGCAGGGCGAGGCGACGGTTCAGCAGCTCGCTGACCAGCTGCCGAGCACGCCTCAGAATGTTTCGCGCCATCTCGGGTTGTTGCACCGTGCGGGCATCGTCGCCCGCCGTCGCGAGGGGACCTCAGTGCACTACTCGTTGCTCGACTACTCCGCTTGCCGCCTGCTCGATCAGGCTTTGGCGAGCATCACCGGTCAGATCGACGACCTTTCCGATCTGGTCAAGCTGGCGGCGTAGCCGGCACTCGCTGGGAAAGCACGTGCGTCTCGTGGTGCGCGTGCTGCTCAGCGCGGCCAGGTAAGGAAAGCGTGTGCTTTCACATTTGATGTAAGCGGTTGCTTTTGGGTGATTTCGGATTGTGGTCGTTTGCGCAGGCGGCCCGTAGCTTGGCGAAATGAGTGAGATCCGTGACCCGGATGGCGCGTGCCGACCAGCTGAGCAGGCGAGCCGCCAGCCCGGGCCCATCCTGGACTTGTTCGCGGGCGCTGGCGGCTGGGAGGAGGGTCTGCGGCCGCTCAGGCTGTGCGCCGTTGGTGTCGACGCGGACCCCTGGGCTTGTGAGACAGGGCGCGCTGCGGGGCACGAGCGCCTGCAAGCAGACGTCACCCGACTCGACCCGAATGACTTCGCGCCGGCTTGGGGACTGATTGCATCACCGCCGTGCCAGGCCTACTCAACGGCGGGCAAGGGGCTCGGACGAGGGGACAAGACCGTGGTGATGGCGTGCGCTCGTGAGCTGACCGCCGGGAGCGACACTCGGGCCGAGCGGGTGCGGGAATGCCGCGACCCGCGCTCGTTGATGATCGTCGAGCCGCTTCGTTTCGCGTTCGCGTTGCGCTCGCGCTGGGTTGCGCTCGAGCAGGTCCCCGCTGCGCTGGACCTTTGGTCGCTGTTCGCTGAGCTGCTTTCCCGGCACGGCTACCAGACAGCTGCCGGGATCTTGAGCGCCGAGCGCTACGGGGTGCCACAGACCCGCAAGCGGGCGTTCCTGATCGCCTCGCTCGACGGCCCGGTACAGCTGCCCCCGCCCACGCACCGCTCGTACGATCCCTGTCGCCAAAGGACACCGGAGCACGATGCTGGCCTCAAGCCGTGGGTCAGCATGGCGGACGCATTGGGCTTGGTGCCTTGCGCCTACGAGACTCGCCAGAGTGGCGCGCGATCCCGGCCCGTTTCCGAGCCCGCGCCGGCGATGGTTGCTGCGAGGCTCGCGAAGGGTACCCCGGTGTGGGCTGGACGACGTCCCGCGACGACGGTCTCGTGCGACCGGCGCGTGCATCCACCTGGCCACAAGCAGAACGCCAGCGATCCCCCCGGCCGCTATGAGCAGCGGCGCGGTGTGAACGCAATTAGGGTCACTGTCGAGCAGGCCGCAACTCTCCAGGGCTTCCGGCCGGGCTACCCGTGGCAGGGCGCGAGGACGCGGCAGTTCGAGCAGGTCGGCAACGCCGTCCCGCCGCCGCTGGCGCACAGGGTGCTTGAGCAGGCGATGGCGGCGAGCATCGGCGAGCGAGGGCTGCGGTCGTGAGCGCCGTTGTCCGTGTCGGGGTCTGGCGGGTGTTCGCGCTGGGGTTCGTGGTGCGGTACGCGCTGTGGTTCGTCCCGGCGCCATTGCGAACTGGGCGTTTTCCGCATGAGCACATGGGATTGCGCGTCTCTGCGTCCTGTGACAACCCCCTCTGCCGCGGTGAGTACCTGTGACTCGTCGCCCGAACCAGGACGCCGAGCTGTTCATAGCCCTCGTCGCGGGGCTAGCGATCCTCGCCGCAGCCCTCCATCACCGGAGCTGGCCTGCAGGGCCGATGACGCGCATCGTGACGCCTCTCGAGTACGGCCTCATCTCGGCGACTGTGATCTCCCTAGCGCTGCTCACGTGTCGTGTCGTCGTGACTCGTCGTGCACTTCCCAGGCGGGTGCGGCTCGCTGTGCTCGCCCCCGATTCGTTCGCGCCGACGCTCGATGCCGTGGTCCGCTTCGCTTCTCAGCTGTCTCGTGTCAGACGATTCGCCGGCGGTTGGTTCGACCCGGGCGCATCTTCTGTGCGAGTGCTGCTCGACGGCACTCGCGAGGGAGCGATGCGGTATTCGCTCATCGTCCCTGCGCGCTCGTTGCCGGCGATCCGCTCGGCGCTGTCGAACTACAACCAGGTCCAGCTGCGCGTGATGGATACCGAGCCTGCGCCACCGGGGCCGCGCTGTGTGATGCGTGCCGAGCTGCGTCTAGCGCGGCCTTCCAGCGAGCCGCTTGCGCAGCTCGCGCTCGAGCCCGATCCGCTGCAGAGCTTCGCGCGAGCGCTGGCGGGACTCGAGCACTCGCGTGAGCGTGCTGAGGTGG
The DNA here is from genome assembly GCA_036498045.1 of Solirubrobacteraceae bacterium. GTDB lineage: Bacteria > Actinomycetota > Thermoleophilia > Solirubrobacterales > Solirubrobacteraceae > Palsa-744. The sequence goes on from DASXIJ010000053.1 coordinate 10,145, forward strand.
CGGTCGATCTTCTGCCCTGCACGTCCTCGGCGCGGCGGCGGCTGCGACGGGGCCTGCTCAGGGAGTCTCGCCGGAGACATGGCGCGCTCGCGCTCGCGAGCCCGCCCAGCATGCTGGACGTGTTCAATGGCGGGCGGCAGCCCGGGCGCCAGCCAGCGGCAGACGTTGTTGAGCAGCGCTCACAGCGCGAGGGGATCGCCGCCAAGGTCCTGCAGAGCGAGCCGCTGTTTCAGATACAGGTGCTCGTGCGCTGCCAGGCGCCGGTCAAGGGTATGGCTGCCGAACGGTTGCAGGCGCTGCTCGGGTGCTTCGACAGCTTCGCAGGCGCGAATTCGTTTCGTGTCGCGGGAGTGCGGCTGCTCGGGCTGGCATTCGTGGGGTCCGACCTGCCGGGCGTGCGGAAGTGGTTCGACCGGCGCATGGACACCGGACTGCTTCGCCCGCTGCGACGGCAAATCCTCAGCACGCGAGAGGTCGCCGGCTTCCTAAAGCCGCCGACGATGCACTGCGCGGCGCCCGACGTGCTACGGCTCGGCGCCGCCGTCCACCCGTCGCCGCGCGACCTGCCCGTGTACACGGGGCAACGGGACGTACTCCCACTGGGGCGTGTCGCGGGCGAGAGCGGGTCGCAGTTGGTGGGGTTAAACCTCACCGACACATTCTTTACCTACATCGCCGGACGAAGCCGCTGGGGCAAGACGGAGCTTGCGATCGCTCAGTTCGTCTCTCTGGTTCGCTCTGGGCATGGCGGCTTGTTCCTGGACCCGCACGAGGACGGTATCCGCCGCATCAAGAGCTGCCTCGCGGAGCCCGAGCTGGCGAGGCGGATCGTCGAGCTGGACCTGGTCGGTACGCGTGCGCACGAGGGGCAGCCGGGCTGGAACCTGCTCGCTGCCCGAGGCCTGTCTGATGACGCGCGAGAGCGCCGCGTGGAGGCGATCGTCGACTCGTTCGCCTCGGCGCTTGCGTGGGGAGAGCGCAACAACCGGGCACTGATGCTAACGACACAGGCGACCGCCGCGCTGATCGAGCTTGCGACCGTGTTGCCCGCCGAGCTTGCACCGACGATCTTTCAGATACCCACGCTGCTCGGGAATCCCGATTGGATGCAGACGGTCCTGCCGTTTCTCTCTCCGCCGCGCCAACAGTTCTTCCGCGAGCGCTTCCCGAGGCTCTCCGACGAGGCAATCACACCCGTTACGAACCTGATCGACCGCCTGCGTTCCTCTACTCAGCTTGCCGCTCTGCTCGGCTCACAGGGCGCCAGCTATGACATCGCCGCCGCAATGAACGAGGGTCAGATCGTGCTCGCCTGCCCAGGAGCGGGAGGAGCGCGCGACCGGCTGCTGGCGAACCTCCTGGTGTTCGACCTCTTGCACGCCGCCAAGGGCCGCGCCCACATACCGCCCGCCGAGCGCCGAGAGTTCTATGTCTTCCTCGATGAGGTGCAGACCTACGACGGCGCCTCCTCCGGGAACCTCGCCGCGCTGCTCGAGCAGACCGCGAAGTACGGGATTCGCGCGACCCTGCTGAACCAGAATCCCGAGCGCCTGACGGCGGACACGCTCAACGCGCTCACGACCAACCGCTCGCACCTGATCGCAACCGCACTCAATGCGCGTGCCGCGGCGCTGATCGCGCGGGAGTGGGACTCGCAGCCGCCGGCGTCCGCGATCGCCTCGCTGCCGCGCCACAGCTTCATCGCGCAGGCAACGCATTGTGGCGGGCTAACGCGGCCATTCCTATTCGAAAACGTCGCTGTCACGGACCTGTTTGCAGACGCCTACCGGCCTGCGCAGGTGGCGGCGATTCAGCCTGCGATCGACGAAGCGTCGGGCCGGGTCTGCGCGCGCGAGACGATCGCCGCGCTGGACACACTCGATGAGCGCATCCGGGACTACCTCGCCAGCAAAGGTGCAGATGCGAGGGCCGCCGAGGTAACGGCGCCGGAGCGTTTGGCCATGCCGCGCCTTGCCGGCCCCGAGGAGTTTGCGTGAGCGTCCAGCGCTCAGCGCTACCAACGCCTCTCGTGGTGCCCGCGATTGCCGTCGAGATCCTCGAAAGCGTGCACCAGCACCGTGTCCTCACGGCCCGGCAGATTCGCGCCCTGCACATGCCCGCTGCCTCATTGCGCTGGGCGCAGCGCATCCTCACTCACCTCCAGAAGGGACGTCTAATCGAGCAGGCGCGCGGCCCGCGGGGTGTTGCTCTCTGGTTCCTCACGGCTCACGGCGCCGACACGATCGAAGCGGGCGGGACGCTGGCTGAGTGGCGCCGGCGGGTGAGCACTCCTGCCCAAGCGGCGGGACCATTGCGCGCTCATACCCTGGCGGTCAACGACACTGGTATCGCGTTCGTCAACGCGGCTCGCGAGCGTCCAGGCGACGACTGCGGCCCCCTCGCCTGGCGCCACGAGATCGCACATCCCTGCAGCCCGCCGCGTGGCCGCAGCGCCACGCACCTCGTGATCGCCGATGCGCTTATCTCCTACCTGCAGGCCGCGCCGGATGACTCGCTGATCCTCCACCAGCGATTCATCGAGCTCGACCGCGGCACGATCCCGGTCGACACGCTCGCCCGGAAGCTTGCGCGGTATGCCGCTGTACGCGACTACCGGGCTGACGCGACCAAGGAGCCCTCGTGGCGGGCGTACTACCGCGCCTTCCCCGCCGTACTCGTCGTGCTCGCCAGCCAGGGCGGCGCCCCGGCGCGCCGACGGATCGCAAAGACCATCGCACTCTACGCGTCTGATCCCGGGCGAGGGCGGCACGGGCCGGTGGCGATCTCGTTTACGACGCTCCCGGAACTGCGTGCGCGGGGGCCGTTCGCGCCGGTCTTCATCAATGCCGAACATCCCGGCCACCCCGTCGACTGGCTTGGACAAGTCCAGACGACACGCGGGAGGAACGCTGGTGAACTGCCCGAGGGATGGTAATCCATCCGCCTCTCGCGCTATTCTTTGTCAGAGAGAAATAGTGCCGGGGCGCGGCTGGAACCGCCCCCGGCGTGGCACCGAGAGAACACACTCCCGGCGCGACAGCCACGCTACCAATCGCGGCAGCAAGGCTTCCTCGCCAGACGTGCTCCTCGGGGCCTCCGACAAGAAGGAGGAATCGAAGTGAGCACGAGGGCGACCCGGGGATGGTGCTCCCGCGAGGCGGCACGGCCAAGGGCAGCGGAAAGGTAGCGGTGCCGAGCGACGCACACGTGTCCGAGGATCCGCTCGAGTCGAAGGCCGACAGCAGGGTCACGTTCCTTGACCCCTGCGATATCCAGCGTAAGCTCAAGCTCAGCTCGCGCCGGGCCGCCCGAGATCTGATTGTGCGGGAGATGGAGCACATCGTGGTCGCCCGCACCCCGATGACGACTCCGGCCTGGCTGACGGACTGGTTGGAGCGCCAGCGTCGCTCACCCCGACGCCCGAGCGAGCGGCCCGACGGCCAGGATGTCGCGATCACGGCCAGGCGCAGCCGGCCCATGAGGCGTGGCGGCCCGGTCCTGCCCCCGCCACGCCGAAGAACAAAGAACGCCTGAGAAGGAGCGAGCTGTGGCAAATCCGTACACGACCAAAACAGGCCAGACCCGGTGGAGGGCGCGATGGCGCACCGGCACCGGCGAGCGCCAAGCCCGTAGCGGGTTTCTGACTGAGCAGAGTGCGCGGGCGTACGAGGAGAAGATGCGTACAGCCCGGCGAGACGGCCAACCGCTTCGCCGTCCGAAGACCCGGCTGACCATCGACGACTACTGGAAGATCTGGTGGTCCCAGGAGGTCACGGTCGGGAAGGCCCGCGGCACCCAAAAAAGCTACAAAGACAAGTATGCGGCGCACATCGGCCCCCGCATTGGCCACGTCAAACTGCGCCACCTCATCGATGACCCGCAACTGCTGGTGGATTGGCGGACCAAGCTCGCTCGGGACAGGGGCCAGTCGGCGCTCGAACACGCTCAGCGGGTCCTCTCGTCCATGCTGTCGGCGGCCGCCGAAGAAGGAGTCATCCCTCACAACCCGCTGTTGCTGCTGAACCAGCGGCGCCGGCGGGGTCGCGCCCGTACGCTGGCGCCTGCGCAGCCGAAGGCGTCTCCAGTGGCTGTGGACCTCACTGCCTGGTTTCTGCTCATCGACTACCTCCGCCGGCCAACGCGGCCGCCCGTAAAGGGAGACAAGCTACGTAAGCGTCGCTATTCCCTCGACGTAGAGCGTGATGCACTCATCGTCGCAATCGGCTTCATGGCGGGATACCGGCTGCCGTCCGAGGCGCTGGGCCTGACGTTGGAGGATGTTCACACGACTCGCCTGTACATGGAAGGCCGCAGCTCCGAGGGCGAATACACGCCTGGCTCCAAGACGGGCCCCGGGCGCGATCTGCCCCTGCGGGCGGAGCTGGCCGCCGAGTTCGAGCGTGTGGAGCGTGCGTACCGTGATGAAGGACAGGCGCTCGAGGCGACCAACTTTTGGATATCGGCCAGACGCGATGGCGGTGTTTGGACCGAGCACATGGCGCGGAACTGGCGGGCACGCGAGTTCCGGCCGGTCGCCCGCCACGTGGCCGCCGAGTTCCCCCAGTTCGCCGATCTTGCGCGGGCAACGCCGTATTCGGGGCGCCATACGTTCGTCAGCTGCTGCCTGCAGGCCGGGATCTCTCTCGCGGCGATCGCCGACTGGTGCGGGACAAGCATCCAGATGATCTCCCAAACGTACGGCCGCATGATTCGTCGCTATGAGGGCTCGCCTCCCATCTCCCTCGACGATCAGTTCCGAACCGCTAAGCAGGAGGCAGCCGTCCTCCTAGCTGAATCCGCGGAGTCCACCGCGGCGCAGGACGGACGGGATCACGCCCTGCAAGACGGGTCGGTTGGCCGGCCCAAAACCCCCGGCGCATCAGGAAAGCTCCGTCCGGTGAGGCGTCGCAACAGGGCTGAATAGCCCAGGGCGCCAGCCGAAACGGCTGGACTCCGACCGCCGACGAGAACCCGATCAGGACGCTCCCCTTCGCGCCAAGCGCCGGCGACCTCGACACGCGAGGTCCGGACGGTAAGGTTCAAGTCATGCCGTGCTTTTCAGCGCCTTCGAAGCTTACTCCGCACACATGAAGGTGGGTCCACGGGTGGGTCTATGGCGCCTACAAAGGGTGCTTTGGAGACCCTGTTCAGAGCAGGGTGGGTCTACAGGTGGGTCTACGGCGCCTAAACCGGCGCTTTGTGGGCTCGCAAAAAGCGCTGATTAGCAGGCATTTCGGCGAGATAGCTCAGTTGGTAGAGCACACGACTGAAAATCGTGGTGTCCCCGGTTCGAGTCCGGGTCTCGCCATCGCTTTGCGCACTCGGGCGCGGCTCTCGGAGATGGAACCGCCGCAGCCCCTGCGTTGCGATGCTGGGCGGCGCCTCGGTGACCGCCGCCCGACCGATCGTCGAGCGGCGGTCAGGCCTCTAGAGCTTGCTAGGGCTCTAGAGGTGGAACGCGCCCAGCATGCTGTTGGCCGAGGCCGCTTCACCGAGCGGCGGCACGCCGAGCAGCTGCTCGGTGCTGCCGAGCAGCGAGTAGTGGTTGAACAGCGTCGATGACTGGGTGCCCGGCACGGTGCTCGGGCTGAGGACGATCGTCGCGACGTGACAGCCGATGTCGGTCGTGTTGGTCGCGCATTCGTTGGTGCTTCCGCCCTCGCCCTCATCCCATGTGATCACCAGCACGGTGCTGCCGCTCTGGTACTCGCTCGAGTCGAGGATCGTCGGCACGTTGGCCTGGAGCCATTCGTTGCCCTGGGCGACGGTCCCGTCGTGCATGTCGCTGATCAGGTTGGGTGTGATGAACGAGAACGCCGGCAGCGTCCCACCCGCCAGGTCGCCGGCGAGCTGCGTGTAGGGCACGTCCTTCGCTTCGCATTCTTTCAGCGTCGCGTAGTACGGTGGCGGATTGTGGCGCACGGCGTACTCGCCGGAGTTCTTGCGGTCGCAGTTTTTCGGCATCGACTCCTCGTACGCCTTCCAGCTGGGAACCTGGCTGAAGATGCTGGCCGCCGGCGTGCTGCACTTGTGTGACGGGCTGCAGTCGGGTTCAAAGCGCTTGAGTTCTCCGAACGCCAGGCCCGACGTGCCGGCGACGTAGTTCGGCAGGCTCGGATGGTCGACGTTGTGATAGTTGGTCGCCAGGCCGCACTCGCTCGCCAGGCTGTTGATGTAGGGAGCTTCGGGCGATCCGATGATCGTTTCGTAGCTGTGGTTCTCCATCCAGATCCAGATCACGTGCGTGTAACTGGTCTGCGACAGCGATCGCGTTCCACAGGGACCGGTGCTTGCGGAAGCGGCCGCTGGCCCGGCCGAGGCGGCGGCGAGGCAGGCGGCGAGCGTCGCCAGGATCAGCACCACCTTGCTCTTCATGTCGCTCCTTTGGATTGAGGGCAGTGCGACGCCTCATTCCCGACCACGAGGGCTATGCGCCCCCAATCACGTGATCTTCACCAACCGTCACATGCTGGTAGCAAGGGCGTAACCGCTCGTTCACGACTCGCGTCCCTGGCGAGCTCCTCAGATGTCACGGGTGGTGGTCGGCGGCGAGCAGATCGAGGACAGCCCGCTCGACCAGCGCCCTGCGCTGGTCGCCGGACTCGTTCAGAGCGGCGCCCCAATCGAGGTTGCGGGCAATCGTCCAACCGCACAGGAAGCGGTCGAAGACGCGTGGATCTATATAGGAGCGGCGCGCGACCGCCGGGGTGTTGCCGAGCACCTCAGAGACGTCCCGGGCGGCCGCGGCGATCGCACGCTGGCGGGCTCGCTGGCTCTTCGCATCCCGCCCGACGCCTGCAAGCGACACGGCCGCCAGCACCGTGCCGTTCCAGGTGCGGAAATTCTTGGCGCTGAACTGCTGGCCGACCAGCCGCTTGAGGAAATCGTTGATGTGCTGCGAATGCAGCGGATGCCATTCGCGACCGTCCCGGTACGCGAACAGGTGCTCACCGCCGCCGCGGCGTCGCTTCAGGGCGGCGACGATCTCGGTGCACAGCGGATCCTCGATCGTCTGCCGGCGGCGGACGCCCTGCTTGGCGATGTAGTCGAAGACGAGCCGCCCGTCGGCCGCCGAGACGTTGGTCTTGGCGATGGTCGCGAGGCCGAGGTGGCCGTCCTCGCGCTCGTAGACCTCGCTCCCGATCCGGAACAAGCCGACGTCCAAGAGCCGCACGGTGCACGCGAGCACGCGGGACCGGTCCAGCTCGGCACTGGCGCGCATGGCTCTCATCACCTCTTGCCGCATGCCCGGGAGCGTCTGGGCAAACGCGAGCATCAGGCTGAACTTCTCATGGTCCTGCTGTTCGCGCCATCGGTCGTGGTAGCGGTATTGCAGGCGTCCCGCAGCGTCGAGTCCCGTCGCCTGGAGGTGCCCGAGCGGATCGACGCAGATCCAGACGTCCCTCCAGGCGGGCGGAATCGCCAGATGCCTGATCCGCAGCAACGCGTCCAGGTCGGCGAGCGGTGACCCGTCGACGTCGCGGTAATCGAATTGCTCGCCCCGGCGGATCCGGGTGTATCCGGGCAGGGACGGGTTTGAGCGCCGCAACCGCGGTCGACGCGGCGAGCCGTCGGCCAGCGGCTTCAACTGCCTGGCTCGTACTCCCATTCCCGACACGGGCCGCTGCGGTCACAGTAGGGCTGGTTCGATGACTGGCCGCAGCGGCAGACGGCGGCCCGGGTCTCTTGTTTGCCATCCAGCTCAAGGTCGCCCTCGATGAGCAACGGTCCGCCATCGGGCAGGCGGACTCGCGTCGGGACCGAAGGTCGCTCGGGCTCGCCCTCTGCAAGCGTGTAGTGCAGCGCGCCGGTGGGGCAGCGCCGGATCACCGCCGCAAGCGCCCCGGCGTCGGCGGCGTCCGGAGCGATCCACGGACGCTTCGCCGTATCGAACACGGACGGCAGTCCGTGCACGCATTCGGCGGCGTGAAGGCACCGCTCGGCGTCGTAGGTGACCTCGATCTGCTGCCCCTCGTAGCGTTTCACAAGCCGAACTGGTCCCTGTAGGTATCCGGAACGAGCGCCTCGAACTCGCGGTGTCTTTCAATGAATGCTTTGACGAACGGACAGAACGGCAGCACCGCGAGCCCTCGCGCGCGAGCATCTTCCAAAGCAAACCGGATCAGCCGATCGCCGAGTCCGCGACCCTCGAAGCGCGCGTCGACCTCGGTGTGGATGAACGCGATCAGGCCGGGGCGAGCGCGGTAGGCGCTGAAGCCCACGACCTCGCCGTCAAGCGACACCTCGTAGCGATCACGTTCCGGCGCGTCAGCCACCTCGATGCGCTGCGCCACAGCCATGCCCCGAACATTAGAAGGCAAGCGACCGGTGGCGCACAGACCACGCCGCAGCTCACGCGCCGGCGCCTTCTGCCGACGGGCTCCCTTGCGGCTCCGCCCCGCGCTGCGCGTCCCCTTCGGCATGCGCATCCGCGGTCGCGCGGCCAGGCTCGACCGCCGCGAGCACGACGACAAGCGCGCAACCGACGAGCGCCGCCGCTACCCAGATCGCCAGGTGGTAGCCCGAAGTCAGCGCAGACGCCGTCGGATGGCCGCTCGCTTTCAACGCGTTGGCGCGCGACGCCGAGAGCGTCGCCAGCACCGCCAGCCCAAGCGCGCCGCCGACCTGGGCGGTGGTGTTCACCAGACCGGAGGCGAGCCCCGCGTCCTGCGGCGTGGCACCCGACATCGCGAGGTTCATCAGTGCCGGGAACGCCGTACCCGCGCCGAGGCCCAGGAGCAGCATCGACGGCGCGATCTGCGTCGCATAGTCGGCGTGAACGGGCGCCAGCGCGAACACGACGAGCCCGGCGCAAACGAGCGAAAGGCCCGCCAGCAGCGCGCGGCGCGCGCCGAGCACGATGAAGATGCGCTCCGCGTAGCGGATCGAGAGCGTTCCCATCGCGATCGTCACAGGCAGGAACGCGAGGCCGATCTGCAGCGCGTCGTAGCCGAGGACGAGGCGCAGATAGAGCGCACCGAGGAAGAACATCCCAAACATCCCCGCGACCGACAGGATCTGGATCGCGTTCGCCGCCGCGACAGGTCGTGAGCGGAAGATTCGAAGCGGCATCAACGGGCTCGCGGCGCGCGTCTCGCGCACGAAGAACGCGACGAGCAGGACGATCGATCCGGCGCCGAACAGCAGCGTGCTCGCCGAGCCCCAGCCGTGTTTCGCCGCGGGTCCGACGATCGTGTACACGCCGAGCATCAGCGCGCCCGTGATCAGCACGGCGCCCGGCACGTCGGCGCCCTCGCGCAGGCCGATGCCTCGCTCGTCGGGAACCAGCCGTCGCGCCGCGAGCGCCGTGGCGATGCCGATCGGCAGGTTCACGAAGAAGATCCAGTGCCAGTTGATCAACTGCGTCAGCACGCCGCCCGCGAGCAGGCCCACGGAGCCACCCGCCGAGGCGACGAAGGCGAACACGCCGATCGCCTTCGCCTGCTCGCGAGCGTCGGTGAACATCGTCACGATCATCCCGAGGATCACCGCCGAGGTCATCGCGCCCCCGATGCCCTGCACGAAGCGCGCGGCCACGAGCCACCACGCGGATTGAGCGGCGCCGCACAGCAGCGAGGCGCCCGTGAACAGCGCGACGCCCGCGAGGAAGATCCGGCGCCGGCCGATCAGGTCGCCGAGGCGTCCGGCCAGCAGCAGCAGTCCTCCGAACGCGATCAGGTACGCGTTGACGACCCACGCGAGGCTCGACGTCGAGAAGCCCAGATCTTCCTCGATCGACGGCAGCGCGACGTTCACGATCGTCACGTCGAGGACGATCATCAGCATCCCCAGGCACAGCACGTAGAGCGCGAGCCAGCGCGAGCGATCGCTCATACCGTCGCAGCCCCCTGCGCGAGCGCGTCGGCGAGCTTGTCGAGCATCTCCTTCGTCCCGTGCTCGCGCTGCTCGGGGGTGTCCTCGCCGTCGAGGAACACGCCCTGCTCTGTGTAGCGCAGGTGCGTCCCCGCGTCGTCCGCGAGCAGCTCGACGGTCGTCACCGAGACCGACATCCGAGCTCCGTCGCGGTGCATGTTGTACGTGTAGACGATCCGCTCGTCGGCGACGATGTCTTCATACAGCGCGTCGTAGGAGTAGACCGCGCCGCCGACTGCCGCTTTGAAGCGCTCGCGGCCGCCCTCGCGGAAGTCGAGCTCGTGCTCTTGCTCGCCGGGCGCCCCGAACCATTGGCGCTTCGCATTCGCGTTCGCCCACGCCGCGAACACGCGCGCGGGGGCTGCGTCGTAGTCGCGCTCGATCACGAACGTCGAGTGTGTCGCCGACCTGTCGCTCATCTCGGTCTCCTTTTCGATCTTGTTTTCTTGGACTGCGTGGAAGTCGCCGATTCATCGGTCTGTTCTGCGAGAAACTCGCCGAGCCGATCGAGCCGCGCCTCGCACGTCGCCCGCCGCTCGCTGATCCAGCGCTCGGCCGTGCTCAGGGCGCGCGGCTCGATCTCGCATGTGCGCACGCGCCCCTCCTTGTGCGAGCGCACCACGCCACCCGCTTCGAGCACGTGCAGATGCTGCACGACTGCGGGCAGAGAGATCCTGAGCGGGCGCCCGAGCTCGCTGACCGACGCCGGCCCGTCCAGCAGCCGGTCGATCATCGCCCGCCGATTCGCGTCCGAGAGCGCGTGGAAGACGACGTCGATCGGCGGCGTGCCGTCGGTCGGTCGCTCGCGCTCGGACGAATACTGAAGCATCCGCTTAAGTATTGCAGATGAGCGCACGTCGCGTCGTGCTCCCCAACGCACGACCTGCCAGCGGGACTCCAAGGCCCAGCTTCCGTAGGCTCCCGACCACGATGCGAGCGGAACCTTGATGGCAGCCGAGCGACTTCCCGGAGGCACGTTCACGATGGCCGAGGACCTGACGGTCACACGGATGGGCTACGGAGCGATGCAGCTCGCCGGCCCTCACGTGTTCGGCCCTCCGGCTGACCGTGACGCCGCCGTCGACGTCCTGCGCACGGCCGTCGAGCTGGGCATCACCCACATCGACACCAGCGACTACTACGGACCGTACGTCACGAACGAGATCATCAAGGAAGCTCTGCACCCCTACCCGAAGGAGCTGCGGCTGGTGACGAAGGTCGGAGCGCTGCGAGACGCCGAGGGCGGCTGGCCGCAGGCGCGCGCCCCCGAGCAGCTGCGCCAGGCCGTGCACGACAACCTGAGCCACCTCGGGCTCGAGGTGCTCGACGTGGTGAACCTGCGGGTGGGCGGCTTCGATCGCCCCGAGCCGGGCTCGATCGCCGAGCCGTTCAGTGTGCTCGCACAGTTGCGCGAGGAGGGGCTGATCAGGCACCTCGGCCTGAGCACCGTCTCGCCCGAGCAGCTCGCCGAGGCGCAGGCGATCGCGCCGGTCGTCTGCGTGCAGAACCGCTACAACATCGCCCACCGCGAGGACGACGCGCTGATCGACTCGCTCGCTCGAGAGGGCATCGCCTACGTCCCCTACTTCCCGCTCGGCGGCTTCTCCCGACTGCAGTCTGCCACGCTCGACGCGGTCGCCGCGCGCCTGCACGCGACGCCGCTGGGCGTGGCGCTCGCCTGGCTGCTGCAGCGTTCGGAGAACATCCTCCTGATCCCCGGCACGTCATCCGTCGCGCACCTGCGCGAGAACGTCGCCGGCGCGGCCTTGGCGCTGCCCGAGGACGAGCTCGCCGAGCTCGACGGCATCGCGTGACCTGAGCGGCGTCAGCCGGGCCGCTCGGCGGCGGTCGCGAGGTGCGGGTCCAGCCACGCCTGCAGTCGCGCGAGCGGAGCTGCCCCCACCAGGCGGTCGACCTCGGCGCCGTCGCGGATCACGACGAGCAGCGGGATTCCCTGCACGCCGAACCGCGCCGAGATCGCGGGCGCCTCGTCGACGTTCAGCTTCACAACCTTCAGTCGCCCGGCGTGCTCGCCGCCCAGGCGCTCGACGAGCGGTGAGACCATCCGGCACGGCCCGCACCACGGAGCCCAGAAGTCGACGAGGACCGGAACCGAAGCCGCGACCTCCTCGTCGAACGAGTCGGGTGTCGCCTCGACGATCCACGGCAGCATGGTCTGGCAGACGCTGCATCGTGGGACGCCCGACGAGGTCGCCCGCACGCGGTTCTTCGTCTGGCAGTTGGGGCAGGTGACGATCGTGCCGGTGCTGGCCATCGAGATCAGCCTACGCCGTCGCGGGCCGCGACGTGCACAGCGATGGGTGCAATGATCGCCGCGTGCAGCCTCCCGAGCTCGACGGCACCGACAGCGAGATCATCCGGCTGCTGCGCGACGACGCCCGCCGCACGTTCGCCGACATCGGCGCGCGTGTCGGGCTCTCCTCGCCGGCGGTCAAACGTCGCGTCGACCGCCTCGAGGAGATCGGTGTGATCACGGGCTACACGGCGATCGTCGATCACGCCAAGCTCGGGCGCCCGCTGCAGGCGTTCACCGAGCTGCGCTTCGCCGGCGACACGAAGGTCGACGACATCGAGCGGGTCGCCGCCGGGATCGAGGAGGTCGAGGCGATCTTCACGATGGCCGGCGATCCCGACGCGCTCGTCTGGCTTCGCGTGCGCGACGTCGAGGACCTCAAGCGCGTGATCGACCGGCTTCGCCGCGACAGGCACACGACGGGCACCAAGACGCTGATCGTCCTCGGCGCGTCGCAGCCGACGCAGGAATGGCTGCAGACGCAATAATCAGCGCTGAAAACCGAATGACAAGCGCGATCCGTTGCGTCTGACGCCGTGATGAGGACGATCGGCTGTGCACCGCGCGGGGTGTCTGCTTCGCTTTAGGGGCGATGTCCAGCGCCGCGCCGCAGAAGCCCGCCGTCGACGTCGACCTTGACGTGCTCGACGCGGTCCAGCGGCGCGTCCTGTGGCTTGCGACGAGCATCGTCCACCACGCCAACAGGCAGCGCACGACGCCCTCCGGCGTCAAGGTCGGCGGTCACCAGGCGTCGTCGGCGTCGATGGTCAGCATCATGTCGGCGCTCTACTTCGAGCATTTGCGCGCGCCGGACCGCGTCTCGGTCAAGCCGCACGCCGCCCCGGTCCTGCACGCGATCGACTACCTGCTCGGCACGCTCGATCGCCCCTACCTGACGCAGCTGCGCGCGTTCGGTGGGCTGCAGAGCTACCCCAGTCGCGCCAAGGACCCCGACCCCGTCGACTTCTCGACCGGCTCGGTCGGGATCGGCGCGACGGCCACGCTGTGGAGCTGCCTCGCCCACCGGTACGTCGCCAGCCACTTCGACGTGCCCACCGGGGGGCGTCAGATCGCGCTGCTCGGGGATGCCGAGCTCGACGAGGGCGCGATCTGGGAGGCGCTCGTCGATCCGATGGTCCCGAAGCTCGGCGAGATGCTGTGGATCGTCGATCTCAACCGCCAATCGCTCGACCGCGTCGTCCCGGACATCGCCGCGGGACGGATCGGGAGGATGTTCGAGGCCGCGGGATGGGAGACGATCACGGTCAAGTACGGCCGGCGGCTGCGCGAGCTGTTCGCGCGACCGGGCGGCGAGGCGCTGTGCCGCCGGATCGATGCGATGACCAACGAGGAGTACCAGCGGCTGCTGCGCAGCTCCGGCGACGAGCTGCGCGAGCGCCTGTGCGGGACGGGCCGCTCGCGCAAGGGCGTCGAGCGCGTCGTCAACGACCTCGACGACGGCGAAGTCGCCGCCGCCGTTCGCGACCTCGGCGGCCACGACCTCGCCGACCTGCTCGACGCATTTGGCCGCGCCGACGCGATCGCCGATCGGCCGGTCGTCGTCTTCGCGTACACGATCAAGGCGTGGGGCCTGCCGACGGAGGGGCACCCTGGAAACCACTCCGCGCTGCTGTCCAACGAGCAGTGGCAGCAGCTCGCCGCCGAGCTCGACGCCGACCCCGCCGACCCGTGGCGGCGGTTCGACGAGGCCTCGCCCGAGGCCGAGCTGTGCCGCGCGGCCGCGGCGAGGCTGCGGCGGGAGGAGCCGCCCTCCCGCGAGCCGCCGCCGGCGCCGGCCGATCTCGGTCGCAGCCACGCCGGAACGGCGTCCACCCAGCAGGGCTTCGGCCGCTTCTTCGTCGACCTCAGCCACGAGGCGCCCGAGCTCGCGGGGCACGTCGTCACGGTCAGCCCGGACGTGGCCTCGTCGACGAACCTCGGCGGGTGGATCAACCGCGCCGGAGTGTGGAGCCCAGGCGAGCGCGTCGACTGGTTCGCCGACGATACCGACACGCTCGTGCGCTGGCGCGAGTCCTCGGCCGGACAGCACATCGAGCTCGGGATCGCCGAGAGCAACCTCGTCGGGTTGATCGGCGAGCTCGGCGCGACGTGGTCGCGCGACGGACAGCCGCTGCTGCCGATCGGCACGCTGTATGACCCGTTCGTCAACCGCGCGCTCGAGCCGTGGTCGTTCGGCATCTACGCGGGCGGCCAGAGCATCCTCGTCGGCACGCCGTCGGGCGTCACGCTCGCCCCCGAGGGCGGCGCGCACCAGTCGGTGATCACCCCGTCGGTCGGGCTCGAGCAGCCGCGCTGCGTGGCGTGGGAGCCTGCCTTCGGCCAGGACCTCGAGTGGACGCTGCTGCACGCGCTCGGCCGCCTCGGCCGTCCGGGCGGAACCTCCGCGTACTTCCGCCTCAGCACGCGCCCGATCGACCAGGCGCTCGCGGCCGTCCCGGACGAGCCCGAAGCACGGGCGCGGCGGCGCGCCCACGTGTTGAGCGGCGGCTACCTGCTGCGAGCCGCGCCGAGCGCCCCCGAGGTCGTGCTCGTCGCGATGGGCGCCGTCGTCCCCGAGGCGATCGCCGCCGCCGAGGAGCTTGAGCGTCGCGCGATCAACGCCGATGTCGTCTGCCTGACGTCGGCCGATCTCGTGTTCGGCGCGCTGCAGGCTCGCCGCGGTAGGCGAGGCGGCGACGACGGCATCCTCGACGTGCTGTTTCCGTCCTCGCGCGCCGCGCCGATCGTGACCGTGCTCGATGGACATCCGCACGCGCTCAGCTTCCTCGCCGGCGTGCACGGGGCGCCGATCGCCAGCCTCGGCGTCGACGACTTCGGCCAGTCGGGGGATGTCGCCGATCTGTACCGCCATTTCGGGATCGACGCGGAGGCGATCGTCGAGTCCGCGCTGAGACTTGTTCGTGACGCCTCGCGACTCGCCGCCGAAAGCGACCGGCCCGCCGCCCGGCTGGCGGAGGTCGAGGTAACGATCGACGCCGCCGTCGCCCTGCGCGAGGAGCTGGCGCAGATCGCCGCCGGGCCCGACGATGTTCCTTCGCTCGACGACATGATCGTCAAGGCGTGCGCGCTCGCGCTACGCGTGCACGCGCGGGAGAACGGTTCATCCGGCGACGGTCGCTTGCAGCTGCGCGACCACGTGGACGTCGGCATCGCCGTCGTCGCGGACGGCGCGCTCGTCGTCCCGACGCTGCCCGGTGCCGACGTCAAGTCGCTCGCGCAGATCGCGCGTGAGAGCAGGCGATTGGCCGAGCGGGCCAGGTCGAGTTCGATCAGGCCGTCCGAGCTCTCCGCAGCGGCGGTCACCGTGGCGAGCTCCGCCACGCTCGCGATCGGCTCGACAACGCCGGTCGTTGATGCGCCGGAACCCGCGGTCCTGAGCGTCGGCGCGCTCGGCGTCGGCGCCGATCGCACGCACCTGACGCTCACGCTGACGGCCGACCAACGGGTCCTCGATGCCGCCGAGGCCGCGGGCTTTCTCGCGCACGTGCGAGATACGCTGCAGCAGCCGATGACGCTCGCCCTCTGACGCCGCTACCACCACTGCTGCTCGCGCGCCTGCTCCGTTCCGTCGGTCCGGTCGAGGGCGTCGAGCCGCGCCATTTGCTGCTCGCTCAGCTCGAAGTCGAAGACCTGGGCGTTCTCCTCGATCCGCTCGCGGTGCGTCGACTTGGGGATCACGACCGTGTCGCGCTGGACGCACCAGCGGATGAGCACCTGCGCGGGCGTGTGGCCGGTCTGATCGGCGATCTCGGCGACGGCGGCCGCGCCGAGGTGGCGGCCGGTGCCCAGCGGGCTGTAGGCCTCGAGCGCGATGCCATCGCGCTCGCAGCGCTCGAGCAGCGCGCGCCGGTACTCGAACGGGCTGAACTGGACCTGATCGACGACCGGCTGGACGTTCGCGACCTCGGCGAGCTGGTCGAGTTCTGGCGCGCTGAAGTTCGAGACGCCGATCGAGCGCGCGAGACCGCGCTCGCGCGCCTGCTCCATCCCCGGCCAAGCCCAGGTCGGGCCGCCCTGCGGCCAGTGGATGATGTAGAGGTCGACGTTGTCGAGCTCGAGCCGTCGCAGGCTCTCCTCTGCCGCCGCCGCCGGGTCGCTCGCGCCGGGGAAGAACTTGGTCGTGATGAACACCTCCTCGCGCGGCACGCCGCTGTCGCGCAACGCGCGTCCGACGCTGCGCTCGTTGCCGTAGGCCTGCGCGGTGTCGATGTGGCGGTAGCCGAGCTCGAGCGCCCAGCGCACCGCGTTTTCGCACTCGGGCCCGTCGGGCATCTGCCACACGCCGAGCCCCAGCACCGGGATCTCAGCGCCGTCTGCGAGCTGTCGAAGCGGCGCGCTGTCGGGCATCGTCGCGACGGAGTCTATGCATCACGCGCTCAACGCCCACCCGCGCTCGCCAGCGCCGCCTGCTCGAGCCGATCGTCGCCGTAGAACACCTGACCGTCGACGACCGTGGTCGGTACACCCTGCACGCCGGCGGCGATCGCTCGGTCGGTCGCCTCGCGCAGCGCGCCCTTGATCTCGGGCAAGGCGATCGCGCCCGCGGCCTGGGCGCGATCGAGCCCGACTGCATCGGCGACCGCGAGCAGCGTGTCGCGGTCGGACAGGTCGCGGCCGTGCTCGAAGGCGCCGGCGAAGCCCGCGTGTGCAAACGCGGTGCCGGCGCCGAGCGTGTCGGCCCACACCGCCATGCGCATCGCGTGGAGCGTGTTGTTGGGCCAGCCAGCCGGCCAGCGAACGGTCGGCAGCCCGTACGTGGCGGCGCGCCGCTCGATCTCCGCAACGTTGGGGTCGCGCTCGTCGGTGTCGCCCCACGAGCCCCATCCGCGGTGGGCGAAGATCGCGCCGACGAGGACCGGCCGCAAGCTGACGTCGCCGAGGACGCGCTCGCACCGCGCGACGGCGAGGTACGCGTACGGGGAGCCTAGGTCGTAGTAGAGAGCTGCTGGCATGACAACCAGGTGACTGTTCGGCAGGCTACGGCACGTCGCTATCTTGCAGGCGATGCAGCTGCGCGTGTTCGCCGAGCCGCAGGAAGGATTCAGCTACGAGCAGCAGCTGGCGGCCGCGCAGGCGGCCGAGCGGCTCGGCTTCGACGCGTTCTTTCGCTCCGACCACCTCGTACGGATCAAGCCGGGCGACCCGCTGCCGGGGCCGACCGACTCGTGGGTGACGCTCGGGGCGCTCGCGCGCGAGACGAGCACGATCCGGCTGGGGACGCTCGTGACGTCGGCGACGTTCCGTCTTCCCGGCCAGCTGGCGGTCGCGGTCGCGCAGGTCGACGCGATGAGCGGCGGGCGCGTCGAGCTCGGGCTCGGCGGCGGCTGGTTCGAGCGCGAGCACGACGCCTACGGGATTCCGTTCCCGCCGGTCGGCGAGCGCTTCGACAGGCTGGAAGAGCAGCTCGCGATCGTCTCTGGGCTGTGGACGACGCCGCCGGGCGAGGCGTTCTCATTCGACGGCAGCCACTACCGCCTGCGCGACTGCCCGGCGCTGCCGCGGGCCGCCCAGCAAGGCGGTCCGCCGCTGATCGTCGGCGGGCACGGTCCGCGACGAACTCCCGCACTCGCCGTGCGCTTCGCCGCCGAGTTCAACGTTCCGTTCTCGGGCGTCGACGCGACGCAGGCCCAGTTCGAGCGCGTTCGCGCGGCGTGTGAAGCGGCCGGACGCGAGCCCGACACGCTCGTCTACTCCCACGCTGTGACCATCTGCTGCGGTGAGAGCGAGGACGAGCTGCGCTGCCGCGCCGAGCGGATCGGCGTCGCGCTGGAGGATCTGCGCCAGAACGGCGCGGCGGGGAGCCCGGACGAGGTGGTGCAGCGCCTGTCGGAGTTCGAGCACGCGGGCGCGCGGCGCTCGTACCTGCAGGTGATCGACCTCGACGACATCGACCACCTCGAGCTGATCGCGGCGGCGGTGCTGCCGCGGCTGCGCGGCTAGACTCGGCTTTCGATGGCCACCGACGACGACCTGTTCGGCGCCGAGCACGTCCGCGTCTATCGCGAGACCGAGGGAGAGCGCGGCTATGAGTGGCGCGGCACGACGATCCTGCTGCTGACAACGCGCGGTCGCAAGTCGGGGCAGACGCGAACGACGCCGTTGATCCACCGCACCGACGGCGATCGCTGGGTGGTCGTCGCTTCGAAGGGCGGCGCGCCGCAGAACCCCGGCTGGTACGAGAACCTGCGCGCCGACCCCAACGCGACGATCCAGGTGCGCGGCGACGTGATCGACGTGAGCGCCGAAGACGCTGCCGGCGAGGAGCGCGCGCGGCTGTGGTCGCTGATGAACGAGGTCTGGCCGGACTACGACGGCTACCAGGCCAAGACCGACCGCGAGATCCCGGTCGTCGTGTTCTCGCGGCGCTGACGCGCCGCCTGGCAGCCAGCGGCGGCGCGGCGCTCAGCCGACCCAGCTGGCGAGCAGCGGGTCGTGCTCGACGGTGGCGCGGATCTGGGAGAGCGAGGGGGCGCGCAGGTCGCGCTTGGTGCGGGCGTAGACCTCGGGCGGCAGCGCCGCGAGGCGCGCGGCGACGTGCAGCGAGCGGGGGATCACTTCGTCGGCGTCGAGCACCTCGTCGAACAGGCCGAGCCGCTCGCATTCGCGTCCGTCGGTCAGCTCGCTGCCGAGCGCGAGCACGCGCACGGCCTGCGGCGCGAGCTCGGCACGGACGACGCCGAGCGCGGCCTGCGGATAGGGGACGCCGACCTTGACCTCGGTCAGGCCGTAGCGCCCGGCGCTCGACGCGATCCGGATGTCGGTGCACAGCGCGAGCACCAAGCCGCCGGCGATCGCGTGACCGGTGATCGCACCGACGACGGGGAACTCGAGCTCGTAGACGCCGAGCGCCATCGCGTTGATCAGCTCGACCATCTCGCGCTGCTGTACGGGGCCGTAGCCGGGAACTGCCTTCAGGTCGGCGCCGGCCGAGAAGCATCCGTCGCGCCCGGCGACCACGAGCGCGCGCGGCGACTCGCTGACGACGTCGGCGACGCGGTCGACGATCGCGCCGAGCAGCTCGACGTTCATCGCGTTGGCCGGCGGGCGGTCGACGGCGAGCACAAATACGCCGTCGTCGTGCTCGTCGATCCGCACGTGCTCCACCGCCCACACCCTATTCGACGGGCACGGGCGAACTAGGATCGGACGATGCCGTCGGTCCGCGTGCTGCGCGTGTTCACCGACGCGGACGGCGCGTCGGGCAACCCGCTCGGCGTCGTGCGCGACGCGGAGGCGATCGCGTTCGAGCGCCGCCAGGCGATCGCCGCCGAGCTCGGCTACTCAGAGACGGTGTTCGTCGAGCGCGGCACGCATGTGCAGATCTTCACGCCGACGACAGAGTTGCCGTTCGCGGGGCATCCGCTTGTCGGCGCCGCGTGGCTGCTGCGAGAGCCGGTCGTGCACGCGCCGGCGGGCGAGGTCGCAGCGCGCGTCGAGGGCGAGCGGGCGTGGGTGCTCGCGCGGGCGCGGTGGTGCCCCCCGTTCGAGCGCCGCCGGCTCGCGTCGCCCGCGGATGTCGACGCTTTCGCCGTGCCCGACTCGGGCAGCCTGCAGGTCTGGGCGTGGAGCGACGAGCGCCGCGGGCGGATCCGCGCGCGCGTGTTCGTCCCCGACCTCGGCGTGCCGGAGGACCCGGCGACGGGCTCGGCGACGGTCGCGCTGTGCGCGGCGCTCGACCGCGCGATCGCGATCGACCAGGGCCCGCACTGCGAGATCGAGGCGCGCCCGCTCCACGACGGCTGGATCGAGCTCGGCGGCCGCGTCGCGGACGACGGCGAGCGCGAGATCTGACGGCCGGTCAGCGCCGTCGCGCGGCGGCGCCGTCGCGCGTCGCCGGCACGGGCGGATCGCCCGGCGATGGCGCGCTTTCGGCGAGCTTGAGCAGGAGCCCGTGCAGCGTGCTCAGCTCCTGCTGTGTCAGCCCACCGAACAGCTCGCGCTGCAGCTGCGCGGCGAGCTTGCCGATCCGCTGTAGCTTGCGCTGGCCGTCGGCTGTCAGGTAGATCGCGCGCGCGCGTCGGTCGTCGGGGTCGGGGCGCCGTTCGGCCAGCCCGCGCGCCTGCAGGTCGTCGATCACCGCGACCATCGAGCTCGGGTCGATCCCGGTCTTCTCGTGCAGCTGCTGCTGGCTCATCCCCGGCTGCGCGGCGACCATCGTCATCACGCCGAAGTCGCGCGGGTGCAGCCCCTCGGGCTCGAGCGCCTTGTGAAAGCGCCGCCGCGACGCCTCGCCGAGGCGCGCGAGCAGGTATCCGGGAAACTTCCCGAGCTCGCCAGGAATCGGCCCTCCGTCCCACATGCGCTCATTCTATGCTTTTGGGAATTATTTGTGATACAAATGATTGAAGGACGGATGAAGGTCGCCCACCCTGGCGCGTCCGCGCCGAGTCAGGCAGATCGCGCAGGGCTCGGAACGGCGACAAGATCGGGGGCGGGTCGGACGGCGCGATGAGTTCTCGCCGTTCGCGACGTCGGAAGACGCGGTTGGCAAACGAGCGAAAGCAGGCGCAATGGCATCGTTGACACGCTGGGTCCTCGCGCACAAGC
The DNA here is from genome assembly GCA_036498045.1 of Solirubrobacteraceae bacterium. Classification (GTDB taxonomy): domain Bacteria; phylum Actinomycetota; class Thermoleophilia; order Solirubrobacterales; family Solirubrobacteraceae; genus Palsa-744. The sequence goes on from DASXIJ010000053.1 coordinate 30,900, forward strand.
GCATCGTCGTCGTCTTCTGGGTCGTGCTGACGCTCGTCGGCGTGGGCTCGGCGGGCTCGGCGACGAAAGCGCTCAAACAGAAGTTCTCGGTGCCCGGCAAGGAAGGCTGGGTGACCAACCAGCAGATCGCGCGCGAGTTCCACGGGACGGGCGGCAACAACTCGCCGCTGCTTCCGGTCGTCACGCTCACGCCCGGCCAAACTGTCGACTCGCCCGGAGTCCGCGCCGGCCTGCGCGCCGTCGAAGCGCGCCTGGCGCAAGTGCTGCCGGGGAGCCGCGTCGCGAGCTACGCGACGACCGGCAGCCGCGCGTTCGTCTCCAAGGACGGTCGCACGACGTTCATCCTCGCCTACCCGCGCCCGGACCCCAAGCAGGCGTTCAACGACAACCCTGAAGCTGCCAAAGCGGCGACACGCGCGCTTCGGGGGATGACGGTCGCAGGCGCGCCTGTGCACGTGACCGGGTTCGACGCGCTGTCGGTGCAGAGCGGCGGCGGCAACGGCCCGGGCGTGCTCGTCGAGGCGCTGCTCGGCGGGTTCGGCGCGCTGGTCGTGCTCGCGTTCGTGTTCGCGTCGTTCCTGGCGATCGTCCCGATCATGATGGCGATCGTCTCGATCCTGACGACGTTCCTCGTCGTGTGGGGGCTGACGACGATCACCGAAGTCTCGCCGATCGTGCAGTTCTTGATCGCGCTGATCGGACTCGGCGTGTCGATCGACTACGCGCTGATCATCGTCGTGCGCTGGCGCGAGGAGCGCGCGCACGGGCTGCAGGGCGACGAGGCGATCGTCCGCGCGATGGCGACCGCCGGACGTGCGGTCCTGTTCAGCGGGACGACGGTGGCGATCGGCCTGCTCGCGCTCGTGGCGCTGCCGCTCCCGTTCCTGCGGTCGGTCGGCTACGGCGGCCTTTTGATCCCGCTGATCAGCGTGCTCGTCGCGGTCACGCTGCTGCCGGTCGTGCTGAGCAACCTCGGCCCGCGCCTGGATTGGCCGCACCTGCGCAACGACGACCGCGCGAGCCGCTCGTGGACGGGCTGGGCGAACCTCGTCGTGCGTCGTCGCTGGTTCGCGGCGATCGGCGCCGCGCTCGTGCTCGCGGCGCTCGTGCTCGCGGCGACGAACCTCCAGCTCGGGCTCTCCAACCTGAACACGATCGCGCGGGAAGGCGACGCCAAGCAGGGGCTGGTCGCGCTCGAGCGCTCGGGGATCGGCTCTGGCGCGCTGCTGCCCAACGAGGCGCTCGTCGAAGGCTCGACGTCGCCCGAGAGCGTCGCGCGCGAGCTCGCCGCGGTCCCCGGGATCCACGGCGCGGTTGCGCCGGTCTCACCGCAATGGCAACACGGCGGAGTCGCCGTCGTCGACGCGCTGCAGACGCCCGACGGCTCGTCAGCGGCCGGCCGCAACGTGCTCGATCGCGTGCGCACCGCCGTCCACGAAGCGGGCGATGGAGTGCGACTAGGTGGGCTCGGCGCCCAGAACCACGACTTCATCGAAGCCGTGTACGGCAACTTCCCGTTGATGATCGCGCTGATCGCGCTCGTCACGTTCATCCTGCTCGCGCGCGCGTTCCGCTCGCTGCTGCTGCCGCTGAAGGCGGTGATCCTGAACGTGATCAGCGTCGCAGCAGCGTGGGGCGTGCTCGAGCTGATCTGGCAGCGCGGACACGGCTCGGAGGCGATCTGGGGGATCTCCGCAACGGGCTCGATCACCGCGTGGATCCCGCTGATGGTGTTCGCGTTCCTGTTCGGCCTGTCGATGGACTACGAGGTGTTCATCCTCGCGCGGATGCGCGAAGAATATGACGCTACGGGCGCGACCGACACGGCCGTCGTGCGCGGCATCGCGCGCACCGGCCGGCTCGTCACGAGCGCGGCGCTGATCCTGTTCCTGGCGTTCCTGTCGCTCGCGTCCGGTCCGGAGACCGAAATCAAAGTGCTCGCGACCGGCCTCGCCGCGGGCATCCTGCTCGACGCCACGCTGATCCGCGCGCTGCTCGTCCCGGCCGTGGTCTCGCTGTTCGGGCGCTGGAACTGGTGGCTGCCGACGCTGCCCGCGCGGCTGCTGCGCGTCGAGCCGTCGCAGCCGCCGCGCACGGCGCGCAGCCAGGCGGCCGGATGAGCCCCGCCGCCCACGACCGGATGAGCCGCGCGGCCGGAGACCGGATGAGGTCCGCCGCTAGGGTGACTCGATGAGCACCGCGCCGGCGATCGAAGTCGAGCAGCTCGTGCGCGAGTTCCGCAAGGGCCCGCGCGCGGTCGACGGGATCGACTTGGCCGTGTCGCCGGGCGAAATCTACGGCTTCCTCGGCCCAAACGGGGCGGGCAAGTCGACGACGGTGCTGATGCTCACAACGCTGCTTCCGCCGACCAGCGGATCCGCGAGAGTCGGCGGACACGACATCGTCCGGGAAGGCGCGCAGGTACGCGCGTCGATCGGGGCGGCCCTGCAGGAGGCGGCGCTCGACGCGATCCTCACCGGCCGTGAGCACCTGCAGCTGCAGGCGACGCTGCAGGGCATGCCGAAGGCCGACCGGGCGCGGCGCAGCCAGGAACTGCTCGAGCGCGTCGGGTTGACGGAAGCGGCCGATCGCCGCGTGGGCGGCTACTCGGGTGGCATGAAGCGCCGGCTCGACCTCGCGCTCGCGCTCGTCCACAGCCCGCGGATCCTGTTCCTCGACGAGCCGACGACCGGCCTGGACGTGCAGAGCCGCACGGCGCTTTGGGAGGAGGTCTCGCGGCTGGCTCGCGAGGAGGGGATGACGGTGTTCCTGACGACGCAGTACCTCGAGGAGGCCGACGCGCTCGCCGACCGCGTCGGGATCATCGACCACGGCCACATCGTCGCCGAGGGCACGCCGGCGCAGTTGAAGGAGGAGATCGGTAGCCCGACTGTCGAGGTCGTGCCGGCCGACCCGACCGCCGGCGACACGCTCGCCGAGCGGCTGACGAGCTTCGGCACGCTCGCGCGCAACGGCAACGGCGCGGTCACCGTGCAGCTCCCCGGCGGCGAGACGCAGCTGGCCGAGATCGTTCGCGCGCTCGACCACGCGCACCTGAAGGTCGCGTCGCTCGTTCTCCACCAGCCCTCGCTCGACGACGTGTTCCTCGCAAAGACCGGGCGCAAGCTCGAGGGCGCGGGCGAGGAGCCCGATGGCGGCTAGCGCCCGCCCCGCGCTCGCCGGCGCCGGCGCCGGCGCCGGCGCGGGCCCGGCGGCGCCCGCGCTGCGCGCGCCGAGCCTGCTCGAACAGGTCGGCGCCGTCGCGCGACGCTCGGTCAAGCGGACGTTTCGCCAGCGCGCGCTGCTGGTCTTTCCGGTGCTGTTCCCGTTGATCCTGTTCGCGATCAATGGATCGGCGCTGAGCGCCGCGCGGAGGATCCCGGGCTTCCCAAACGTCAGCTACCGCGACTTCGCGCTCGCCGTGCCGTTCCTGCAGGGCGCGCTGTTCGTCGCGATCACCGCCGGCACCGACCTCGCGCGCGACATCCAGTCGGGCTTCTTCGATCGGCTCGCGCTGACGCCGCTGCGTGGCTCGGCGCTGCTGGCGGGACAGCTCGGCGGGGCGGTCGTCGTCGCGTGCGTGCAGTCGCTGTGCTACCTGCTCGTCGGCATCGCCAGCGGCGTCGGCATCGCCAGCGGCTTCGGCGGCGCGCTGGTGCTGCTCGCGCTGTCGATCCTGATCGCATTCGGATTCGCCGGGCTCGGCTCGTTGCTGGCGCTGCGCTTCGGCACGGGCGAAGCCGTCCAGGGCTTCTTCCCGCTGCTGTTCGTGACGGTCTTTCTCAGCTCGTCGAGCCTGCCGCGCAACCTGATCAAGACCGAATGGTTCAAAGAGGTGGCGACGTACAACCCGGTCTCGTACCTGATCGAGGGGATCCGCAGCCTGATCATCACCGGCTGGGATGGCCGGGCGCTCGCGCTCGGGTTCGGCTTCGCGCTGGCTCTGAGCGTGATCACGCTGTCGTTCGCCGGGGCGGCGATGAAGAACAGGCTGGTGCGCACGTGAGGCGGTTCGTGTTCGTTGCGCGTGGCGTGGCGTGGCGCTCGATCCACAACACGCTCGCGAGCCCGGCGATCCTGCTGCCGTCGCTGATCTTCCCGCTGTTCTTCCTCGCGGCGTTCGCCGGCGGGCTGTCGAAGGTCGCAGAAGTTCCGAACTTCCACTACAAGCCGGGCTACACCGCCTTCCAGTTCGCGTTCGTGTTCCTCCAGTCGGCCGCGTTCGGCGGCGTCTTCACCGGCTTTGCGATCGCGCGCGACTTCGACTCGGGGTTCGCGCGCCGGCTCTTGCTGACGGCGCCGCGGCGCAGCGGGATCATCGCCGGCTACGCGCTCGGCGCGCTCGGGCGCTGGCTGTTGACGGCGACCGTGATAACCGCCGCCGCGCTGCTCGCGGGGATGGACGTCATCGGAAACGGCCGCGAACTCGTCGGGATCGTCGGTCTCGGCGTGCTGACGAACCTCGTCGCCGCGCTGTGGGCGTGTGGCGTGGCGATGTTCCTGCGCACCGAACAGGCCGGGCCGCTGATCCAGATGCCGGTGTTCGTCGTCCTCTTCCTCGCGCCCGTGTATGTGCCGTTGAACCTGCTCAGCGGCTGGATCCACTCCGTCGCGCGCGTCAACCCGGCGACGACCGCGCTCGAGGCCGCGCGCGGCCTGCTCGCCGGAACCCCGGTGAAAGTCGCGCTCGCGTTCGGCCTGCTCGCCGCCGGCTCGGCGCTCGCCGCCGTCTGGGCGCGACGCGGTCTCGCCTCCGCCGAGCGCGCCGGCTGACGGGCGACCGTCGGGAAACAAACTGGCTGTGCGGCCAAATAGGCGCGCGGCTAGGATCGGGACGTGCGCCGACTGCTCGCGTTGACGACCTCGCTGATGTTCCTCGAGCTGGTGTTCTTCACCGTGCTCTCGCCGCTGCTGCCGGAGCTCAAACACCAGCTCGGCCTGTCCACGTCGCAGGCTGGCGTGCTCGTCGCGATGTACGCGGTCGGCTGCGCCGTCGGCGCGATCCCGGCGCTGCTGATCGTCGTGCGCCTGGGCGTGCGCACGACTGCGCTCGTGAGCCTCGCGACGTTCGCAGCGATGAGCGTCGTGTTCGGGCTCGCCGACGGCTACGGCGCCCTGCTGGCGGCGCGCTTCGTGCAGGGCCTGGCCGGCGCGGCGTGCTGGACGGCGGCGATGCTGTGGCTGCTCGAGGTCGCGCCGCTGCAGCGGCGCGGCGAGCTGCTCGGGTTCGCGTTCGGCGTCAGCGAGGCGGGGGCGATCGCCGGCCCGGCGGCGGGCGGAATCGCCGCGGCCGCCGGCCGGGCCACCACGTTCGCGGCGATCGCCGCGCTGTGCGCGCTCCTCGCACTGGTCACGACGCGCTTTGCCGGACCGCCGCCGCCGGTCGAGAAGCGCCTCGCGCTGGGCCCGGCGCTCGCGTCGCGCGAGATCCGCAAGGTCATGTGGATCACCCTGCTGCCGGCGATCGTGCTCGCCGCGATCAGCGTGCTCGCGCCGCTGCAGCAGCACGGGCTCGGCGCCGGCTCGACCGAGATCGCCGCGACGTTCGGCGTCGCCGCGATCCTCGGCATCGTCGTGCGCCCGTTCTACGGTCGCTGGTCGGATCGCCGCGGGCCGTTGCGGCCGGTGCGCGCCGGCCTGCTCGCGTGCGTCCCGGCGGTGCTCCTCATTCCGTGGGTCCACACGCGTGTCGGCACCGCCGCGCTGATCGTCGTCGCGCTGATCCTGATCGGCGTGCTGTGGGCGCCGGTGATGGTGATGCTGTCCGACGCGTGCGCCGCCGTAGGAATCGCGCAGCTGATGGTCGTCGCGATGATGGACCTGACCTGGCCTCCCGGCAACATCATCGGCTCGGCGGGCGGCGGCGCGCTCGCGCAGGCCGCCGGCGAACGCGTCGCCTACGCCGCGCTGGCCGCGGCGCTGCTCGCCGGCTACTTCGCGCTCGGGCGGCGCGCGAGCACACCCGAGCGCGCCGTCGCGGACGGCCTGTACATGACGCGCACGTGAGCGTCTCCGGCGCCCCGTACTTCGAGGACCTGCATGTCGGGCTCGTCGAGCGCCGCGCGCCGGCCGTGACGCTGACCGACGGGATGGCCGCGCTGCACCAGGCGATCGTCGGCGACCGCCTAGCGGTCGCGCTCGACGCGACGCTCGCCCGCGCGGTCGCCGGCACCCCCGGCGCGCTGGCGCACCCGGCGCTCGTCTGGGACGTGGCGATCGGCCAGTCGACGCTGCTCACCGCGCGCGTGATCGCGAATCTGTTCTACCGCGGCCTCGTGCTCGCGCGGATCCCGTCGATCGGCGACACGCTGC
>DASXIJ010000054.1:0-14544 GCA_036498045.1 Solirubrobacteraceae bacterium
TGCTTGACGCCGCCGCCGCCGAGGTTGCGACCGTCGGGCGTGAAGTACTCGCCGACGGTGATGTCGAGCGCGCCGCCGTTGGACAGCGGCTCCTCCTCCTGAAAGACGCCCTTGCCGAACGTGTGCGTTCCGACGACGGTCGCGCGCTGGTGGTCCTGCAACGCGGCGGTGACGATCTCGGCCGCCGATGCGGTGTTGTGGTCGACGAGCACGACGACCGGCACCTTCGGCGAGATCGCGTCGCCGGTCGCGGTCAGCGTCTGGCTCGGCTGGCGGCGTCCGCGCGTGGAGACGATCGTCCCCTTGGAGACGAACACGCTCGCGATCAGGCGTGCCTCCTCGACGAGGCCGCCGCCGTTCGCGCGAAGATCGAGCACGATCCCGCGCGCGCCGCCGTGCAGCTCGCGTTCGACCGCTTCGCGCACTTCGCCATGCGCTCCCGGGCTGAACGTCGCGAGCGCGACGACGCCGAGCTTCTTGTGATCGACCGTCTTGGTCAGCGACGCGACGACGGGCTCTGAGATCGTCGCCCGCGTGAGCTGCAGCGTCGCGAGCGCCGTGCGCCCGTGGCGTCGCTGCTCGACGCCGAGCCGCACGTCCGTGCCGGGGCGACCTTTGATCATCGCGATCGCCGCATCCGGCGAGACGCCGGTCAACCGGCGCGAGCCGACCGAGACGATCGTGTCACCCGCCTGCAGGCCCGCGCGCGCGGCCGGCGATTTGTCAAACACGCGCGCGATGCGCAGCCCGTTGCGAACCGGCTCGACCGACACGCCGATCCCGGTGAAGCTGGGTGGTGAGTTGAATTCGTTGAATTCGCGCGGCGACAGGTAGTGCGAAAAGCGGTCTTTGAGGCTCGCCACGGCGCCGCTGACCGAGCCGTTGGTCAGGCTCCGCGTGTCTACCGGACGGTAGTAGTCGCTCGCGATCCGTGCGATCGCTTCGTTGACCACGCGCGTTTCGTGATCGGCAACGAACGCATCGCGCGCGAACCCCGGGAGATCTTCTGGGTGCCCCCCGAGATAGACCCCGAGGACGAGCAGCACGGGCAGGGCGATCGCGAGCACCGCCAGCAGCGGCTGTCGTCGTCGGGAGGGCATCGCCTCCCCAGGGTAGGGGTCAGACTCTGAGAAAGCGCCGCAGCGAGATCCCCGATCCGGCGGCCGAGACGGCGATCGCGCAACCCATCAGGATCGCGATCAGCAGCGGGAACGCGATCATGTTCGGCTGGGAGATCAGCTTCACCGTGCTGGCGAGCGGGTCGACGAGCGTGACCTTCGCGAGCGCGAGCAGGCCGATCGCGCTGGCGCCGCCGAGCGCGCCCAGGAACAGGCCCTCGAGCACGAACGGCCAGCGAATGAACCAGTCGGTCGCGCCGACGAGCTTCATGACCTCCACCTCGCGGCGGCGTGCGAACAGCGAAAGACGGATGGTGTTCGAGATCAGCAGGATCGATGCGATCACGAGCAGCACCGCGAGCAGGGCCATCGTGATCTTGATCACGCGGGTCGCCGAGAGGATCTTGTCCGTCTGAGCCTGGCGGTTCTGCACGGCGGCGATCGCCGGGTCACTGACCAGTCGCGTACCGAGCGGGCTGGCCTGGTCGAGCTCGGCGCGAACCGCGCCGGAGTTGTCCGGGCGATCGGGCGTGATCCTGAAGATGTCGGGCAGCGGGTTGTAGCCGATCAACGCGAGCGCCTGCGGATCGAGCTTCTTCTCCTGTTCGTAGCCTGCCTGCTTGGAGACGAATTCGATCTCCTTGACGTGCGGCGCGCGCTGGAGCTCACTGCGCACGCGCGCGGCTTCGGCCGGCGTCGCGCTCGTGCTGAGGTCGACGTCAACGAGCACGCGCCGGCGCACGTCGTTGGCCGCGCCGTTGGTCGCCTCGACTACGGGGATGAACACGCCGAGCACGAGCGTCGTTACGAGCACCGACGCGAGCGCCGCGAAGCTCGGCACCGCGTTGCGCCGCATCGAGCGAAACGACTCTTTGAGAAAGAAGGCCGGCCTCACTCGGCTTCCCGTTTGAGGCGCTCACCGAGCTCGTCGGTGTTCTCTTCGCGCGCCCCGTACAGCCCCGAAGCCTCATCGCGCACGATCCGCCCACGCTTGAGCTCGATCACCCGCCGTCGCATCCGGTCGACCATCGCGTTGTCGTGCGACGCGATGATCACGGTCGTCCCGGCGCGATTGATCCGGTAGAGCAGTTGCATGATCCCGATCGACGTCGCCGGATCGAGGTTGCCGGTGGGCTCGTCGGCCAGCAACAGCGGCGGATGGCTCGCGAACGCGCGCGCAACCGCCACACGCTGCTGCTCGCCGCCTGAAAGCTGGTGCGGGTAGTTGTGCAGCTTCGTCGACAGCCCCGTCAGGCGCAGGACGTCGGGGAGCGTGGCGCGGATCTGCTTGCGCGAGGCGCCGGTCACCTGCAGCGCGTAGGCGATGTTGTCGTACACCGTGCGCGTCGGCAGCAGCTTGAAGTCCTGAAAGACGACGCCGACGTTGCGCCGGTAGTAAGGGATCTTCTTGCGCTCGATCTTGTCCAGATCACGGCCCGCAACTACGATCCGGCCATCGGTCGGATCGAGCTCCTTGATCAGCAGGCGCATGATCGTCGACTTGCCCGACCCCGTCGGGCCAACGAGGAAGACCATCTCCTGACGGTGCACCGCGAACGTGGCCCGTTCGAGCCCGACGCCTCCGGGTCCGTACAGCTTGGAGACACCGCGAAACTCGACGACGACCTCGCGCTCGTCGCGCGCGGGCGCGACGGCCCGGCGGACGGCCGCGTGCTCGCCGCGGCGGCGCTCGATCCCCGGCGGCGGGAGCTCGCGAGTGCGCCGCTCGCGCGGGGGCGAGACGATCGTGTCGGTCGCGGGCATGGCTCGTGACGGTACCGTGACCACCGCGCTTGCGAAAGCAAAAGCCCTGCATGCAATCGGTTTTGCAGGGTCGAGCTATCGTGAGACGCCTGATGGCCGAGATCACGACGACGACCGTCGCCGAGAATCAGCTGCCGATCAACCGGATCGCCCTCCCGGGCACGCGGGCGCTTACCGTGCTGATCGCATTCGACGCCGGCGCACGCAACGAGCGCCCCGAGGAGAACGGCATGGCTCACTTCCTCGAGCACCTCGTGTTCAAGGGCGGCGAGAGCTATCCGACCTACAGGGACGTAAACGAGACGGCCGAGCGGCTCGGGGGCGTGCTCAACGCGTACACGAGCCAGGACCTTGTCGCGTTTCACATCACCGTCCGCGCCGAGAGCGCCGCACCGGCGATCGACCTGCTGACGGATTTCGTCGGTCGTCCGCGGATCGACGCCGAGGAGCTCGACCGCGAGCGCGGCGTCGTGATCCAGGAGATCAACCGCGCCTACGACCAGCCGTCGATGGTCGCCGAGTACCTGATCGACAAAGCTGCGTTCGGCGACCATCCGCTCGGACGCACGGTACTCGGGCCGGAGGAGAACCTTCGCAGCTTCACGCGTGACGGGATCGTCGCGTTTCGCGAGCGCCGCTGGGCGGGCGCCCGCGGCGGCGCGTTCCTCGTCGGAAACCTCGACCACCTGCCCGATGAGGACGAGCTGCAGGCAGCGTTTGCGCGCTTTCCCGAGCTGCCGGCGCCCGACGCGTACGACCCCGCGCCGTCGTTTGTGCCGCAGACGCTCGTCGACCAGCGTGAGACCAACCAGTCGCACCTGCGCATGATCTACCGTCCCGACGTCGCCGTCGGCGACCTCCGCCAGCGAGCGGCGCTGTCGATCTACGCGACGCTGCTCGGCGGCTCGATGGGCTCGCGCCTGTTCGACGAGATCCGCGAGAAACGCGGCCTGTGCTACTCGGTGTACGCGGTCAACCACGCGTTCGCCGACGTGCCGATCCTGCAGCTCGGGTCGGGCCTGGACTCGGCAAAGTGCATCGAGGCCTACACGCGGATGCGCGAGATCGTCGACGAGTTGCGCGACGACGGCCCGACCGAGGAGGAGGTCCAGCGCGCACGCGCCTACTCCGCCGGTCGGCTCGTACTGTCGTTTGAGAACACCAACGCCGTCGCGCGCTACGCGGCCAACCAGAAGATCGTCTTCGGCGAGTCGATCGACCCCGATGGCGCGATCGCCGCGCTGGACGCCGTCACCTTCGATGAGGTCCGCGAGGTCGCGTCGGGCGTCGCTGACAAGCTCGCCGTGGCGTGCGTCGGGCCGCAGTCGGCCGACGAGTTCTAGCCCGGAGCGTCGACGCCGCCGTCGGGTCGTCGACGCAGCGGGCGGGGCTCGCCCTGTGAGCGACGTCGATCCTGCGCCGCGGCCAACTGATCGATCCTTCGGTCGTCCCCCAGCATCTCTCTGATCCACTGACTCGCCTCGGCCGGGTCGAACGACTGCGCCTCGACCATCGCCTCGATGTCGGCCCAATCCTGAGTTCGATCGAACATCGCCTTAAAGACGACCAGCGCGGTGCAACTCAACACCGGGATGGTGCGCCCTTCGAAGGGCACCTGCCGGACATGGTCTGCGACGTGATCGTGGAAGGGAAGGACATTGAGGAACAGGTCGACTGGCGTGATTCCAGACCTGAGCCTGACCTGACCGTCACGTTCGAGCCGTTCCAAGCGCTCGCCGTTGACCTCGACCTCCTCCGGAAGCGCGGCGAACACTTCCCGAGCCCGCTCCGGCCCGACGAAGACGTTGAAGTCGAGATCTCTCGTGCCGCGCGGATCGAGCGTGCAGTAGCCGAGGGCGATCGCCCCGCCGACCGCGTGCGGAATTCCGGCCCGCTCGAGCGAGTCGTGCACAGCGAGCAGGAGCTCGCTCAGCTTGCTCATGCTCGTAGCTCGATCAGCGGCGGGTAGGTGAGCTCGTCGCGTGGCTTATACGGCAGAGCCTCAGCAAGCTCGAGGACCTGACCGAGAACTCGACCTGCATGCTCCTCCGCCGCCGCGTTGCTGGCTGGAGCGAGGTCGAGCTCCATTCCGGCTGCCGCAGCAATCCGGGCGAGCGCCGCCACCGACGGCTGGCGTCGCCCATGCTCGTAGGCGCTCACGACGGACCGATCGAGTCCGCTGCGGCGCGCCAGCTCGGTCTGGCTGAAGCCACTGACCGCGCGAATCCGCGAGATCAGTTCGGCTGCAATCTCCTCATCGTGGGCGGACACACAAGAAGCGTAGCATATCCGCCACAGAAATCATCCGTCTTATGGCGTATTCGCCACAGCCGACCACTGGTGCTACCCGATCGCCACCATCCGATCGATCGGCAACCGCGCGCGCTCGGCGATCTCCGGCGGCACGCGTACCTCGAACTTCATCTCGAGCAGCGCGTCGCGCAGCTTGCGCAGCGTGATCATCTTCATGTAGACGCACGCCGCACGCGGGTTCGCAGCGATGAAGCTCACGTCGGGCGCCGCCATCTGCAGCGGGTAGAGCATCCCGGTCTCGGTCGCGACGATCGCCTCGCGGACCTTGCCGGCGCCGCCGTTCTCGGCGGCGGCCTGCGAAGAGCCTTCCAGGCCGGGTTCCTCCACCTGGCCGGCCGGCGTTCCCTCGCTCCCGGCGATCGCCGACTCGGCGTGCTCGGCGTAGCTCAGCATGCCGCCGGTTGAGAGCATGTGCACGCCCTCGCCGGAGATGTCGCCGGAGGCGACGTACTCCATCACGCTCGTCGTGCAGCCGCACTCGGGGTGGATCAAGAAGTCGGCGCCCGGATGCGCCGCGCGGGTAGCCTCGATGTCGGCCGGACGGATCCCGGCGTGCACGTGACACTCGCCGTCCCAGACGTGCATCGGCTTGCCCAGCTGCTTCTCGACGTACGCGCCGAGCCACATGTCCGGCCCGAACAGGACCTCGGTGTCGGCCCCGCGCGTGTCGTAGATGTGGCGGACGACGTCGACGGCGTTGGCCGACGTGCAGCAGTAGTCGGTCAGCGCCTTGACTTCGGCGGTCGTGTTCACGTACATGACGACGACACCATCAGGGTGTTCGGCGCGCCAAGCGGCGAGCTGCTCTGCGTCGATCGATGCGGCCAGCGAGCAGCCGGCGCGGAGGTCGGGAATCAGCACGGTCTTCTCGGGGCACAGGACCGAAGCCGTCTCGGCCATGAAGTGCACGCCGCAGAAGGCGATCACGTCGGCGTCGGTCGCCGCCGCCTGGCGCGAGAGCCCCAGCGAGTCGCCCACGTAGTCGGCTACGTCCTGGACCTCTGGCACCTGGTAGTTGTGCGCGAGGATCACCGCGCTGCGCTGCTCGGCGAGATCGCGTACCTCCGCCTTCAGCGAGGCGATCTCCGCGGGCGTGAGGTCGTCCTTGACGGCCTCGGCCGCAGCCAACGTGGGCGCCATCGGCAGGTCCATCGGGCTCATTCTATCCCCGCGCCAGTTGCGTCAAATCGCGCGGATCGAGCCGCCATCGACCGCGATCATCGCGCTGGTGATCTACGACGCGGCGGGCGAGAGCGGGAATGCCGCGAGCCCCGCACGCATTGCTAGGTCGCGAGCTCGAGCAGCAGCGAGAGGTCAAGCGCGGGCGCCGAGTGCGTCAAGGCACCCATCGAGATGAAGTCGACCCCCGTTTCGGCGATCGCGAGCAGCGTCTGCAGCGTGACGCCGCCGCTCGCCTCCAGTTCAGCCCGGCCGTCGACGCGCGAGACGGCTGCGCGCAGTCGTGCTTCGTTCATGTTGTCGAGCAGCAGTCGCGGCGCGCCGGCAGCGAGTGCCTCGTCGATCTCGCGCTCCTCGCGAACCTCGACCTCGAGCGTCGCCGCCAGCTTCGGCGCGGCCGCCCGGGCGCGCTCGATCGCCGCGGTGATCCCGCCAGCCGCGGCGATGTGGTTCTCCTTGATCAGGATCGCGTCGTACAGCCCGGCGCGATGGTTGCTCGCGCCGCCGGCGGCAACGGCGGCCTTCTCGAGCATCCGCAGCCCAGGCGTCGTCTTGCGCGTGTCGAGCACCGTCGCGCCGCTCCCCGCGACGGCACGCGCGGCCAGCGCCGCCATCGTCGCGACGCCGGACAGGTGGGCGAGGAAGTTCAGCGCTGTGCGCTCGGCCGTCAGCAGCGCGCGAGCGGTGCCGTCGATCGTCATCACCGGACCGCCATCCTCGCGCCAGACGCCCTCGTCGACGAGCCGCTCGATCCGCGCGTCGGGGTCGAGCGCCGTGAACGCGGTCGCCGCCGCGTCGAGCCCGTAGATCGCCCCCGGTGCCTTCTGCGTGATCGACGCGATCGCGCGCGTATCCGCGGCGACCGTCGCGAGCGTCGTCACGTCGCCCGTGCCGACGTCCTCCGCGAGCGCGCGCTCGACGAGCTTTGTGAGCTCGTCCACAGCTACCCCACCGGTGCGGCCGACGCGAGCAGGTAAGCGCGCACGAAGCCGTCGAGGTCCCCGTCGAGCACCCGCTGGACATCGCCCATCTCGTAGCCCGTCCGGTGGTCCTTGACGAGCGTATATGGGTGCAGCACGTACGAGCGGATCTGCGAGCCGAAGTTGACGTCTTGGGCCTCGCCCTTCTCGCGCGCGATCTCCTCCTGGCGCGCGCGCTCCTGGCGTTCGAGCAGCTTCGCGCGGAGCATCGCCATCGCCGTCGCGCGGTTGGATGACTGCGACCGCTCGTTCTGACACTGCACGACGATCCCGCTTGGACGGTGCGTGATCCGCACGGCCGAGTCGGTCTTGTTGACGTGCTGGCCACCGGCCCCAGACGCGCGGTAGGTGTCGACCTGCAGGTCGTCTTCGTTGATCTCGACCTCGCCCGAGTCGCCGACCACGGGCGCGACCTCGACTCCGGCGAAGCTCGTCTGGCGCCGATGCGCGGAGTCGAACGGCGACAGGCGCACGAGCCGGTGGACGCCACGCTCGGCGCCGAACAGCCCGTACGCGTTCTCCCCGGATGCGCGAAACGTCGCCGCCTTGATCCCCGCTTCCTCGCCCGGGCTGACCTCCAGCAGCTCGACGGAGAAGCCGCGGCGCTCGGCCCAGCGCATCTCCATCCGCAGCACCATCTCGGCCCAGTCCTGCGCGTCGGTCCCGCCGGCTCCGGCGTTGACCGTGACCAGAGCGTCGCCACCGTCGTACTTGCCCGAGAACAGCCGTTGCTCCTCGAGCTCTCCCAGACGTTGCTCGACCGAGGCGATCTGCTCGTCGACCTCGGCCTGTAGCGACTCCTCCTCGACCGCCATCTCGACTAGCGCGTCGAGATCGTCTACGTCCCGCTGCAGCGCGGTGAACATCTCCAGGCGCCTGTTCGCCCGCGCGTGCTCGCCCGACACCGATGCGGCGCGCTCGGCGTCATCCCAGAACCCGGGCGCGCCCATCTCGGTCTCGAGCGCCGCCACGCGCTCGCCCAGCGAAGCCGGGTCAAAGATAGTCCGCGAGCAGGTTCATCTGCTCACGGATCGAGGCCAGCCGCTCAGGAGTCGACTCGCTGGCTGCGGTGCTGGCCATTCCTCCACGCTATCAGCGCCGTCGACGAGCCACGATCGCTCGGGCCCGATCCGAGCGTGGCGTGCTTCGCACGCGAGCGAGCGAGGACGCCGCTGCGCGACGCGTCCGCGACCCGCTAGGCGCCGTGGCACTTCTTGAACTTCTTACCACTCCCGCACCAGCACGGGTCGTTGCGCCCGACCTGGTGCTCCTCGTCGACGACGCGCTGCTCGATCACGGGCATCGCTTCGAGCGCCTCGGCTTCGTTGAAGCCTTCTTCGACTCCCGGCGTGCCGGCGGCGGCTGCGGCTGCGGCCATCGCGCCCGCGCCGACGAGGCTCTCGCCGCCGGAGTACGACACTCGCCCGGCGCGCGTGGAGCTGCCCGACGCGGCGAAGCTCGGCACCGGCGCGCCGCCGCCGTTCTCGCCCTCGACGTTGACCTCGACGTTGAAGATCATCCGCGCGTAGTCGGTCCAGACGATGTTCATCAGGTCGCCGAACAGCGTGAACGCCTCGTTCTTGTACGCAACGAGCGGGTCGATCTGGGCGAGCCCGCGCAGGTGGATGCCCTCGCGCAGGTAGTCCATGTCGAACAGGTGCTCGCGCCAGCGTTCGTCGATGATCTGGAGCAGCAGAAACCGCTCGAGCGCGCCCATCAGCTCCTCGCCGAGCGCCTGCTCGCGAGCGTCGTAGCGCGCGAGCGCCTCCTCGGTGACGCGCTCTGTCAGCATCGCGCGGTCGATCCGCTCGGGATCGAGATCGTCGTCAGAGAGCTCCGGCGGGAAGAACTGGCCGAGCGCCGTGAACATCCCATCGAGGTCCCAGTCCTCCATGAAGTCGCCGGGGGTGTACTGGTCGATCGTGCGCTCGATTACGGCGGCGACTTCGCGTCGCGCCTCCTCGCCGATGCTCTTGCCTTCGAGCACCTCGTCGCGATATGCGTAGATGACCCGGCGCTGCTCGTTCATCACGTCGTCGTACTCGAGCACGCGTTTGCGGATCAGGAAGTTCTGTTCCTCGACCTTCTTCTGCGCTTTCTCGATCTGCTTGGACAGCATCCCCGCCTCGATCGGCTCCTCGTTGCCCTCATCGTCGACACCGCCGAGTTTGTCGAGGATCCGGTAGATCCGATCTCCCGCGAACAGCCGCACGAGGTCGTCCTCGGCGGAGAGGAAGAAGCGGCTCTCGCCCGGGTCGCCCTGACGCCCTGAGCGACCGCGCAGCTGGTTGTCGATCCGTCTGGACTCGTGTCGCTCGGTACCGCAGATGAACAAGCCGCCGGCGGCCATCACGTGCTGGCGAGCCTCCTCGACGTCGCGCTCGATCTCCGGGAGCGCCTGCTGCATCCGGCGCTCGTGGTCGTCGTCATCGGGGTCGACGCCGCGGCGCGCAAGCTCGAGGCGAGCGATGTGTTCAGGGTTGCCGCCGAGCTTGATGTCGACGCCGCGCCCGGCCATGTTGGTCGCGATCGTGACGGCGCCGGGCTGCCCGGCCTCGGCGACGATCTCCGCCTCGCGCGCCGCGTGCTCGGGCTTGGCGTTGAGCACCGTGTGGTCGATCCCGCTGCGAGTCAGGCGATCGGACAGCAGCTCTGAGACCTCAACCGAGATCGTTCCGACGAGCACCGGCTGACCGTTCTCGTGGCGCGCAGCGATCTCTTTGACCACGGCGCTCCACTTGCCCTCCTTGGTCTTGTAGATCTGGTCGTTGCGGTCGCCGCGCACCATCGGCATGTTGGTCGGCACCTGCACGACCGGCAGCTCGTAGATCTTCATGAACTCGGTCGCCTCGGTCAGCGCCGTTCCGGTCATCCCCGCGAGCTTGTCGTACAGGCGGAAGAAGTTCTGGTAGGTGATCGTCGCGAGCGTCTGGTTCTCCTCCTGGATCCGCACGCCCTCCTTCGCCTCGATCGCCTGGTGCAGCCCCTCCGACCAGCGCCGTCCGTCGAGGATCCGCCCGGTGAACTCGTCGATGATCTTGACCTCGTCGTCGATCACCGCGTAGTCGACGTCTCGCTTATACAGCGACTCGGCGCGCAGCGACTGGATCAGGTGGTTGACGAGGTGCCCGTTCTCGGCGCGGTAGAGGTGGTCCAGGCGCAGGAACCGCTCGGCCTTTGCGACGCCCTGCTCGGTGATCGCGACGGTCTTCTGCTTCTCGTCGATCTCGAAGTCGAAGTCCGCCGTGAACTGCTTCTTCGAGCGCGGGTCCATTCCCTCCGGGGTTTTGCCGGCTTTCATCTGCGGCGCCAGCCGGGCGAACTTGACGTACAGGTCGGCGGCCTGTTCGGGCGCGCCTGAGATGATCAGGGGCGTGCGCGCCTCGTCGATCAGGATGTTGTCGACCTCGTCGACGATCGCGAACGCGTGCCCGCGCTGGACCTTTTCGGAGAGCTCGGTGGCCATGTTGTCGCGCAGGTAGTCAAAGCCGAACTCCGAGTTAGTCCCGTACACGACGTCACACGCGTACTCGCGGTGCTTCTCATCGATCGGCTGCATGTTCTGCAGCACGCCGACGCTGAACCCGAGGCCCTCGTAGATCGGGCTCATCCACGCGGCATCGCGCCGCGCGAGGTAGTCGTTGACGGTCACGACGTGAACGCCCTTGCGCTGCGGCGCCTCGCCGTCGTCGGCCGGCCGGTCAGCGCTCGGGCGGCGGACCGCCAGGGCGTTGAGCGCGACGGCTAGCGTCGCGGTCAGCGTCTTTCCCTCGCCGGTCTTCATCTCGGCGATCTGCCCGTCGTGCAGCGCCATGCCCCCGATCAGCTGGACGTCGAAGTGGCGCATGCCCATCGTGCGCTTGCCTGTCTCGCGGACGATCGCAAAGCACTCGGGCAGCAGCGCATCGAGCTCCTCGCCGTCGGCGGCCCGATCGCGCAGGGCGTCCATCCGCTCGCGCAGCTCGGTGTCCGAGTCGTGTTCGAGCTCGGGCTCGAACGCGTTGATCAGCGCGACCCGTTTCTGGTAGGCCTTGTACTTCTTCGCCTCGCCGACGTTCAGCGCGCGATCCAGCAGAGATGGCATTGGCCAAGGATAGCTCTAGCGCGACCGCCGCCGGCCGGCCCATTGCGGTGCCGCGCGACGTCTCGACCGGAGCTGTAGCGGGCCTGCGCGAACGGCCGACGGCGCCGCGCCGGCGCCGCGGCCCACGGCGCGGGTCGCGACCTTCGCGACCCTGAAAGGCCCACAACTCAGCCGAAGCTGAAGCTCTGAGGCGTGCTCTTGATCCCGTTGCAATCGGCCAGCGTGACGGTCAGCGGCCCGTCTGTGACGACGTTCAGATGCGCTTTGCAGTTGACCTTGGCGCGCTTGGCGTCGATCGTCACGGCCGACACGTTCGTCGCGGTGATGTCGAGGGCGTCCTGCGCTGGAGCGCTCGCTGCGGGGGACCACGACTTGCTCTGGCTCGTGTAGGGGATTGCCGGGATCTGCCCGCCAGTCAGCGCCCCCGCCCCGTGTTCGGTTTCGCCTGGCACCGGGTCGGCGAGCCCGAACCCCTCCGAGCGGACGTCGACCTTGCCCAGCGGCGCGGTGCCGCTTGGGTCGCGCAGCGCCACACCGTAGAGCCAGTAAGCGTGGCCCGCGGCTGTGCCGTCAGCCGCGAAGTCCATCGTCGGGTTGTAGACGTAGGTCACGTGGGCAGGGTTGCGGTTGACCGTTTCTGTGCCGAGGAACGCCGCCGCAGGCGCGTATTCGTCGTTGACCGCGAGCGTCAGGTGGTCGCCGGCCTGAAACTGGTCGAAGCTGTAGCGGTATCCGAGTTCGTCGAACGTTTTGACCTGTTCGAGCACGCCTGCGATCGGCACGAGCTCGTCGGTCGTCTCATCCCAGATCAAGAAGGGGACGTTCCGTACCGACGCGAGCATTCGCTGCGTCAGCGACTGGTTTCCGCCCGGCTGAGGTTCGAGCGGCGGCGCCCACACCCCGAGGCCGGGCGGGCCGACGGTCGGCTGCGCCCGGGCGAACAGGTCGGGGAACTGCGAGGTGAACTTGTACGTGCCGTAGCCGCCCATCGAATACCCGGCGATGTCCGTGAACGATGGGTCGAGCGGGTAGTGGGCGGCTACGTCGGCCCACACTTCGAACGTATCGGCGCCGGCGTGGTCGTAGTACCACCCGTCGGGACCGCGCCCGGACGGCGTGAAGACGATCGAGCCGCCGCCGCGCGCGGCGAACTCGGATTGATTCTTGGTGCCCTCGAACTGGTTGTAGTTTGCAGACAGCGAGTGCAGCAGGAGCGTCGCTCCCCAGCCGGCGCCCGGCGTCGTGCCCGCCGGCACATAGATCGCGTAGGGCAGCAGCTGTCCGCGCATCGCGCCGACGCACTGGGCCGAGCTGCCGCAGCCGCCGGTCGCATAGTCGGCGCCCTGCCCGTCGGAGTAGTGCGACGCGAGGATCCGATCGAAGTAACCGCTCTGAGGGACGCCAGTCGGCTGGCCGGGCATGTCGTCTTCGGCTTTGGCGATCAGCTTGGAGAAGTCGACTTCGGCGTGGAAGGCGCTGATGTTTCCGCTCGCGAGCGCCTGCGCCTGAGCGGACTCGCGCCAGTAGGCGGGGTCCGCCTCGTTGCTCGGATTGGGCGTTCCCGGCACGGGCTCCTGCGCGTTGAAGCGGAAGGCGACGTCGAAGAACGCCGGCGGCGACGGGTCGGCGCCCGCTCCGCCCGGCTGCGTCGCGCTGGCAGTCGCGCCCGGGAGCAGGTAGGAGCCGGTCGCTTCGTTCCACAGGCCGACGCCGGCCGCGAGGCGAACCGTCGAGCTGCCCGGGTTCCACTGCTGGTGTGAGACTTCGACGGTTACCTGCCGGCGAACGAGGTCGACGCTGACGGTGGGCGGCGGTCCGGGCACTTCGGTGCCCGTGACGGCGTCCGTGAGCGATGCCGTTTGACCGTGGACAGTGAGGAAGTACTGCGCCGGCGCGCTGACATTGGCGCCGAACGGGAACGGATGGGGTTCGCCTTCGGTCCCGCCGATCGCGATCGCCGTCGCGACGAGGCTCGGGTCCTCGAGCGTGTTCAGCGTGATCCTGAACGCGGTCTTCGCGCTCTTCGGCCGCACGCGCAGTTCGACCAGGTTCGCCGCGTTCTCGTCATAGCCGGGGCCGGTCGGGTAGGTGTAGGTGCCGGTCGGTTCTGAGAACGTGTCACCGCCGGAGGAGTCGCCGCCGGGCGAGATCATCGGGTTGGTCGGGTCGACGACCTCCTTGGCCCCGTGGTCGTCGTAGACGTAGCCCTGATAGACGAACTCGCCGTGCCGGTAGGCGCTCGCGCCGGAGATCAGGATCGGCTTGGCGTGCCAGCCGCTGTTGGGGGAGTTTTCCAGCTGCGGCGCCTGCGCTGGCGCCTGGTAGAGCGCTTCGGGGCCCGGCGCGGGCGCCGTTCCTTCTTTCGGCGGCAGCGATCGGTTGGTCGCGCCCTGGGCGCTGGCTGCGACGCACAGAAACGCGACGAGGGCTGGTGCGCATGGGCGCGCAACCCTGCACCATCGCGACTGCATACCCCGACGTACGATCGGCCCCACGCCAATCCCCCTCCATTGAGACACCCGGTCGCGCTTGTCTCTACCCGGCGAGCGCGAGCGTAAACGCCGATCGCCCAGCCGTCGCGGCCGGCCACTTGGACCGGTCGCGCGGTCAGGACTGGTCAGGCTCGCTGCGGTGGCGAGCGCCCGCGCTGCGGTTAGGTTGCGGGCAGGCCGATCGTCGATCCGCTCTCCATCGCGTTGCGACGATCGGCGGCAGCTGTCCGCGCCTCGCGGCGGTGGCGGCGTTTGTCTCGATGGCGCTTGACCTGGCGAGCGAGCTCGTCGGTGATCAGGTTGATCGAGTGCAGCATCTCCGGTGACCGGTCGCGGGCGCGCAGCGTGACGCCCTTGAGGTACAGCGTCGCCTCGGCGACGTGGCAGTCGGACACCCGCGGGTTCGGCTCGGTGAAGATCTCGATCTCGACACGCGCGAACTGCGAGACCTGGCGCGCGACCTTGTCCAGACGACGGACCGCTTGATTGCGGATCTCGTCGCTCACCGGAACATTTCGACCCTTGATGTCGATCTGCATCACAGGCTCCTTTGGTCGGCTGTTGTCTGGCTCGGCCCTTGATGCTACGCCCGCGCCTGGCGGATGTCCACGCGC